>DASSYC010000056.1:0-8252 GCA_035703465.1 Microbacterium sp. | reverse complement strand
ACCAAGGGCGACGCCGACCCCGAGCACGCCGTGAGCAAGCAGGTGCGCGCAGAGGTCACCGACCTCGTGACGCGCTTCCCGGCATACCCTCGCTGAGTGGGGTCCGCCCGCACGCGTCGGGGCACGAACGAAGGTCGGTAGGTGCACGAGTACGTCCTCGTCCTCATCGTGGCCGCCGCGGTCACGTACCTCGCCACACCCTTCATCCGCAGCGTCGCGGTGGCGACGGGGGCCTTCACGGCCGTCCGTGAGCGCGACGTCCACAAGACGCCGATCCCGCGGCTCGGCGGGGTCGGCATGTACGTCGGTTTCGTGGCGGCGGCACTGGTCGCGCGCAACCTGCCCTACCTCGGCAACCTCTTCAAGGACCGGCAGATCCTCGGCGTGATCGCGGCGGGCGGCATCGTCTGCCTCGTCGGGGCCTTCGACGACATCCGCGAGCTCGACTGGCTGACCAAGCTCGCGGGGCAGATCCTGGCGGCCGGGCTGATGGCCTACGCCGGCGTCCAGCTGTTGTCCCTCCCGATCTCCGGCACGACGATCCTGCCCACCCCGGTGCTCGTCACCTTCACGGTCATCGTCGTGATCGCGTCGACCAACGCGGTGAACTTCATCGACGGCCTCGACGGCCTCGTCGCCGGGGTGTGCCTCATCGCGAACGGGATCTTCTTCGTCTATTCGTATCTGCTGGTGCGCGACACCGGAGCCTCGTCGTACTTCAACCTCGCGTCGTTCATCGCGGCCGTGCTGATCGGGGTGTGCCTGGGATTCCTGCCGCTGAACTGGAGCCCCGCCAAGCTCTTCATGGGCGACTCGGGCGCACTGGTGCTGGGGCTGCTGATGGCGACCTCGGCCATCGCCATCACCGGGCAGATCGACCCCGCCATCATCGATCAGCCGGATCGTCTCGGCCGCTCGCAGCTGCTGTCCGCGTTCGTGCCGATCCTGCTGCCGGTGGTGATCGTGCTGCTCCCGCTGCTGGACTTCGGGCTCGCCGTCATCCGCCGGATGGGCGCGGGCAAGTCGCCGTTCTCTCCGGACCGCAAGCACCTGCACCACCGCATGCTCGACATGGGCCACACCGACCGCGGCGCCGTGCTGGTCTTCTACGCCTGGACGGCGATCGTCGGATTCTCGATGCTGCTCATGTACGTGTTCTCGGTGTACGTCACGCCGGGCGACTACTGGCCGGGCATCGTCTTCGGCGTCGCCGGCGTCATCGCGTGCCTGGTCGTCACCTTCCTGCCCACCGCCCGACGCCGCCGCGCACCCGCCGCGAGCGCCCCCACTCTGGAGACCCACCGATGAAACCGCCACGCACCTCGGCATCCATCATCCTGCGCGCCACCCTCATCTGGTGCGCGGTGATCACAGGCTTCCTGGCCGTCATCGGCGCCGTCCTCGGCTACGCCGTCGGCGGCATGGACGGCCTGTGGAGCGCGCTGGTGGGCGTCGTCCTCGCCGCCGTGTTCCTCGGCCTCACGGCGGGTCTGATCCTGTTCGCGCAGCGCTTCCAGGGCCCCGAGAAGCTGCATCTGTTCTTCGGTCTGATCATCGGCGGCCTGCTCGTGAAGCTGCTCGTTTTCGTCGCGGTGCTCCTGCTGCTGCGCGGTCAGCCGTGGATCGACGGGCGGGTCTTCGTGTTCGCCGTCGTAGCCAGCGTCCTGGCTTCGCTGATCATCGATCTGGTCGTGATGGCGAAGGCGCGCGCGCCCTACGTGGATGTGACGCTGCCCGAGTCCGTCGATGACCCGCAGAACGGGTCTGCCGGTACGTGACCGATGGAAATCCTTGGTAGGGTGGACCAGTCGCCGGGAGTGCGGCGCGGATCCTTCACGCATGGAGGATCGCATCCCGCCGGTCGACGCTCATGACCATCGTCGCGCTGATAATCGTCGGCGACCCGAAGCCGGAGCTCACGCTGTTTACTCACGTCGCGTCACAGATCGTCAACGCCGCCGCAAGCGATGACGGCGGGTTCCACGGCCCGTCGATCAACGAGTTCTTCCCGGCTCCCCTGCTGTTCGTGGGCACGCCGTTCGAGATGAACCGCCTGATGCTGATCCGCATCCTGGTGGTCGTCGTCCTCGTGGTCCTGTTCTGGCTCGCCACCCGTCGCATGAAGGTCGTCCCGTCGCGCGGGCAGGCCGCGTGGGAGGCCATGCTGATGTTCGTGCGCAAGGGCATGGTCTACGACACGCTCGGCGAGCGTCTCGGCCGTCGCTATGAGCCGATCATCATGACGATGTTCTTCCTCATCCTGGGGATGAACCTCACCGGCGTCATCCCCGGCATCCAGCTCGCGGGCACAGCCGCGATCGGCCTGCCCCTCGTGCTGGCCATCGTGTCGTGGTGCACCTTCATCTACGCCGGCATGCGCGAGAAGGGCTGGCGGTTCTGGCGGGACTCGCTGTTCCTGCCGGGGATGCCGTGGTTCCTCTACCCGCTGCTGACGCCGCTCGAGTTCCTCTCCACATTCATCGTCCGCCCGATCACGCTGACCCTGCGACTGACGATGAACATGATCGCCGGGCACATGCTCCTGGTGCTCTGCTTCACCGCGACGCAGTTCTTCTTCTTCACGGTCCTCGCCGAGGGCAACCTCCTGGGCCTCCTCGGCATCGGCAGCTTCGCGTTCGGCATCGCCTTCACCGTGCTGGAGCTGTTCGTCGCCGCCCTGCAGGCGTACGTCTTCGCCATCCTGACCGCCATCTACATCCAGCTCTCGGTGGCCGAAGAGCACTGATCGCTCGCCGCCCATCGATCATCTGTACCCCCTCGAAAGGAAACACCCCGTGAACATCGTCGGACAACTCGCACCGCTCGCCTTCGGTCTCGCCGTCATCGGCTCCGGTATCGGCGTGGGCTACGTCATCGGCAAGACCATCGAGTCGGTGGCACGTCAGCCTGAGCTGCAGGGCCGCCTGTCGAGCCTCATGTTCCTCGGCGTCGCGCTCACCGAGGCGCTCTGCTTCATCGCGATCGCCGTCGCGTTCATCCCGTTCCCCGCGCCGTAACCGCGGATCCCTAGCGAAGGAGTCTGAATGCTGCTCGCATCAGTCACCGTCGTGCATGCCGAGGTGGCGCACAGCCCGGTCATCCCGGCGCTGCCCGATCTCATCTGGGGCACGATCAGCTTCGTCATCGTCCTGGTGTTCTTCATCTGGAAGGTGATCCCCAGCCTCAACGCGGTGCTCGACGCCCGCAAGGAGGCCATCGAAGGCGGCATCAAGCGCGCCGACGAGGCGCAGGCGAAGGCTGCCGCGGCTCTCGAGGAGTACACCGCGAAGCTCGCGGACGCACGCGGCGAGGCCGCCGGCATCCGGGATGCCGCGCGTGCGGACGGCGCGAAGATCGTCGCCGAGGCGAAGGTGACCGCGCAGACCGAGGCGGCCCGCATCGCCGCGAACGCGCAGGCCCAGATCGAGGCGGAGCGCCAGTCGACGTTCGTGTCGCTGCGCAACGATGTCGGCACCCTCGCCCTGGACCTGGCCGGCGGCGTGGTCGGAGAGACGCTGTCCGAGGACAAGCGCGCGCAGGCCGTGGTCGATCGCTTCCTCGCCGACCTGGAGTCCTCAGAGGCGCAGAAGGCGGCGAAGTAATGGGCAGCGCGACCACTCAGGCCCTCGCGGCGACGAAGGCGGCGCTGGACGCCACCTCGGGAGTCGACCTCGACACCGCCCGCGAGCTCTTCGCCGCGGCGCGTGTCGTAGGCGAGTCGTCGCAGCTGAGCGGCGCGCTGGCAGACCCGGCCGCAGAGCCCGAGGCGCGCAGGCGCGTCGTGGCAGACGTCTTCGGCGGCCGGCTGTCGCTGGCGGCCGTCGCACTGCTCGAGAGCGCGGCCGAACAGCGCTGGTCGAAGGCGCAGGACCTCATCGACGGCATCGAGACCCTGGCCGTCCGCACTGCCGCCACGGCGGCCGCGGACGACGACGTGGAGGGCGAGCTGTTCGCGGTCGCCCAGCTCGTCGCGGCCAACCCGCAGCTCGAGCTCGCCCTGGGCAGCCGCCTCGGTGCGACCACCGCCAAGGGCGACCTCGTCGAGACAGTGCTCGGGGGACGCGCGAGCGCGGCCACGACCCTCATCGTCTCGTCGCTCGTGCTGCAGCCGGGCGAGCGTCGCGTGCGCCAGCTGCTGAGTGCGGCGATGCGCACGGTCAGCGACCAGCGCGGCAAGACGGTGGCCACCGTGTACTCGGCGGCCCCGCTGACCGCGTCCCAGGCGGAGCGGCTCGCCGCGGCCCTGGCCGCGAAGTACGGGCGGGATGTCTCGCTCAACGCCGTGATCGATCCGGACCTGGTCGGCGGTCTGCGCGTGCAGATCGGCGACGATGTGATCGACGGCAGCATCTCCGGACGCCTGGCGGACCTGCGCCAGCGCCTCGCCGGCTGACAATCCCGCCTCCGGGCGGAGCGGGAAGCCCCGCAACACAGCTTTCAGCAGTTCTCAACAAAGGGAAGACAATGGCAGAACTTTCGATCAGCCCCGACGTCATCCGTGACGCCCTCCGGGACTTCGTCGCCGCCTACGAGCCCACCGGCGCGGCCGCGACCGAGGTCGGCACCGTCGTGGACGCGGCGGACGGCATCGCGCACGTCGAGGGTCTCCCGGGTGCCATGGCCAACGAGCTCCTCACCTTCGAGGACGGCACGCAGGGCCTCGCGCTCAACCTCGATGAGAACGAGATCGGCGTCGTGGTGCTCGGCGACTTCTCCGGCATCGAGGCCGGCGGCCAGGTGCGCCGCACCGGCGAGGTCCTTTCGGTCCCCGTCGGCGACGGATACCTCGGCCGCGTGGTCGACCCGCTCGGCAACCCGATCGACGGCCAGGGTGCGATCGCCTCAGACGGCCGCCGCGCCCTCGAGCTGCAGGCGCCGGGCGTCATGCAGCGCAAGAGCGTGCACGAGCCGCTGCAGACGGGCATCAAGGCCATCGACGCGATGATCCCGATCGGACGCGGTCAGCGTCAGCTCATCATCGGCGACCGCCAGACGGGCAAGACCGCCCTCGCGATCGACACGATCATCAACCAGAAGTCGAACTGGGAGTCGGGAGACCCCGACAAGCAGGTGCTCTGCATCTACGTCGCCATCGGCCAGAAGGGCTCCACGATCGCCTCCGTGCGCGGTGCACTCGAGGAGGCCGGCGCGATGGAGTACACGACGATCGTCGCCGCCCCCGCCTCCGACCCGGCCGGCTTCAAGTACCTCGCCCCATACACCGGATCGGCCATCGGCCAGCACTGGATGTACGCCGGCAAGCACGTCCTGATCATCTTCGACGACCTGTCGAAGCAGGCCGAGGCATACCGCGCGGTGTCGCTGCTGCTGCGTCGTCCGCCGGGGCGCGAGGCCTACCCTGGCGACGTCTTCTACCTGCACTCGCGTCTGCTGGAGCGCTGCGCGAAGCTGTCGGACGAGTTGGGCGCGGGGTCGATGACCGGTCTGCCCATCATCGAGACCAAGGCCAACGACGTGTCGGCGTACATCCCGACCAACGTGATCTCGATCACCGACGGCCAGATCTTCCTGCAGTCCGACCTGTTCAACGCGAACCAGCGGCCGGCCGTGGACGTGGGCATCTCGGTGTCGCGCGTCGGCGGCGACGCCCAGGTCAAGTCGATCAAGAAGGTCTCAGGCACGCTGAAGCTGGAGCTGGCGCAGTACCGCTCGCTCGAGGCGTTCGCGATGTTCGCGAGCGACCTGGATGCCGCATCCCGTCGTCAGCTCGCGCGCGGTGCGCGTCTGACCGAGCTGCTCAAGCAGCCGCAGTACGACCCGTACCCGGTGGAGGAGCAGGTCGTCTCGATCTGGGCCGGCACCAAGGGCAAGCTCGACACCCTCGAGGTCGAAGACGTGCTGCGCTTCGAGCGCGAGCTGCTGGACCACCTGCGGCGCAACACCACCATCCTCGACACGCTGCGCGACACCAACGTGCTGGACGACGACACCGAGGCCGAGCTGAACACCGAGGTCGACAAGTTCATCGTCGAGTTCCAGGCCGGAAGCGGCCAGGGCGTCGCCGCCGGTCACGAGGAGTTCGAGGCCACGGACGTCGAGGACGTCAACCAGGAGCAGATCGTCAAGGGCCGTCGGGCCTGACGCGGACAGACATAGGACATGGGCGCACAACTCAGGGTCTACAAGCAGAAGATCGCCTCTGCTCAGACGACCAAGAAGATCACGAAGGCGATGGAGCTCATCGCGGCTTCGCGCATCCAGAAGGCGATGGCGCGCGTGCGCGCCGCCGCGCCCTTCGCGCGCGCCGTGACGCGCGCCGTGTCCGCCGTCTCCACGCACTCCAACATCGATCACCCGCTGACCCGCGAGCCCGAGGCGCTCCGTCGCTCCGCGATCGTGATCTTCACCTCGGATCGTGGCCTGGCGGGCGCGTTCAACTCGCAGATCATCCGCGAGGGGCTCGAGCTGTCCGAGCTGGTGCAGTCGGAGGGCAAGGAGCCGGTGTACTACCTCGTCGGACGCAAGGCCGTGGGGTACTTCCAGTTCCGGAGGATGGATCCCGCCGAGCAGTGGACCGGCGACACCGACACCCCGCACTTCCACACGGCGGAGGAGATCGGCGCGCGGCTGATCGACGACTTCATCCGCGGCGGCGACGCGGGCGGGGTGGACGAGATCCACCTCGTCTACAACCGCTTCGTCAGCATGATGACGCAGTCGCCCGAGCGCGTGCGCCTGCTGCCGCTCCAGGTGGTGGAGGCCTCCGAGGCCGCGTACGGCGAGCAGGAGGGCCCCGCCGCCTATCCGCTCTATGAGTTCGAGCCCGATCCGGCGACCGTGCTGGACGCACTGCTGCCCGTGTACGTGCAGAGCCGCGTGTTCAACGCGATGCTGCAGTCCTCGGCAGCCAAGCACGCCGCGACCCAGAAGGCGATGAAGTCGGCCAGCGACAACGCCGACAAGCTCATCACCGACTACACGCGCCTGCGCAACAACGCGCGTCAGGCAGAGATCACCCAGCAGATCGCCGAGATCGTCGGCGGCGCGGATGCCCTGGCATCCGGCAAGTAATCGACTCTGCGCAAGCAAGGACCCCACGAAAGAGAAGAAGCCATGAGCCTCACCGCTGAGAAGACCGAGACCGACGTCGTCGGACGCGTCGCGCGCGTCACAGGACCGGTGGTCGACATCGAGTTCCCGCACGACGCGATCCCCGAGATCTACAACGCGCTGAAGACGACCATCACGATCGGCGACGAGTCGAGCGAGCTGACCCTCGAGGTCGCCCAGCACCTCGGCGACGACCTGGTGCGCGCGATCGCCCTGAAGCCCACCGACGGCGTCGTCCGCGGTCAGGAGGTGCGCAACACCGGCGGCCCGATCACCGTGCCCGTCGGCGATGTGACCAAGGGCCGCGTGTTCAACGTGACCGGCGACATCCTCAATGCCGAGCCGGGCGAGAAGATCGAGATCACCGAGCGCTGGGGCATCCACCGCCAGGCGCCCAGCTTCGACCAGCTCGAGTCCAAGACGCAGATGTTCGAGACGGGCATCAAGGTCATCGACCTGCTCACCCCGTACGTGCAGGGCGGCAAGATCGGCCTGTTCGGCGGCGCGGGCGTGGGCAAGACGGTGCTCATCCAGGAGATGATCCAGCGCGTCGCCCAGGACCACGGCGGCGTGTCGGTGTTCGCCGGCGTCGGCGAGCGGACCCGTGAGGGCAACGACCTCATCCAGGAGATGGAGGAGGCGGGCGTCTTCGACAAGACCGCCCTCGTGTTCGGCCAGATGGACGAGCCGCCCGGGACGCGCCTGCGCGTCGCCCTGTCGGCCCTGACGATGGCGGAGTACTTCCGCGACGTGCAGAAGCAGGACGTGCTGCTGTTCATCGACAACATCTTCCGGTTCACGCAGGCCGGCTCCGAGGTGTCCACGCTGCTCGGCCGGATGCCCTCGGCGGTCGGCTACCAGCCGAACCTCGCCGATGAGATGGGCGTCCTCCAGGAGCGCATCACCTCGACGCGCGGCCACTCGATCACCTCGCTGCAGGCGATCTATGTTCCCGCCGACGACTACACCGACCCCGCGCCGGCCACGACGTTCGCGCACCTGGACGCCACCACCGAGCTCAGCCGCGAGATCGCGTCGAAGGGGCTCTACCCCGCGGTTGACCCGCTCACCTCGACGAGCCGCATCCTCGACCCGCGCTACATCGGCGAGGACCACTACCGGGTGGCCACGGCCGTGAAGCAGATCCTCCAGAAGAACAAGGAGCTGCAGGAGATCATCGC
>DASSYC010000199.1:0-3671 GCA_035703465.1 Microbacterium sp. | reverse complement strand
CGTGGAGTTCGTGCTCGTGGGCGCGCTGCTCACGGTGCTGACCCTCGCGGTGCTCCAGCTGGGGCTCGCCGTGTACGTGCGCAATGTCGTGCACGATGCTGCGGTGGAAGGCGCCTTCCACGCTGCGCTGGCCGACACCTCCGCCGAGCAGGGCGCGCAGCGCACGGCCCAGATCATCTCCCGGACCGTCGGCGCCGACTACGCGCAGGACGTGCGCGCCCACGAGACGACCAGGCTCGGGCATCCCGCGGTGGAGGTCACCGTCACCACGACGCTGCCGCTCGTCGGCCTGCTCGGTGCACCCGCCGCCCTGGAGGTGACCGCGCATGCGCCGCTCGAATCGCTGGGCTGACCCGCGCGGGAGGCTGCGGACGGCGGCTGCCGGCGAGGACGGGTCGGCGGCGCTCGAGTTCATCGCGGTGGGCGTGGTGCTGCTGGTTCCGCTCGTGTACCTCGTCGTCGCGCTGGGGATGATCCAGGGGCAGGCGCTGGGGGCCGAGGCCGGGGCGCGGCATGTTGCGCGCGCCGTGGCGACTGCTGCGGACGCCGGCGCCGCCGCCGAGCGGGCAGACGCTGTGCTGCGTTCGGTCGTGGAGGAGTATGGGATGGACACGGACGGCGTGGACCTCGCCCTGGACTGCCGTCCGGCAGGGGCGGCGTGTCCGTCGGTGGGGGCGACGCTCGTCGTGACCGTGCGCGCGCGGGTGTCGCTGCCGCTGGTCCCGGCGGTGCTGGGCTTGGAGCGCATCGCGAGCGTCCCGGTGGAGGCCTCGGCCGCGCAGAAGGTGTCTCGATTCTGGGGGACCGGGTGAGGGCCCTGCGACACCGTCTCGCGAACAAGACCGGCGACGATGAGGGCAGCGTGCTGCTGCTCACCATCGGCTACGCGATGCTGGCGCTGGCGGCGATCCTGGTGTGCGTGAGCGCGACGTCGCTGTATCTCGAGCAGAAACGGCTGGACGGCCTCGCCGATGCGGCGGCGCTGGCCGGTGCCGACGGTTTCGAGCTGACGCTGGACGGCGATGCGGTCCGCGCCCAGCTCGACGGGAGCGGCGTGCGGGCGCAGGCGCAGGCGCTCGTCGAGGATGTGGGCGCGGGCGCGGTGCTGGTCTCCGCCTCCACGCCCGACGGGGTGTCCGCCCGGGTCACCGTGCGTGGCCGCTGGGATCCGCCGCTGCTGTCGCTGTTCGTGCCGGACGGCCTCACCCTGGAGGCGACGGCGACCAGCCGCACGGCCCTGCGCTGACGCGCCCGACTCAGCCGTCTCGCCCAGTCTGGGGGATGAACCGCGGCACCCAGCGCGCGAAGGCAGCCGCACCGGCGAATCCGAGCGCGCCCACCGCAGCGGTGGCCACGGCCAGCGAGGCGATCGCGGCGATGCCCGCGACGGCCAGGGGAGCAAGCGCCCCACCGGCATCCGTGAGCGTGCGCCACGAGCCGAGGAAGGGCGCGGGGTCGGCCTTGGGTGCGACGTCGGCGCCGAGGGTCAGCAGGATCCCCGACGACAGCCCGTTGCCGACGCCGAGCACCACCGCCAGCATGGCGAACCACATCGAGGCGCTGTCGAGCTCGTGCGTGAAAGCGAGGGCGAGGAAGCCGGCGCCCATCAGCAGCATCGCGGGCAGTGCGGCCCACAGCCTTCCGAGGCGGTCCATCACCTGACCGCTCGCGTAGAAGAGCGCGAAGTCGACCGCACCGGACACGCCGACGACCAGGGCGATCGTCTGCGCGTCCAGGCCGATCGACACGCCCCACAGGGGCAGCACGATCTGGCGGGCCGAGCGCACGGCGGACAGGGATGCCGCGGCCGCGCCCAGGCGCGAGAGCACACCGCGGTTTCGCCACATCGTGCGGAAGACCCCGCCGCCGGGGGTCTGCGGGATGGTGCCGGTGACAGCCTCGCCGGTGTCCGCGGAGATCATCATCGCACTGGCGGTGCCGGGCGGCTCCGCGGCGAACTCCTTCTCGGGATCGGGGCCGAGGAGCACGAGCAGGATGGTGCCGGCGAGGCAGATCCCGAAGAACCACAGGGCGGCGCTCTCATCGTGGAACACCGCGAGAAGGCCCGCGGCGATGAACGGCCCGACGAACACGCCGAGGCGGTAGGCGCCGCCCAGCAGCGACAGCGAGCGTGCCCGGAACGCGACCGGCACGCGCGTGGTCATGAAGGCGTGCCGGGCGAGCCCGAACGCCGCGGCGCAGAATCCGATGACGAACACCGACACCGCGAACACCACAAGGCCCGGCGCGAACACCATGCCCAGCACTCCGCCGACCGAGATCGTCGCGGCCAGCGCCATCGTCAAGCGCTCGCCGATGCGCGCCACCAGCCATCCGGCGGGAAGGTTGCCGCACAGCTGACCCACCACGAGGGCAGAGGCCACCAGGGCCGCGGTGGCGATGTCCGCTCCCAGCGCCGCGGCGATCACCGGCACGAGGGGGATGACCGCACCCTGACCGAGGCCGTACAGCACGGTCGGGCCGTAGATCATGGGCGCGAAGCGCAGCAGCACGCGGCGGGCGGAATCGGTCATACGACAGAAACGTTAGTCTGGAGTGTCATGCTCGAGCTCGACCTGTCTGCCGATATCGCCGCCCTGAAGTCCACCTTCGCTGAGATCCAGGCGGTGGTCGACGTCCCTGCGCTCACGGAAGAGATCGCGCAGCTGAGCGAACAGGCCGGTGCGCCCGACCTGTGGGACGACCCGGAGCAGGCGCAGAAGGTGACCAGTGCGCTCAGTCACCGGCAGTCCGAGCTCGCCCGCGTCAGCGCCATCGCGCAGCGCCTCGACGACCTCGAGGTTCTGGTGGAGCTGGCCAACGAGATGGACGACGAGGACTCGGCCGCCGAGTCGCGCACCGAGCTGGCCGCGCTGTCCGATGTCATCTCGCAGCTGGAGGTGCAGACCCTGCTGGACGGCGAGTACGACGACCGGGCCGCGGTGGTCACCATCCGCTCCGGGGCCGGCGGCGACGACGCGACGGACTTCGCCGAGATGCTGCTGCGCATGTACCTGCGGTGGGCGGAGCGCCACAAATACCCCGTGAAGGTGATGGACACCTCCTACGCCGAGGGCGCGGGCATCAAGTCGGCGACATTCGAGGTCGACGTGCCCTATGCGTACGGCACGCTCTCGGTGGAGGCCGGGACCCATCGCCTCGCGCGCATCAGCCCGTTCGGGTCGGCCGACAAGAGACAGACGAGCTTCGCGGCCGTCGAGGTCATTCCCGTGATGGAGGAGGCGCAGGAGGTCGAGATCCCCGAGACCGACATCCGCATCGACGTCTTCCGCTCGTCCGGTCCCGGGGGGCAGTCGGTGAACACCACCGACTCGGCGGTGCGCCTCACGCACATCCCGACGGGCATCGTCGTGTCGATGCAGAACGAGAAGTCCCAGATCCAGAACCGCGCCGCCGCGATGCGGGTGCTGCAGACGCGTCTGCTGCTGCTCAAGCGCGAAGAGGAGGCCGCGAAGAAGAAGGAGCTCGCCGGCACCATCACCGCGAGCTGGGGCGACCAGATGCGCTCATACTTCCTGTACGGACAGCAGCTGGTGAAGGATCTGCGCACCGGCTACGAGGTCGGCAACCCCGCTCCCGTGTTCGACGGCGAGCTCGACGGATTCATCGCCGCGGGCATCCGGTGGCGCAAGCGCAAGGACGACGACTGA
>DASSYC010000171.1:0-8154 GCA_035703465.1 Microbacterium sp. | reverse complement strand
AGGCCCCGATGCCCACGTACGCCTACGCCTGCAAGCAGTGCGGGCACCGCTTCGACGCCGTGCAGTCCTTCAGCGAGCCCGCCCTGACCGACTGCCCGGTGTGCGGCGGGCCGCTGCGCAAGGAGTACGGGTCGATCGGCGTCACCTTCAATGGCTCCGGCTTCTACCGCACGGACTCCCGCGCCGATGCGCGCGCCGGCTCCGGCGAAAAGGCTTCCGGCGACAAGGCCTCCGGTGAGAAGAAGAGCGCGGATGCCGGTTCCCCCGGCGCGGGCAGTGGTGTGTCCGGCGCCGGTTCGGCAGGATCGAAGTCCGAGGCGAAGGCCTCACCCGCGTCGTCGGGAAGCTGACCGGCCCAGGCCGGAGACCGGAGTGGATCACATGATCAAGGGCTTCAGAGAATTCATCATGCGCGGCAACGTCATCGACCTTGCCGTCGCCGTCGTCATCGGCGCTGCGTTCACGCTGGTCGTCAACGCATTCGTGGAAGGCATCATCAACCCGGCGATCGGGCTGTTCTTCCAGGCGGACTCGCTGAACGACCTCAAGGTCGGCGTGTTCGCGATCGGAGCCGTCATCGGCGCGATCATCAATTTCCTCGCCGTGGCGCTCGTCGTCTATTTCGTCTTCGTGTTCCCCATGAACAAGCTGAAGGAGCGGCAGGCGGCCAAGGCCGGCGTCGCCGATGAGGCCGAGCTGCCCAGCGAGCAGCAGCTGCTCGTGCAGATCCGCGACCTGCTGGAGACGCAGAGGTCCTGAGTCAGTTCTCGAGCGTCAGTAGTGCGGCGGCTTCTCGCGCCGCATCCGCTCGTCATTGGGGCCGGATGCCTCGCCCTCTGCGGAGGGAGGGGCATCCTGCCCCTCCTCGTCCGACGCCGTCGGCTCCGCGATCGTGTCCGGCGCGGGCGTCAGCTGTGCGCGCCGCCCGCGGCGCGATCGCAGCACCCGCTGCCGCGGCGGGTCCGGCTCGTCGTTCACTCGTCGTTCACTCGTCGATGACCGCGATCGGCTGGGTGTCGGTGTCGGCGGTCGGCGTCTCGGGCTCGATCCCGAGGATGCCGGCGACGCGCGCGGCCACCGCGGCCGGGTCGCTGTACAGGTCGAAGGCGTGCACGCGCACGTAGTGCCAGCCGAGTCGCCGCAGCACCTGCGGCCGCAGGCGCAGCGACTCGCGCAGCGACTCGCCGCGTGATTCGGGGTCGCTCTCCACGATGACCGCCTTGCCGTCGTGCTGGGCGACCAGCGGCAGCAGTCCGCGGTAGTCCACGTCCACCGATGCGCCCAGGCGCCGCAGCTCACGGGCGAGCGTGAGCGTCAGCGGGTCGGCGAGGTCTTCGAGCCGCGCCTCGCGGGCACGCGCGGCGATGCCGCCGAGGATGGTCATGAGCGTCTGCGCGCCGTATTCGAGCCGGCCATCGTCGAACGCGGACGGCCGGATCGACGAGACGATCACCATCGAGCGGCGCGCCCTGGTCATCCCGACGGTGAGCAGCCGGTCGCCGTCCGGCGACGACAGATCGCCGAAGTCGCTGAGCACGCGGCCGTGCTTGGTCAGGCCGAAGCCCAGCGAGAAGATGACGCGGTCGCGGCTTTCGGCGACCGACTCCTCCAGGGTGAGCACCGCGAAGGTCTCCGAGGTCTCGCGGGACACGAAGTCGGCGACATCCGATCGCCCGGCGAAAGCCGAGTTCACCGCGGCGCGCACCCTCTCGGCGTGCCTGCGGCTTGCGGTGACGATCATGAGCGATTCGGCGGCCCGATCGACCGCGTGCTCGACGACGAGGTCGACGACCCGGGCGACCTCGGCATCCGGGCTCTCCACCGCGCCGGTCTCCGGATCGGGCGCGCCGACGCCGCCCTCGACGTAGTCGACGCTGAGGCTGCCCCGCCCGAGGTACGACCCGGCCCACGGCAGCGAGACGATCTCGCCGCCGTAGAAGGCGTCGTTCACGAGCGAGGCGAGGTCCTCGCCGCCCGCGCGATAGCTGTGGGTGAGGGTCAGCGTGGGGATGAGCTCGCCGAGACGCTGGAGCACCGAGGTGTCGTCGAACGGCGCGAGCTCGTCGGCGTGCGGCTCGGGTGCCGGGCCCGCCCCCACCTCGAAGGGCGTGGGGCGCTGGGTCACCGGGTCGCCGAAGGCGACCACCTGGCGCGCCCGGCGCAGGGCGGGCGCCGCCTCAGCGAGGCAGAGAGCCGCGGCATCCGCGATGATCACCGTATCGAACCGGACGTCGTCCGGGATCAGCGGCACCTCGTACGGAGAGGCGATCCACACGGGCACCAGCGTCCGGGTCAGCGCGGGCGCCGTCGCGAACAGCGTCTGAGGGGTCGGCGTGCCGCGCAGCAGGCGCTTGAGCCCGTCCGCCTCCTCCGGCTCGTCCACGATCGCGATGCGCCACTGGGTCGCCAGCGTCCAGGCCAGCAGCGGCCCCGAAGCGGCGGCGTGCGCCTCATCGACGAGGCGGAAGTCGCGCTCCAGCCGGTCCACCACCGACGTGTTCGCGCCCAGCAGTGCGCGCCGCGAGCCCAGCAGCTGCTCCAGTGCCGACTGCCACCACGCGAATTCGAGCTCGTCGCCGACCCGCTCCTCCGGAACGTGCCGCACCGAGAGCTCGGTCAGCAGCGGCTCCAGGCCGAGTCCGGCCAGGTCGGTGCGCAGTGTCGCGCGCTCGATGAGATTGTCGAAGAAGGCGGACTCGGCGGCCAGCCCGGTCAGCACCCTGACCAGCCGCGCGACCGGCAAGGCGGCAAGCCGCTCGGCGCCGTCGCGCCCCAGCGGCCTGTCGAGTTCGGCCAGGTCGTCGTGCACGCGGTGCCACAGCGACTGCACATCGGTGAGACCGAGCGGCACTTCGGGGGCGATGCCGACGTCGACGTACCGCTGCCACTCGGTGCGCAGCCGCTGGATCCGCAGGAGCCACTCGTACATGTCGGAGATGTGCACGCCCGGGCGGACGTACTCGCGAGAGAGCCGCTTGAGGTGGCGGCGCGTGCCGCCGCTCATGTGCGGCGCCTCGCGGCGCGGGGCGTGGGCCTGGATCAGCTCGGCGAGGGGCCGCTCGAACACGGTCGGGCTGAACCGGTCGAGACAGTCGCGCACGCCCGCCAGCAGCTCGAGGAACTCGCCGAGCTCGTCGATCGTCGTGAACGGGCGCATGCGGGTGCTGCCGATCAGCTCGTAGCCGCGCTCCAGCAGGGCGGGAAGCTCATCGCGGTGCAGCGTGACGGCGAGCTCGTGCGCGACACGCGCCTGCTCAGACGACGCGAAGGCCACCCCGTACCACGGCGAGTCGTCGGGGCCGAAGCGGAACTCACCCAGGCGGGCGGCTGTGGCCAGCGCGGATGCCGCGGCATCGCGCCCGGACGCGAGCGCCTCCAGCGTCGCCGGCTCCAGTCGCGCAGAGGTGGCCGGCGGCGGCACCTTCGCCGTCAGCTGGGTGAGCGTGCGCAGGGCCTCAAGCGCAGACACGCCCAGGCGTCCGTCGCGCTCGGTGAGGGCGGCGCGGTAATCGGCGAGCACGCCGCGCAGCCGGACCAGGGCCTCGTCGACCTCGGCGACCGCGGGTTTGTCGGCCTTCTCGTTGCGACCGATCGCGCGGATGAGGTCGTTGCGCAGCTTCGACGGCGACACCGCCAGTGCCGGCAGGCCGATGCCGGCCAGGCGGTGGCGCACTCCGTCGATGGTGGAGCGACGCGCGCTCACCACGAGCACGCGCCTGCCCTCCTGCACCAGCGCACCGATGGCGTTGATGATCGTCTGCGTGCCGCCGGTGCCGGGCAGGGTGTGCACGGCGACCGACTGCCCCGCAGAGATCCGGGCGAGCACGTCCTCCTGCTCGGCGTCCGCATCGAGCAGCAGCGTGTCGGAGGCTGGTGCCCGCTCGTCGGGCCCGCGACGCGGAGGGAGCGCCGGCTCGGCCTGCAGCTGCTCGCGGGCTGCGGCGTGTCCGGCCAGCGCGTCCAGGACCGGATGCCCGAGGTCGACGCAGTCCCGCGCCATCCGGTCTCCCACGTCGGCGAACGTCGACACCACCAGGCGCGGCTGCACGCTGAAGCTCTCGATCGACGTGGTGGCCGCGCGCAGCCGGTCGATCACCGGCTGCGGTTTGAACACGCCCTCTGCGAGAGCGACGCGCGCCAGAGCCTCGCCGTCGAGGTCGATGCCGAAGTGCTCGTGCAACGCGCGCACGAGCACCGGGTTCACGGTGAAGGCGCCGTGCAGCTTCACCTCGAAGTCGTCGTGGTGACGGCGGATCGCCAGCGGCCGCAGGAGAACGGGCGCGGTGTAGGCCTGTCCGCCGATGCGCCAGGACGCGAGGCCGACGGCGAGGTTCACGGCGTCGATGCCGCGCACGGTGCGCAGCTCGAGGTGCTTGCCGGTGATGCGGGATGCCGCCAGGCGCGCGGTGCGCAGCGCCACCTCGTCGCGGAAGAGGTTGGACAGCAGGGTCGATTTGCCGGTGATGAACGGCGGGATGCTGCCGGGATGCGCCTTGGTGATGTCGATCCCCGACTCGGGGTCGTCGGCGTACTGCAGCAGCGTCGGGCGACCGCCCAGCTCGGCAGCCTCCGCGCGCAGGCGCTCCCGCTCAGCGTCCGCGACGTGCACGACCCGCGCGTCCGATTCGGCGACGCCGAGATCGCCGGGGCCGACCGCCGACGCGGACATCTCGTCTCCGGCGCCCGTCACGACGCTCCCTGCTCGCCACACACCCGCCAGACTAGGCGGGCGAAGGGCGTGCGCTCCGCATCCCCGCCGAGTTTCGCCGGATTGCGCGATGCCCACGGCTGCCCGCGAACACCGCCGCTCGTCTGCGGCGTCTGCCCCTGCACAGCGCGGGTCCGCGGCATCCTCTCCCCCGATCCGCGACCATCGGGCTCCACCGCCGCTTCCCGGCGTCAGGATGGAGGCATGACCTCGCTGCTCTTCGGAACCGTGCCCACCCCCGTCGGAACGGCAGTGATCGCCGTCGGCGACGAGGGTCTGATCAGGCTCGATCTCGACGAGGCACCCCCCGAGCACGTGCTGGAGCCGGTGATGCGGCACCTGGGCGTGGTCGCGGTCCGCGATGACGCCGCCGTCGAGCACATCGCCACCCAGCTCCACGAGTTCTTCGCCGGCGAGCGCCTGGCGTTCGACGTGGACATCGACTGGTCTCCCACCCGCGGCTTCCCCCGCGCGGCGCTCCAGGCGATCTGCGACATCCCCTACGGCGAGACGGCGGCGTACGGCGAGATCGCGATCACGGCCGGCTCGCCGGGGGCGGCCCGCGCCGTCGGCACCGCGTGCGCCAATGCGCCGATCAGCCTCGTCGTCCCGGTGCACCGAGTGGTGCGCTCGGATGGGACGATCGGCCGGTACGGCCGGCATCCTGAGGCCAAGCGCTTCCTGATCGACCTGGAGCGCGCGAACACGCGTGCGGGCGTGTAGGCCGCCCGCGCGCGACGCGCCCCCGGGACCGGACACCCGGGGGCGCGTGTCCGCCTGGTGCCGCCGGCCGCCTCAGGCCTGCGGTGCGGGCACGAGGGCGGCGGCGCGGGCGAAGTCGGCGAGGAGGGCGCGCAGCGGCGCAGGGTCGCCGCCGGCGTCCTCGGGATGCCACTGCACACCGACCGCCCAGGCATCCGGCAGCTCGATTGCCTCGACGACGCCGTCGGGTGCGGTCGCGCTCACCACGAGCCCGTCGCCGAGCCGGTCCACGGCCTGGTGGTGACCGGAGCGGATGTCGCGGGTGCCCGCGCCGATGATGCGCGCCAGCCGCGTCCCGGCATGCACAAGCACGGGATGGTCGATCATGGGCACGTCGTCGACGACGTGCATGCCCTGGCCGAGGTCCTGCACGAGACTTCCGCCGCGCACGACATTGAGCAGCTGCATGCCGCGGCAGATCGTCAGCAGCGGCGCGCCGGCGGCGAGCGCGCCGCGCATGAGGCCGGCCTCGAACGCATCGGCGGCGGCATCCATCGACCCCACGTGCGTGCCGTGCGGCGCCTCGCCGTACATCGCGGGGTCCACATCCGCCCCGCCCAGCACGATCACGCCGGAGGCCTCGGCAGCGAGGGCCGCCGCGTCGGCGTCCGGCGCCGCGGCGTTGACCCATCGCAGGGCGATTCCCACCTCGGCCGCGGCGGCCGCAGCACCCGCCGCGAGCTCGCGCAGCTCGCGCGCGAACTCCGCATCGTGGCGCGGCGTCTCCCTCGAGTACGAGATCACGACCCGCCCGGTCACGGCGCGTCCTCCATGACGGCCACCGGGGCCGGCCAGAGCTGGTCGAGCAGCTGCGCCACCCACGCGACGAGGTCGGCATCCGGCAGCGCCTCTCCCCCGGCGGCCGGCAGCGGCACCACCAGCGCCTCGCCGCCCTGCAGCAGCTTCGCCCTGGGGTACAGGCGCTGCAGCCGCACCCGCATCGAATCGGGAAGCCGCGCCGGCGCGATCCGCAGGTTCGGGCCCATCGCCACGACGTCGGCCAGTCCCGCGCGTGCGGCGCGCCGGCGCAGGCGGGCCACCGCCACGAGACCCTTCACCTCGGCGGGGGGCTCCCCATACCGATCGCGCAGCTCGTCTTCGACCTCGTCGATCGCGTCGTCCTTCGCCGTGGCCGCGGCGGCCGCCGAGAGCTTCTGGTACGCCTCCAGCCGCAGACGCTCGCTGTCGATGTAGCCCTCGGGGATGCGGGCCTGCACCGGCAGCTCCAGCCGCAGCTCGGTCTGACCCTCGACATCCTCGCCGCGGAAGGCCGAGACGGCCTCGCCGATCATCCGCAGGTAGAGGTCGAAGCCGACTCCCGCGATGTGACCCGCCTGCTCGGCTCCCAGGAGGTTGCCCGCGCCGCGGATCTCGAGGTCCTTGAGCGCGACCTGCATGCCCGAGCCGAGATCGTTGTTGACCGCGATGGTCTCCAGCCGGTCGGCGGCCGTCTCCGACAGCGGCTTCTGCTCGTCGTAGAGAAAATATGCGTAGGCGCGCTCGCGGCCGCGGCCGACCCGCCCGCGCAGCTGGTGCAGCTGCGAAAGGCCGTACTTGTCGGCTCGGTCGATGATGATCGTGTTGGCGTTGGAGATGTCCAGGCCGGTCTCCACGATCGTCGTCGACACGAGCACGTCCGCCCGCCGCTCCCAGAAGTCGTCGACGACCTGCTCGAGCTGGTGCTCGCCCATCTGCCCGTGCGCCACCGCGACGCGCGCCTCGGGCACGAGCTCGGCCAGCTCGGCGGCCACGCGCTGGATCGACTTGACGCGATTGTGCACGAAGAACACCTGCCCTTCGCGCAGCAGCTCGCGGCGGATCGCCGCGGCGATCTGCTTCTCGTTGCGCGCTCCGACGTAGGTGAGGATCGGATGCCGGTCCTCCGGCGGGGTCTGCAGTGTCGACATCTCGCGGATCCCGGTGACGGCCATCTCCAGCGTGCGGGGAATGGGCGTCGCGCTCATTGCGAGGATGTCGACGTTGGCCTTGAGCTTTTTCAGCGTGTCCTTGTGCTCGACGCCGAAGCGCTGCTCCTCATCGATGATCAGCAGGCCGAGGTCATTGAAGACGACCTTTTCGGTGAGGATGCGGTGCGTGCCGATGACCATGTCCACCGTGCCGTCCGCAAGGCCCGCGAGGGTCTCCCGCGCGTGACTGTCGGTCTGGAATCGCGACAGCGCGCGCACCTTCACGGGAAAGCCGGCGAACCGCTCGGTGAACGTCTCGATGTGCTGTTTGACCAGCAGCGTCGTGGGCACGAGCATGGCGACCTGCTTGCCCTCCTGGATCGCTTTGAACGACGCCCGCACGGCGACCTCGGTCTTGCCGAAGCCGACGTCGCCGGACAGCAGCCGGTCCATCGGGATCGGCTTCTCCATATCGGCCTTGATCTCGTCGATCGTCTGGAGCTGGTCGGGCGTCTCGGCGAACGGGAACGCCTCCTCCAGTTCGCGCTGCCACGGAGTGTCGGCGCCGAACGCATATCCCTTCGACGCCATGCGGGCCGAGTACAGCTTCACCAGCTCGACGGCGATCTCGCGCACCGCCTTGCGCGCCCGGCCCTTGGCCGCCGCCCAGTCGCTTCCGCCCATCTTCGACAGCGACGGCGACTCGCCGCCGACGTACCGCGACAGCAGGTCGAGCTGGTCGGTGGGCACGTAGAGCTTGTCCCCCGGGTACCCGCG
>DASSYC010000162.1:0-3679 GCA_035703465.1 Microbacterium sp. | reverse complement strand
CTCCTCGGGGAGGGTCACCGTGTGGGTCAGCCCCAGCGGCTCGTAGAGCAGCTCGCGCATCGCGGCGTCCCACGTCTGTCCGGTGAGGACCTCGATGATGCGGCCGAGCACCGAGTAGCCCGAGTTGCAGTACGACCAGGTGGCCCCCAGCGGATGGTTCCGGCCCGCCGACTCGAGCAGGGCGACGTACTTCTCGACCGCGTCGTCGCCGCGGCCGGTGTCGGTGAAGATGTCGCCGTCGAGACCGCTCGTGTGGGTGAGCAGATGCCGGACCGTGATGCCGTCGGTGAGCTCGTCGTCGACAAGCTTCACCTCCGGCAGGATGTCCTTCACCTTCGAGTCCAGCGACAGACGGCCCTCGTCGACGAGGCGCATGATGACGGTGGCGGTCCAGACCTTCGAGATCGATCCGATCTGGAAGACCGAGTCCTTGGTCACCGGCGCCCCGGTGGAGATGTTCCTGTTGAGCGTGCCCGTCGCCGCGGTGACGATCTCGGGCTCGCGACCGTCGGCGAGGCGCATGATGCCCAGCTGCGCGCCGGGAACCCTGTGCCGGGCGGCGAGCGCCTCGAGGCGGCGCTGCCAGTGCGCGGCGTCGATCGGGGCGGGGCGGGTGCCCGCGGCATCCCCCGCATACTGCTCGACCCAGGCGACGACCCGCCGGTTGTAGTCGAGCCGGTGGCTGGGGGTGCCGGAGAGGGGGAAGAGGTGACTGCCGCCCGGGTACAGCACGAGCCGCGTGGGCACGCCGTTCTCGCGCAGCGCGTAGTGCCACTGCTCGGCCTGCCCGACGGGGCAGCGCCTGTCGTCGCCGCCGTGGAGCACGAGCGTCGGGGTCGTCACCTTCTCGACCTGCGCGAACGGCGACATGGCCGCAAGGCGCTCGCGGTCCGCCGCGCGCCAGGGCATCGCGCTGATCTCGAACACGTTGAGCAGATGGGCCTCGTCGCTGGTGCCGCCCATGCTGGCCAGGTCGCTCACGACGCCTCCGGCCACGGCCGCACGGAAGCGGTCGTCGCGGCTGGTCAGGTAGCAGGTCATGAACCCGCCGTAGCTGTAGCCGGTGAGCGCGAGCCGGTCGGGGTCTGCGACGCCTTCGGCGACGAGCTGGTCGATCGGCTCGAGGAAGTCCTTCGCGTCGACCTCGCCCCAGGCGCCGTTGACGGCGGTGAAGAACTGCTCGCCGTAGCCGTCGCTGCCGCGAGGGTTCAGCATGAGCACCGTCCAGCCGCGGCCGACGAGCTCCTGGTGGTAGAGGTGCATGTCGTCGACCGCACCGTTCCACGCGTTGTGCGGGCCGCCGTGCACATCGACCAGCAGCGGGGCGGGACCGGATGCCTCGGGGTCGCGCAGCAGCCAGCCCTCGACGGTCACGCCGTCGCTGATGCGGAACTCGCGCGACTCGCGCACGAACAGCTCGACGCCCTCGGGCGCCGCCCCGTGCGCGGTGAGGACCTGCTCGTCCCCGGTCGCGAGGTCGATGCGCACGATCTCGCCGAACGAGTCCGGTCCGGCCACGGCGACCGCGGCCGATCCGCCGGCGACCGACAGTCCCGCCACCACGCGGCCCTGCCCGCCCAGCACGAGCCGCGGCTCGCCGCCGGACAGCGGCGCGGCGTACAGATGGGTGCAGCCGCGATCGCGGGCGGCGAAGACCACCTCGTCCCCCGAGATCTGCGGCAGTCCGCCCGGGTACCCGGGTCCGCCCGGCATGATGTTGCGGTCGAGGGATGCCGCGAGCTCCGTCGCCGCTCCGGTCTCCGCATCGACGCGGTAGAGGCGGGCGATGCCCAGCGGGTCGCCGGGCCAGCCGACGACCACGAGCGATCCGTCGGGAGCGTAGGCGACGGTGGCCGCCGCACCGTCCGCGAACGCGACCACCTTCGCCGGCGCCGCCGGATCGGCGGGGTCGAGCACCTGCACCGCCGACCGGAACGTCAGGTCGTCGACGCCGTCGGGCTTGGCGACGAAGGCGAGCCGCGCGCCGTCGGGCGACCACGCCGGGCTCGTGGCGTGCGCGTCGGCCGCGGTGAGCTGGTGCACGTCACCGCCGCCGAGATCGAGCACGTGCACCTGCATCCGCACGCCGCGCAGGAACCCGCTCCCGTCGGCCTGGTAGCCGACGCCGTCGGCGACGATCGGGCTGCCGCCGCGCTTGGCACGGTCGGCGTCGTCCTCGCCCTTCATCGACTCGAGGTCGACGGGCGCGGAGAAGGCGATCTTCGTGCCGTCGGGCGAGAACACCGCCGCCCCGGCCGCGATCGGCAGGTGCGTGCGCTGCTGCGCCTCGCCGCCGGCGACCGGCAGTGTCCACAGCTGTCCGTCGCGCAGGAAGGCGAGCGTCGCCCCATCGGGTGAGAAGACGGGCTCGGAGTCGGTCGTCCCCTGCGTGAGGCGCCGGGCCGCGGCATCCCGCTCCACCATCCACAGCGAGTTCGTGGGTCGGTCGTCTGCGGTGTCGACGCCGCTGAGCACATAGGCCACCCGCGCACCGTCCGGGGACAGGGTCGGCTGGCTGGGGACGGTGATCTCGGCCAGGTCGTCAATGCTCAGGGTGCGGGTCACGGTGTGCTCCTCGGATTTTCGGATGAGGTGGGGATGCGGCCGGGAATGGCGGCCAGCAGTTCACGGGTGTAAGGGTCCTGCGGGTCGGCGAGCACCTCGAGGGCGGGGCCTTCCTCGACGATGCGGCCGCGATGCATCACCGCCACGCGAGAGGCGACGTATCGCACCACGGCGAGGTTGTGGGAGATGAACAGCATCGACAGGCCGAGCTCGGCCTGCAGCTCGCGCACGAGGTTGAGGATCGAGCCCTGGATGGACACGTCCAGCGCCGAGGTGATCTCGTCGGCGATGAGCACCTCGGGGCGGCCGGCCAGCGCCCGGGCGATGGCCACGCGCTGGCGCTGGCCGCCCGACAGCTGCAGCGGATAGGCCTCGGCACGGGCGGGATCCAGGTGCACGAGCTCCAGGAGCCTCGCGACCTCGGCGGCCCGCGCGGCGCGCTTGAGGCCCCGGGGCAGGATCTCGGCGATGCTGGCGCCGACGGTCATGCGCGGGTCCAGCGAGGAGTACGGGTCCTGGAAGACCATCTGGAGCGGGCGGCGGCCGTGGCGCACGTCGATCGGCTCGCTGTCGAGCACGATGCGGCCCCCTTGCACAGGAACCAGTCCGACCGCCGCCCGCGCGAGGGTGGACTTGCCGGATCCCGACTCGCCCACCAGTCCCAGAACCTCGCCGTCGGGGACGGTGAAGCTCACATCGTCGACCGCCGTCATCGAGCCGAAGCGGACGGTGACGTTCTCGAAGCGCAGCTCGCTCACACGACCACCTGCACTCCGTTTGTCTGGGTGGTCGGGCTTGTCTGCGTGACCGCACTTGTCGGCGTGACCGCCTCGATGTCGCGCGCGGGCGCGGCCACCGGGTCGGGCAGCGGCTCGCCGGCGTGCCAGCAGGCGACGCGGGCACCGGGCGCGCTCGTCACCAGCTGCGGGTCCTCGACGCGGCAGTGCGCGTCGGCGAGGGGGCAGCGCGCAGCGAACGCGCACCCGGCCGGCACCCGCGCCGGGTCGACCGGCCGGCCCGGCACGGTGGCCAGCGGCGCATCCAGGTCGGTGTGCATATCGGGCACCGCCGCCAGCAGCGCACGCGTGTAGGGGTGCTGCGCCGCGGCCAGCTG
>DASSYC010000133.1:0-9590 GCA_035703465.1 Microbacterium sp. | reverse complement strand
ACGCGCCTGAACCCGAAGTACACGTTCGACAACTTCGTCATCGGGCAGTCGAACCGCTTCGCCCATGCCGCGGCCGTCGCGGTGGCCGAGGCCCCGGCCAAGGCCTATAACCCGCTGTTCATCTACGGCGACTCGGGCCTGGGGAAGACCCACCTGCTGCACGCCATCGGCGACTACGCGCTGAGCCTGTACTCCGGCATCCGCGTGCGCTACGTGTCCAGCGAGGAATTCACCAACGACTTCATCAACTCGATCGCCAACAACCGCGGATCGGCATTCCAGGCGCGCTACCGCGAGGTCGACATCCTGCTCATCGACGACATTCAGTTCCTGCAGGGACGCGCCGAGACGCAGGAGGCGTTCTTCCACACGTTCAACACGCTGCACGACCACGACAAGCAGGTCGTGATCACCAGCGACGTGCCCCCGCGCCAGCTCACCGGGTTCGAAGACCGCATGCGCAGCCGGTTCGAGTGGGGTCTGATCACCGACGTGCAGGCGCCCGACCTCGAGACGCGCATCGCGATCCTGCGGAAGAAGGCGCAGAGCGAACGTCTGCAGTTCCCCGACGAGGTGCTCGAGTACATCGCGACGGTCGTCTCCTCCAACATCCGCGAACTCGAGGGGGCGCTGATCCGCGTCTCCGCGTTCGCGAACCTGAACCGCTCCACCCTCGACATGTCGCTGGCCCAGACGGTGCTGCGCGACATCGTCGACCAGACCGACGTCAACGTCATCTCGCCGACCGACATCATCACCGCGACCGCCCAGTACTTCCAACTGACCGTCGACGACCTCTACGGCTCGAGCCGGTCGCAGGCGGTCGCGCTGGCACGCCAGATCGCCATGTTCCTGTGCCGTGAGCGCACGAACCTCTCGCTGCCCAAGATCGGCCAGCTGTTCGGCAACCGAGATCACACCACCGTCATGTACGCGCACCGCAAGATCAGCGAGCTCATGAAGGAGCGCCGCTCCATCTACAACCAGGTGACCGAGATCACCACGCAGCTGGGCCGCACGCGCTGAATCATCGCGAATATTCCCCGATCGGTCCTTGACAGCCGTGGGGAGCACCACTAAATTCCACTTCTTCACAGTGTGGACAACCTGTGGATAACTGTGCATCGCACGGCTCTGTCTGTGCATGAACAGCGGTGCCTGTGTGGAAAGGCGCAGCGCGGCATCCCGACTCTCCGCCGGCCGCTCCCACGGCGTGCACATCTCACAGCGCTGTAGTTCCCATCCGCCCGCTGTGATCGCGTCCGCTGTCCACAGTTCCCACAGGCGTTAAGACCATTAACGAGACCTTCTCCTTTCGGGATGCCATTCGATGACCGTGACCGCTGCGGCATTCGAACTGGCGGCGGCGGTGCCGGGCACTAGCATGGGATACCCAAGGCCCCAGGACGACAAGGGAGTGCCGGTGAAGTTCCACGTCAACCGCGATGTCTTCAGCGAGGCGGTCTCATTCGTCGTGAAGCTGCTTCCGCAGCGCAACCCCCAGCCGATCCTGGCGGGCGTGCTGATCGAGGCGGGCGAGGAGGGGCTGTCGCTGGCGGCATTCGACTACGAGGCGTCGGCGCGCACAGTGATCGAAGCGACCGTCGACGAGCCCGGCACGATCCTCGTGCACGGCCGGCTGCTGTCCGAGATCGCCAGCCGCATGCCCAACCAGCCGATCGAGGTGGTCGTCGACGAGGACGGCGCGATCGTGCTGACCTGCGGATCGGCACGGTTCACCCTCGCCTCGATGCCGGTGCAGGAGTACCCGGCGATCCCAGAGGTGAGCGGTGAATCCGGGCTGGTGCCGGCGGAGGATTTCGCCACGGCGATCGCGCAGGTGGCCTTCGCGGCATCGCGCGACGATGTCACGCCCGTGCTCACCGGTGTGCAGCTGGAGGTCAGCGGCACGAAGCTGAGCCTCGTGGCGACGGACCGCTACCGCGTGGCGCTGCGCGACATCCCGTGGGACGGCGGCGCGGCCGCCGGCGAGGAGTCCACCGCAGCCCTGGTTCCCGCTCGCACCCTGCAGGAGGTCGGCAAGACCTTCGCGCACGGCGGTGACATCTCGATCGCGTTCTCCGGAGCCGGCGACCGAGAGATCGTCGCGTTCACCGCGGGCAACCGCACCGTCACCTCACTGCTGATCAAGGGCAACTTCCCGCCCGTGCGGCGTCTTTTCCCCGAGCAGACCGAGCACCATGCCGTCGTGAACACCGGCGACCTGCAGGAGGCGGTGCGCCGCGTCTCCCTCGTGCTCGACCGGGCGGCGCCGCTGCGGTTCACCTTCACCGCGGACGGGGTGACGATGGATGCCTCGGGCAGCGAGCAGGCGCGCGCGTCGGAGTCGGTCGACGCCACGCTGCTGGGCGGCGACGATGTCACGCTCGGCCTGAACCCGCAGTATCTGCTCGAGGCACTCGGCGCGGTGCGCAGCGAGTTCGTGCGCATCACCTTCACCTCCAGCGACAACGCGAACAAGCTCAGCCCGGTGCTGATCACCGCGCAGACCTCTGTCGACAGGTCGGACGGCGACACCTTCAAGTACCTGCTGCAGCCCAATCTCCTCCTGCGCTGACCGTCCCTGCACCCGCATAGGGTGAGGGGGTGATCGTGGAGCGGCTCGGACTGGTCGACTTCCGCAACTACGCGGAGGTCGATCTGGAGCTGCACGCCGGCCCGAACGTGCTCATCGGCCGCAACGGCCAGGGCAAGACCAATCTCGCCGAGGCGATCGCGTTCCTGGCGACGCTCGGCTCGCACCGCGTGGCCACCGACGCCCCGCTCGTGCGGGAGGGGAAGGATGCCGCGTTCATCCGCGCGCGCCTCGCCCACGGCGAGCGGCGGATCACGCTCGAGGCGCAGATCAACCGGCAGGGATCGAACCGGACGCGCATCGGCGGTGCGAGTGTGAAGCCGGCGGAACTGCCGCGCCACGCGCACGTGGTCCTGTTCGCACCCGAAGACCTGCAGATCGTGCGCGGCGACCCCGCCGCCCGCCGCCGGTTCGCCGATCAGCTGCTCGTCCAGCGCGCTCCGCGGCTCGCCGGCGTGATCGCCGACTATGACCGGGTGCTGCGCCAGCGCAACGCGCTGCTGAAGTCGGCGCGCGCACGCGGCATCCGCGGCGATTCCCTGACCACGCTGGACGTGTGGGACGACAAGCTCGTGGGGCTGGGCACGGAGCTCATCGTCGCGCGGGCCCGGCTCACCGCAGAGCTCGCCGGTCCCGTGCACGATGCCTACACCGCGATCGCCGGCGAGGACCACATGCCCGAGTTGGATTGGACGCTGACGATCGGGTCGGCGGCGGACGACAGTGCGGATGCCGTGGCGACGGCGTTCCGCGAGACGCTCGCCGGGCAGCGGGGCGAAGAGCTCGACCGTGGCGTGACGCTGGTGGGCCCGCACCGCGACGACCTGGTCATGCGCCTGCGCGGACTTCCGGTGAAGGGGTACGCCTCGCACGGCGAATCGTGGTCGGTCGCGCTCGCTCTGCGCCTGGCCAGCGCCGAGCTGCTGCGCGCCGACTCCCTGACGGGCGACCCGGTGGTGATCCTCGACGACGTGTTCGCCGAGCTCGACACCGACCGGCGGGCCCGGCTCGTCGGCCTGGTGGCAGGGTTCGAGCAGGTCATCGTCACCGCGGCGGTCGATGCGGACGTGCCGGCCGAGCTGCGGGCCAACGTGGTGCGGGTGCAGGCCGGCGAGATCGTGCGGGAGGGTGCGGATGCCTGATCCCGACCCCGCCCCCGAGCGCGTGCCAGCTGCCGAGCCCATCGAGGTGCCCGAGACGGTGGCCACCTACCTGCGCCTGCGCGGACTTCCCCCATCCGCCCGCAAGCTCCGCCGCCGCCGGCGCCGCGAGGACGACGAGAACCAGCCGTTCACCGCCGGGCGGGACCCCCGGGGCCTGGGCGACGTGCTCACCGCACTCACCCGCGAGGCGGGCTGGGACGGCCGGCTCTCGCAGGAGGACCTGGTGCTGCGCTGGGCGGATATCGCGGGGGCGGAGACGGCGCAGCACGCGGTGCCGGTCGCGCTGAGCGAGGGCACGCTGACGGTGCAGTGCGACTCGACTGCGTGGGCCAAGCAGCTGCAGTTCATCCGCGCGGCGATCCTCACGCGCATCACCTCCGAGCTTCCGGACGCGGGGATCACAGGCATCCGCTTCATCGGGCCGGACGTACCCTCCTGGAAATGGGGTCCCAGAGCCATTCCAGGGCGCGGCCCGCGCGACACCTACGGCTGAGCTACCATCAGGGCCGTGTTCACGGCTTCTGGGCCGTCAGACAGGCGTATGACGCTCTTGTCCGGTAGAATGGAAAGGATCTGAAATCCGAACAGGAGCGCTCGATAATCCATGACGTCATCTGCCTCTGACAGCGTTCCCGAAGAACTCGACAATTCTATCGCTGGCGGGTCTCTCAGCCACTACGGAGCAGACGACATCCAGGTCCTGGAGGGTCTCGAGGCGGTGCGCAAGCGCCCCGGCATGTACATCGGGTCGACGGGTCCGCGCGGGCTGCACCACCTGGTCTACGAGATCGTGGACAACTCCGTCGACGAGGCGCTGGCGGGGTACTGCGACACCATCGTCATCACGATCCTGCCCGACGGCGCCATCCGCGTCGTCGACAACGGCCGCGGCATCCCCGTCGATCCGCACTCGTCCGACCCGACCAAGTCGACGGTCGAGGTCGTGCTCACCGTCCTGCACGCCGGCGGGAAGTTCGGCGGCGGCGGATACGCGGTCTCGGGCGGACTGCACGGCGTCGGCTCTTCGGTGGTGAATGCGCTGTCGAGCCGGTTCGATGTCGAGGTCGCCCGCAAGGGGTACGTCTGGCGGCAGTCCTTCCGCGAGGGCGGGACGCCGCTGGCGCCCTTGGAGCGCGGCGAGGAGACCGATGCGACCGGCACCACTATCACGTTCTGGCCGGATCCGGGGATCTTCGAGACCGTGCACGTCGAGTACGAGACGCTGCGCACCCGCTTCCAGCAGATGGCGTTCCTGAACAAGGGGCTGCGCATCGACCTCGTCGACGAGCGTGAGGACTCCGCCGAGCAGGTCGAGGTCGGCGGCGAGCTGGTCACCCGCCGGCCGGAGGAGTCGTTCCTGTACGAGCGGGGGCTGGTGGACTACGTCGAGTACCTCAACAAGAGCCGGCGTGCCGAAGTCGTCAACGACCACATCATCGAGGTCGAAGCCGAGGACACCGGCCGCAAGATCGCGCTCGAGCTGGCCATGCAGTGGACGGCCGGCTACACCGAGAACGTCTTCACCTACGCGAACACCATCAACACGCACGAGGGCGGCACCCACGAAGAGGGGTTCCGCGCCGCGCTGACCACGCTGGTGAACAAGTACGCCCGTGCGAAGGGCCTGCTCAAGGACAAGGACGACAACCTCTCCGGCGACGACGTGCGCGAGGGGCTCACCGCGGTGATCTCGGTCAAGCTCGCCGAACCGCAGTTCGAGGGCCAGACCAAGACGAAGCTCGGCAACACCGAGGCGAAGGCGTTCGTGCAGAAGATCGTCGGCGACCAGCTCGGCGACTGGTTCGAGCGCACGCCCGATCAGGCCCGCCTCGTCGTGAAGAAGGCGATCGACGCCGCCACGGCGCGCATCGCCGCGCGCAAGGCACGTGAGACGGCGCGCCGGAAGAGCGTGTTCGAGTCGGCATCCATGCCCGACAAGCTCAAGGACTGCACGTCGAAAGATCCCTCGATCAGCGAGATCTTCCTCGTCGAGGGCGACTCGGCCGGCGGCTCTGCCGTGCAGGGCCGCGACCCACACACGCAGGCGATCCTGGCCCTGCGCGGCAAGATCCTCAACGTCGAGCGGGCGCGGCTCGACCGAGCCCTGGGCAACAACGAGATCCAGGCGATGATCGCGGCGTTCGGCACGGGCATCGGCGAGGACTTCGACGTCAGCAAGGCCCGGTACCACAAGATCGTGCTGATGGCCGATGCCGACGTGGATGGCCAGCACATCACGACCCTGCTGCTGACGATGCTGTTCCGCTACATGCGCGGTCTCATCGAGGCGGGGTACGTCTACCTGGCGATGCCGCCGCTGTACCGGCTGAAGTGGTCGAACTCGCCGCACGAGTACGTGTACAGCGACGCCGAGCGCGACGCGCTGCTGACCGACGGTCTGGCCAACGGCAAGCGGATCCCGAAGGACAACGGCATCCAGCGATACAAGGGCCTGGGCGAGATGAACGACAAGGAGCTTTGGGAGACGACGATGAATCCCGAGACCCGGACGCTGCGCCAGGTGACGATCGACGACGCCGCCACCGCAGACCAGATCTTCACCACTCTCATGGGCGAAGACGTCGAGTCGCGCCGCCAGTTCATCCAGAAGAACGCGAAGGACGTGCGTTTCCTTGACATCTGACATCACGGGCACCGGCTCCGGCGACGAGCACCAGCACGGCCGCATCGAGCAGGTCGACCTCCAGGGCGAGATGCAGCGCAGCTACCTCGACTACGCGATGAGCGTGATCGTGGGGCGGGCCCTGCCCAACGTGCGCGACGGGCTCAAGCCGGTGCACCGCCGCGTCATCTACGCGATGTACGACGGCGGGTACCGACCGGACAAATCGTTCTCCAAGTGCGCGCGCGTCGTCGGCGAGGTCATGGGCCAGTACCACCCGCACGGGGACACCGCGATCTACGACACCCTGGTCCGTCTCGTCCAGCCGTGGTCGCTGCGCTACCCACTCGCACTCGGCCAGGGCAACTTCGGCTCGCCCGGCAACCAGGGCGCTGCGGCTCCGCGGTACACCGAGACCAAGATGGCTCCCCTCGCGCTGGAGATGGTGCGCGACATCGAAGAGGAGACCGTCGACTTCCAGGACAACTACGACGGCCAGACTCAGGAGCCGACCGTACTGCCGGCGCGGTTCCCGAATCTGCTGGTCAACGGCTCGGTGGGCATCGCGGTGGGAATGGCCACCAACATCCCGCCGCACAACATGCGGGAGGTGGCCGAAGGCGCGCTCTGGGCACTGGAACGGCCGGATGCCACGCGCGAAGAGCTGCTCGAAGGCCTCATGCAGCGCATCAAGGGCCCCGACTTCCCGACCGGCGCGCAGATCCTCGGCACGCGCGGAATCGTGGATGCCTATCGCACCGGCCGCGGCTCGATCACGATGCGGGCCGTCGTCGAGGTGGAGGAGATCCAGGGCCGCACGTGCCTGGTGATCACCGAGCTGCCGTACCAGGTCAACCCCGACAACCTCGCCGTGAAGATCGCCGACCTCGCCCGCGACGGCAAGATCTCGGGCATCGCCGACATCCGCGACGAGACCTCTGGCCGCACCGGTCAGCGCCTGGTGATCGTGCTCAAGCGCGACGCTGTCGCCAAGGTCGTGCTGAACAACCTCTACAAGCACACCTCGCTGCAGGAGAACTTCGGCGCCAACATGCTGGCGATCGTCGACGGCGTGCCGCGCACGCTGTCGCTGGACGGCTTCATCACGCACTGGATCGACCACCAGATCGACGTCATCGTCCGTCGCACCGACTTCCGGCTGCGCAAGGCCGAGAAGCGCATGCACACCCTGCAGGGGTACCTGAAGGCGCTGGACGCGCTGGATGCGGTCATCGCCCTCATCCGCGCTTCGGCCACGGTGGACGACGCGCGCACGGGCCTTGTGGAGCTGCTGGACGTCGACACCGACCAGGCCGACGAGATCCTCGCCCTGCAGCTGCGCCGGCTCGCGGCGCTGGAACGCCAGAAGATCATGGACGAGGCCGAGCAGATCCAGCGGCAGATCGCCGACTACAAGGACATCCTCGCGACCCCGGCCCGCCAGCGCACGATCATCCACGACGAGCTCACCGAGATCGTCGAGCGCTTCGGCGACGAGCGCCGCACGAACATCCTGTACGGATATGAGGGCGGCATGACCGATGAGGACCTCATCCCCGAAGAGGAGATGGTGGTCACCGTCACCCGCGACGGATACATCAAGCGCACCCGCAGCGACAACTACCGCTCGCAGCACCGCGGCGGCAAGGGCGTGAAGGGCGCGCAGCTGCGCGCCGACGACGTCGTCGAGCACTTCTTCGTGACGACCACGCACCACTGGCTGCTGTTCTTCACCACGAAGGGGCGGGTCTACCGGTCGAAGGCATACGAGATCGTCGAGGCGGGGCGGGATGCCAAGGGCCAGCACGTGCGCAATGTGCTCGCGCTGCAGCCCGGCGAGGAGATCGCGCAGATCCTCGACATCCGCGACTACGACGCGGCGACCTACCTCGTGCTGGCCACCCGCGGCGGACTCGTGAAGAAGACGCGCCTGCGCGAATACGACACGAACCGCCAGGGCGGCGTCATCGCGATCCGCCTGCGCGGGCAGGACGAGAAGGACGGCGACGAGGTCGTCAGCGCCATGCTCGTCGACGAGGGCGACGACATCCTGCTGATCAGCCGGCACGGCATGTCCCTGCGATTCACGGCGACCGACGAGGCGCTGCGTCCGATGGGCCGGGCGACCGAGGGCGTCAAGGGCATGACCTTCCGCGGCGGCGACAGCCTGCTGTCGGCGTCGGTGGTCAGCGACGAGGGGTACGTGTTCGTCGTCACCGAGGGCGGCTTCGCGAAGCGCACCGCCGTGAGCCAGTACCGCATCCAGGGACGCGGTGGCCTGGGCATCAAGGTCGCCAAGCTCAACGACGACCGCGGCGAACTCGCAGGCGGTCTCATCGTGGGCGAGGACGACGAGGTCTTGGTGGTTCTTGCCAGCGGCAAGGTGGTACGCTCCTCCGTGGCCGAGGTGCCTGCGAAGGGCCGCGACACGATGGGAGTCGTGTTCGCCCGCGCCGCCGAGGGCGATTCGATCATCGCCATCGCGCGCAATTCCGAGCGGGGCCTGGTCACCGACGCGGAGGCCGAGCCCGCTCCCGACGCGGTCGATCCCACAGACACCCCGGAAGAGACGAGTACTGACGCATGAGCACGGTAGCCGACAAGCTCGCGAAGAAATCAACGCACCGCACCAGCGCCAAGCAGGTCCGGCTGCGGCTGGTGTACATCGACTTCTGGTCTGCGCTGAAGCTCTCCTTCCTGGCGGCTGTCGCGCTCGCGGTGATCACCATCGTCAGCTTCCTGCTCGTCTACCTCGTCGTGCGGACCACCGGAGTGCTCAGCAGCATCGACGACCTCTTCCAGAGCATCTCGGACGGCGGGGTCTCCCTCGAGACGTACGTCGGGTTTCCGCAGGTGATGGCGTTCGCCGTCGTCGTCGCGATCCTGAACCTCATCGTCGTGACGGTGCTCGGGGCGGTCGTGGCCGGCATCTACAACCTCGCGGTGAAGATCACCGGCGGCCTGCTCGTCGGCTTCACCTCCAACTGACTGCCCGAGGCATCCGAACCGCTGGCCCGTGATCCCGATTCGGCCGCCGATGGCGACCAGAAGGGCCAGCGATTCGCACTTCAGATTTCTGGATCGGCCCGCGTGTCGGGTAAAGTCTTGGAGGTTGACGGGGCTATAGCTCAGGCGGTTAGAGCGCTTCACTGATAATGAAGAGGTCCCAGGTTCAAGTCCTGGTAGCCCCACCACTGCCCGCTTCGCA
>DASSYC010000040.1:0-5291 GCA_035703465.1 Microbacterium sp. | reverse complement strand
CCCGGCGACGCCCGCGCAGAAGGCCGAGCTGGCGAAGCTGTCGCCGGATGCCGTGAGCGCCACGGAGCTGGCCGGCGAGCCGATCACGGCGAAGCTGTCGCATGCGCCCGGCAACGGCGCCGCGATCGGCGGGGTCAAGGTGCAGACCGCCGATGCCTGGTTCGCCGCCCGCCCCTCGGGCACCGAGGACGTGTACAAGCTCTACGCCGAGTCGCTGCGCGGCGTGGACCACCTCCGTCAGGTGCAGGCCGAGGCGCGCGCCGTGGTGGCCGCGGCGCTCGGCGGCGCATAGGCCCCGACGTCCGGTCCGCCTGAGTCAGAGACCCTGGGCGAGCCGGTAGTAGACCTGGTTCTCGCGCAGCTCGCGCCGGAAGTCGCGGACGGTCGTGTCCTCGTCGATGACGAGGAGCTCGACGCCTGCGATCTCGGCGAAGTCGCGGAACACCTCGACGCCCACCGCTGTGGTCATCACGGTGTGGTGCGCGGCGCCCGCCTCGAGCCAGCAGGTCGCGCTCGTGGTCAGATCGGGCTCGGGCCGCCACACCGCACGGCCGACGGGCAGCTTCGGCAGCTCGGGCGCGTCGAGGTTCTCGACCACGTTCGCGACGAGGCGGAACCGGTCGCGCATGTCACTCATCGCGACCACGAGCGCGGGCCCCGGGTCGGCCGTGAACACGAGCCGCACCGGATCGTCCTTGCCGCCGATCGCGAGCGGGTGCACCTCCAGGCGCGGCCGGGCAGCGGTCAGCGACGGCGACACCTCGAGCATGTGCGCGCCCAGGATCCTCTCCTCGCCGGGCACGAGATGGTAGGTGTAGTCCTCCATGAGGCTCGCCCCGCCGGGCAGGCCGGCGCCCATGACGTTCGCGACCCTGACCAGGATGGCCGTCTTCCAGTCGCCCTCGGCTCCGAAGCCGTAGCCCTCCGCCATGAGCCGTTGCACCGCCAGACCCGGCAGCTGGGTGAGTGTGCCCAGGTCCTCGAACGACGTCGTGAACGCGCCGAAGCCGCCCTCCTCGAGGAACGACCGCAGCCCGATCTCGATCGCGGCGCCGTCGCGCAGGCTCTGGTGCCGCTCGCCGCCGGGAAGCAGCTCGGGCTGGATGTCGTAGAGCTCGCCGTACTCGGCGATCAGCGCGTCGACGGCCGCGGGCTCGGCCCGCGCGACAGCGTCGGCCAGCTCGTTGACGCTCCACGTGTTCACCTGCACGCCGAACCGCAGCTCGGCCTCGGTCTTGTCGCCCTCGGTGACCGCGACGAATCGCATGTTGTCGCCGAACCGCGCCAGCTTGAGCGATCGCACGGCCGCCCAGCCGGCGGCGGCGCGCTGCCAGTCCTCGATCTGGCCGAGCACAGCCGGGTCGGACACGTGGCCGACGACGGTCTTGCGCGCCACCCCGAGCCGGCTCTGGATGTACCCGAACTCCCGGTCGCCGTGCGCCGCCTGATTGAGGTTCATGAAGTCGAAGTCGATGTCGGCCCACGGCAGTGCGACGTTGGCCTGGGTGTGCAGGTGCAGCAGCGGCTTGCGCAGCGCGTCGAGCCCCGCGATCCACATCTTGGCGGGGCTGAAGGTGTGCATCCACGCGATGACGCCGATGACGCGGTCGTCGGCGTTCGCGTCGAGCGCGAGCCGGCGGATCGCCTCGGAACCGGTCAGCACCGGCTTGTGCACGACCTTCACCGGCAGCCCGGACAAGCCGGCGACGACCTCTCGCGACTGCTCGGCCACCTGGCGCAGCGTTTCCTCGCCGTAGAGGCCCTGACTGCCGGTGGCGAACCACACCTCGTAGGCGTCGAGGGAGGGCGTGAGCGGCGTGCGGGTCATGGCGTTCCTTCGTTGACGGGGAGGGCGGTGACGGCGGCCGCCTCGACAGCGAGGCCGGTGCGATAGCGATCAAGGAAGGCCGCGAAGCCTGCGGCGTCGACCGGATCGGGTTCGGCGATCGTGAACGGGATGTCGCGCAGGACCGTGCCGGAGAGGTAGCCGGCGAGGTCTTCCGCTCCGACGGCGGCCGCGCGGTGCAGATACGCCGCCAGCACGGCGATGCCCCAGGCGCCGCCCTCCGATGCGGTCTCGGCGACGACGACCGGTGCGTCCAGGGCCGCCGCGAGGAATCGCTGGGCCACTCCCGCCGTGCGGAACATGCCGCCATGGGCATACATCCGGTCCAGCTGCACGCCCTCGGCGGCGAGGGTCTGCATCCCGACGCTGAGCGCGCCGAACGCGCCGTACAGCTGGGCGCGCATGAGGTTGGCGAGGGTGAGCCGGCTGCCGGGCGTGCGCACCAGCAGGGGCCGCCCCTCGACGAGCCCCACCACCGGCTCGCCGGCCAGGAGGTTGTAGGCGAGCAGGCCGCCCGCGTCCGGCTCGCCGTGCAGAGCTTCGCGGAACAGGGTGTCGAAGACAGCGTCGTCGTTGAGGGGCGTGCCGGATGCGCGGGCGAACTCGCCGAACACGCCGGCCCACGCGGCCAGCTCGCTCGCGCCGTTGTTGCAGTGCACCATCGCGACCGGGGCGCCGCTCGGGGTGGTCACGAGGTCGATCTCCTCGTGCGCGGTGCTCAGCGGCTGCTCGAGCACGACCATGGCGAAGATGCTCGTGCCCGCGCTCACGTTCCCGGTGCGCGGTGCGACCGCGCCGGTGGCGACCATGCCGGTCCCGGCGTCGCCCTCGGGCGGGCAGAGCGGGATGCCGGGAGGCAGCGCGCCCGTCGGGTCGAGCAGCGCCGCCCCCTCGGCGGTCAGTGTGCCGGCCGGCGTGCCCGCCGGCCGCACTTCGGGGAGGAGGGTGCGCAGTCCTGCCGGCGGAGAGCCGGGGAGCGCGTCGTACCGGTCGATCAGGGCCTGGTCGTAGTCGCCGGTCGCCGAGTCGATCGGGAACACGCCCGATGCATCGCCCACCCCGAGCACCCGCTCGCCGGTGAGCCGCCAGTGCACATACCCGGCGAGGGTGGTGATCGAGGCCACCTGCGCCGTGTGCGCCTCGCCGTCGAGAACCGCCTGTCGCAGGTGGGCGACCGACCAGCGCAGCGGGATGTTGACGCCGAACAGGTGCGACAGCTCGGCCGCCGCCGCGCCGGTGCTCGTGTTGCGCCACGTGCGGAACGGCACCAGCAGCTCGCCTGCCGGGTCGAAGGCGAGGTATCCGTGCATCATCGCGGACACCCCCATCGCCGCGAGCGCCGCGGGCCGCACGCCGTGACGGACCTCCGCGTCGCGCACGAGCTGCGCGTAAGCTGCCTGCAGGCCTTCCCACACCTCGTCGAGACCGTACGTCCACCGCCCGTCGCGCAGGCTGTTCTCCCACGCGTGGCCGCCGGTGGCCAGCACGGTCGCCGGGTCGTCCGCGTCGACCAGGCAGGCCTTGATCCGCGTCGAGCCGAGCTCGATCCCCAGCACCGCGCGTCCGGCGCGGATCGCCTGCGCCTCCCTCATCGCCGGTCGTCCGTGCTCTGTCCGTACACGTTCTGATACCGGTCATAGAGCCGGTCGATCGCCTCAGGCGGGATCGGCACCGGCTCGCCGCCCAGCCGCGCGATGTGCACGGTGCGGGCGACGTCCTCGAGCATCACTGCGGCCTTGACGGCATCCTTCGCGGTCGCCCCGATCGTGAACGGGCCGTGGTTGCGCATCAGCACCGCCCGAGAGCGATGCCCGCGCAGCGTGTCGACGATCCCGCGGCCGATCGAGTCGTCGCCGATGATCGCGAACGGACCCACCGGGATCGGGCCGCCGAACTCATCCGCCATCGCGGTGATCACGCACGGGATCTCCTCGCCGCGCGCCGCCCAGGCCACCGCATAGGTGGAGTGGGTGTGCACGACCCCGCCCACGTCGGGCATGTGGCGGTACACGTAGGCGTGCGCCGCCGTGTCGCTCGAGGGGGCCCGCTCGCTGCCGGGCGTGCCGGGGATCACGTTCCCATCCAGGTCGCAGAGGATCATGTTCTCCGCCGTCAGGTCGTCGTACGAGACCCCGGAGGGCTTGATGACGAGCAGCTCGGCGCCCGGCACGCGGGCCGAGACGTTCCCGGCTGTCCAGGCCACCAGCCCGTATCGGACCAGCTCCCCGTGCAGGCGGGCCACCTCGTCGCGCGTGACGTCGATCGCGGCCTGCAGCACCTCGTCGAGATCGGTCATGACGATCTCCTCCTCCGGGTGAGGACCCGCTGCAGGAGAACGAAGACCAGCAGCACGGCGCCCGTGATGATCGTGAGGTACTCGGGGTTGATCGAGCCGTCCTTGGTGATGATGAGCCGCAGCGCCGCGATCACGAACACACCCACGACCGAGCCGAGCACGTAGCCGGCACCCCCTGTGAGCAGGGTACCCCCGATCACGACCGCCGCGATGGCATCCAGCTCCCAGCCGATGCCGGTCACGTTCTGCGCCTTGCCGCCGACCTCGGCCGTGTACACGAGGGCGGCCAGGCCCGACAGCGCGCCGGAGATGATGTAGATCCAGACCCGCGTCTTCGCCACCGGGAGCCCCATGAGCTGCGCCGACGACTCCGAGCCGCCGATCGCGTAAGCGGTGCGGCCCATGCGCGTGCGGTGCAGGAAGAAGACCGCGGCGATCACCACGAGCACCGCGATGAGCAGGCCGGGCGTGATCACGAAGTCGTTGACCTTCGGCCCGTCGAAGATCTTCCAGTCGACCGCGAGCAGCATGATCGGCGAGCCCTCGGGCGCGGTCACCGGTGTCGTGGACAGGATCGAGGCCAGCCCTCGGGCCAGGAACATCATGGCCAGCGTGGCGATGAACGGCTGCACGCCGAAGTACTGGATCATCACCCCGGCGATCAGGCCGAACATCGCGCCGAACACGATCATCATCGCCATCGACAGCCAGCCGTTCACGCCGATGTTCATGAGCATCACGCCGGCGACCGAGCTGAAGGCGACGATCGCCCCGACCGAGAGGTCGATGCCCGCCGAGACGATCACGATGGTCATCCCGACCGCGAGGATGATCGTCGGCGCGAAGCTCACCAGCAGGCTCGACATGGTTCCGGCGTGGAAGACCCGCCCGTAGGCGATCTCGGCGTAGATCAGCATCCCGACCAGCAGCGCCAGGGCGGCGAGGGTCGGCACCATCGACTGATTGCGCTCCCACAGCCGAGCCAGCCGCCCGCGCGACTGCGCCGCGCCGGCCTCCGGCAAGGCGGGGGGCACGTCTGTGGCGAGGGTGCGGGGGCCGGTCATCGTGCCGCCTCCTTCATCGCGGCGGCGCGCGCTGCGCCGGCGATCGCCGGCGGCGAGCCCGGTCCGCTGTGGGAACGCCGGCGGA
>DASSYC010000193.1:0-6426 GCA_035703465.1 Microbacterium sp. | reverse complement strand
CCACGGGCTGAACGCCAGGAAGGCGAGGCCCCCCGTGAGCAGGATCATCAGCAGCTCCTGCGGCGCGTACGCCACGGATGAGAGCGCGTCCGACGCGAAGATCGGCAGCGCCATCCGCTTCGGCAGGAGGTGCTGGTCGGCCTGCTCCGACGACAGCGGCTCGCCGAGCAGGATCCGCTTGGCGATGGGGGTCTCGGCGGCGCCCGGATTGCGACTCTCATTGGTCACGGCGGCTGACACTACGCGTGTCGCCGCACCGGCGCAATCGCCTCGTGAGGGTGAGTGATGCGGTGTCCGCATCCGCGAGCGTCAGCCCAGGAACTCGCGAGCAGTGACCACCAGCGCGTCGACCCCGTTCTCGATCGTGGGGTGGATCAGCGGAGCGAAGAGGGGCGAGTGGTTGGTGGGGATGTCGCGCTCCAGCGTGCCTGCCGCCTGCGCGGCCGCGAAGGCCGCCGGGTCCATCCCGCCCCAGAACCAGAAGACGAGTGGTGCGCCCGATTCCCGGGCGAACCACGAGACGTCCTCGCTGCCGGTGAACATGCCGGGGTCGACGACCGAGTCCGCGCCGAAGCGGGCCGCCAGTGCGTCGACCACGCGCGCGGTGGCCTCAGGGTCGTTGATGGTCGGCGGGAGGGTGTGGTCGGTGACGATGACCGGCTCGTCCTCCGCGCCGGATGCCTGCGCCTCGGCGCGGACAATGCGCTCCACCTTCTCGAGCACCCGCGCGCGAGCTTCGTCGTCGGGGTAGCGCAGGCTGAGCTCGAGCCTCGCCTCGGCGGGGATGATGTTGTTCTTCAGCCCCGCGTGGACCGAGCCCACCGTGACGACGGCGACGTCGCGCGGGTCGACCTCGCGCGAGACGATCGTCTGCAGCCGCATGACGGTCGCCGCGGCCATCACCACGGGGTCGATGGTGGCATGCGGACGCGAGCCGTGGCCGCCGCGGCCGAGAAGCGTCACGGTGAGACCGTCCGAGGCGGCCATCTGCGTGCCCGGGCGCACGCCGAACACGCCTGCCGGCAGCGGTGTCACGTGCTGACCCAGCACCACGTCGGGCTTCGGGTAGCGGTCGAGCACGCCGTCGGCGATCATCGCCTGCGAGCCGGAGCCGACCTCTTCCGCGGGTTGGAAGACGGCGACGACCGTCCCGGACCATTCGTCCTCCGTCGCGACGAGCTTCTCGAGCGCACCGAGCAGACAGGTGACGTGCATGTCGTGGCCGCACGCGTGCATGACCGGGACGTCGTTGCCGGCCGGGTCGGTGCCGCGCGCGGTGCTCGCGTACGCGAGTCCGGTCTGCTCGGCCACCGGGAGGCCGTCCATGTCTCCGCGCAGCCACACGACCGGGCCGTCGCCATTTGTGATCGTCGTGACCACCCCGGTCCGGCCCACCCCCTCCTCGAACGGGAGTCCGAGGTCCCTCAGCCTGTCGACGACGACGCCGGCGGTGCGGGTCTCCTGGAAGGAGAGTTCGGGATGCTTGTGCAGATCGACGTAGATCGCTTCGAGGTCCAGGGCCATGCCCAGAGCCTACGCGGGCAGACGCGCCGTGCTGTCGCGCACGACGAGCTCGTACGGCAGCTGCCCCGGCGTGTGCTGCGTGTGCTCCGTATGTGCGGTGCCCGAGGCATCCAGCTCTGCCAGCATCGCCTCGGCGGCCCGCTCGCCCTGCCCGAGCGGGAACTGGTCGACGGTCGTCAGCCGGAAGAACTCGCCGAGCTCGTGACCGTCGATGCCGATGACCGAGAGGTTCTCCGGCACGCGGAAGCCGAGCTCGCGCGCGGCCAGCAACGCGCCGATCGCCATCTCGTCGGATGCCGCGAAGATCGCTGTCGGCGGCCGGCCGGGCCGGCCGAGCAGCTGCTTGGCGGCGCGGAACCCGCCGTCGACGGTGAAGTCCGCAGGCTCGTACAGCGAGGAGTGGACGGGGATGCCCGCCTCCTCCAGTGCGGCCTCGAATCCCTGGCGCCGGCGTGTGGGGATGTGGAAGTCGATGTCGAACTCGGGGCTGGCCCCGATGTGGGCGATGTCGCGGTGGCCGAGCGAGATGAGGTGCTCGGTCGCGAGGCGCGCGACGGCGACGTCGTCGACGGTGAGGGTGGTCAGGCGCGGGTTCGGCCCGCCGATGGCGATGACCGGCAGGTCGAGCTCGGCGAGGCGCCCGAGCTCGGCATCGCTCAGCTCGATCGAGATCGCGATGACCCCGTCTACGCGCTGGCGTCGCAGAAACGTCTCGAAGACGCTCCGTCGCACCTCGACGTCGGCGGTGAGGTTGTACAGCGTGATGTCGTAGCCGCGGCGCATGAGCGCGGTGGCGACGCCGCTGAGCACCGTGCTGAAGAACCAGCGGTCGAGGTAGGGCACGAGCACGCCGATGTTGCGCGTGCGCCCCGAGGCGAGGCTCGACGCCGACGACGAGACGACGTAGCCGAGGCTGTCGGCCGCGGTCTTCACGCGCGTGCGAGTGGCATCGGAGACATGGCCGCGACCGCTCAGCGCCCGCGACACCGTCGCCGTGGAGACGCCCGCCAGCCGGGCGACCTCGTCGATGCTGACCACGGCGCTCCTCGGTTCAGTCTGCGGTGAGCCATACCGTCGTGTCGCTCGGCAGCGTGTGACCGCTGAGCGGCTCGCTGGCGAGGAGCACGCGGCCCTCGGGCAGGGCAGCGGGTTCGGCTCCCAGGTTTGCGACGACGGTGACGTCGCCGTTGCGGAATGCCAGGATGCCAGGCTCAGCCGCGTCGATCCACTCCAGCGACCCCGTCCCCAGCGCGTGGGAGCGCCTTTCGACCAGGAGCGTCTTGTACAGGCTGAGGGTCGACAGCGGGTCGCCGGCCTCCACGTCGCGAGCCAGGACCGCCCACTCGGGCGGCTGCGGCAGCCAGGAGGCGCCCGTGGGGCTGAATCCGTAGGCGGGAGCGGTCGCCTCCCAGGGGATCGGCACGCGGCATCCGTCTCTCCCGTACCGCGCGCCCTTCGACCGGAACCAGGTCGGGTCCTGCCGGGCCTGGTCGGGGATGTCGACGACCTCGGGAAGCCCGAGTTCCTCGCCCTGGTAGAGGTAGGCCGAGCCGGGCAGGGCGAGCATGAGTGTCGTCGCGGCCCGTGCCCGGCGCAGGCCGAGCTCGGGAATCGGCTGGCCGGGGGAATCGGGGCCGATGCCGTGGCCCTGCGGGTTCTCGGCGGTCAGCGCGAGGCGGGTGGCATGGCGCACGACGTCGTGGTTCGACAGCACCCAGGTGCTCGGTGCGCCGACCGCGGTGAAGGCGGCGAGCGACGAGGCGATCACCGCACGCAGGTCTTCGGCGTCCCACTGCGTCTCGAGGTAGGCGAAGTTGAACGCCTGCTGCATCTCGTCGGGCCGCACCCACAGTGCGGTCATCTCGATCGTGGGCACCCAGGCCTCGGCGACCAGCGCACGATCGCCGTCGTACTCCGAGAGCACGCGGCGCCAGTCGCGGTACACCTCGTGCACCCCCTCCTGACCCCAGTACGGCACGTCGGCCTCATCGCCGCCCATCGAGCCGGAGTCGATCGGGGGGACGTAGTCGGGCAGGCCCTCGGCCTTGACGAGACCGTGCGCCACGTCGACGCGGAAGCCGTCGACGCCGCGGTCGAGCCAGAAGCGCAGGATGCGGCGGAACTCCTCGTGCACTTCGGGGTTCGACCAGTCGAAGTCGGGCTGTGACCTGTCGAACAGGTGCAGGTACCACTGGCCGGGGGTGCCGTCGGGCTTCGTGGTGCGCGTCCACGCGGGCCCGCCGAAGACCGACTCCCAGTTGTTCGGGGGCAGCTCGCCGTCCTCGCCCTTGCCGTCACGGAACATGTAGCGGGCGCGCTCGCGGCTGCCAGGACCGGCGGCGAGCGCCTGCTGGAACCAGACATGCTGGTCGGAGGAGTGGTTGGGGACGAGGTCGACGATGATGCGGATGCCGCGGGCATGCGTCTGCGCGAGCAGCTCGTCGAAGTCTGCCAGCGTGCCGAACAGCGGATCGACGTCGCAGTAGTCGGCGACGTCGTAGCCCCCATCGTTCTGCGGCGAGGTGAAGAAGGGCGACAGCCAGATCGCGTCCACGCCGAGCGTCTGCAGCGCGTCGAGGCGGGCGGTGATGCCGGGCAGGTCGCCCACACCGTCGCCGGTCGAGTCGGAGAATGAGCGCGGATAGATCTGGTAGATGACGGCGGAACGCCACCATTCGGATGCTCGGGCCGGGGGAGTCATGCGCTCCAGGGTACTGCAAGCGCTTACATCCGCCTTCGGCGGATAGGGTGGGCGGGTGCCCGAGACCGAGCTGAAGCGTGCTGAGAAGCTCATCCGGGCGATCCCCGACTACCCGGAGCCGGGGGTGCGGTTCCGCGACATCACGCCGCTGCTGGTGGATGCGGCAGCCCTGCGCGCCGTGATCGATGCGATGATCGCGCCCTTCGAGGGAGAGTTCGACGTGGTCGCCGGCATCGAGGCGCGCGGGTTCCTGCTCGCCGGCGCGGCGGCCGTCGCGGCCGGCGTCGGGCTGGTGCCGATCCGCAAGGCGGGCAAGCTGCCGCGACCGGCCGCATCCGTCCCGTACGCGCTCGAGTATGGGACCGCCGTGATCGAGGCGCACGACGACATGGCGCGCGGGACTCGGGTGCTGCTGGTGGACGACGTGCTCGCCACGGGCGGAACGCTCGCAGCGGCGCACGAACTGGTCGCGGCCCTGGGCGGAGTGGTCACCGGCACGTCGGTGCTGCTGGAGCTCGAGGCTCTCGGTGGGCGCACTCTCGTGCCCGACGTGCACACCGTGTTCCGCGCCTGACACACCTTCCGGTGAGCGGAGGACTTGTGGAACGTCACGATGTGATCGTCCTGGGTGCGGGGCTGGCCGGCCTGAGTGCGGCCCGGGACCTCGCTGCTGCCGGTGTCGATGTCATTGTGCTCGAGGCGCGTTCGCGTCCGGGGGGGCGCGTCGAGCAGACCGTCACCCCTGACGGACGGATCGTGCAGCTGGGCGGCGAGGTGGTCGGCAGCTTCCATTCCGCCTATCGGCAGCTCGTCGAGGAACTCGGGCTGACGCTGATGCCGAGCTTCGTCGCGGGCGCAGGTGAGGAGTCCTGGCTGTTGTCGGACGGGCTGTTCCGCGGCCATGACTTCCCCTGGCTGCCGGACGCGGATCGACGCGTGTACTCGTCGATCCAAGACGAGTACTCGTCGCTGGCGAGGACGGTCGACCCGGATGATCCCTGGTCCCACGACGATGCGGCGCGACTGGATGCGCTGTCTGTTGCGGGGTGGGCGCGCAGTCTCGGCGCATCGCCGGCGGTCCTGCGCGCGCTTGATCTGTTCTCGCGCGCACTCGCGGTCACGCCGATCGAGCGGACCTCGCTGCTGGCGGATCTGAGGAAGGAAGCCGCAGCTGGAGCCGACGGCTTCTATCGCTGGGATGTCTGGGAGAACCTGCGAGTCGAGGAGGGCTCAGCCACGGTGGCACTGCGAATGGCCGAGGGACTCGGCGGGCGGGTGCGCTACAGCAGTCCCGTGCATCGAGTCGATGTCGGACGAGGGAACACCACCGTGCAACTCGTTGCCGGCGAGACGATCACCGCCGCCGCGGTGGTGTCCTCCGTGCCGTCCGGGCCGTTGCGAGACATCCGCATCACGGGTGTGAGTCGGGCCCGGCTGAGCTCGCTGCGAGCACAACGCCATTCGCCCGCCGCGAAGGTTGCAGTCGTGTATGACAGGAGCTTCTGGGCGGATGACGACCTCGACGGCACCGCCTATCTGGAGGATGCGATCATCGGCGGCGTGTGGGCGCAGAGCAAGGGGATCCTCTCCGGGCTCATCCCGTCGGCAAGCCTGGGCGACTACTTCGCGACACCGCCCCATCGCCGTCAGGACGAGCTCACCTCGGAACTCGTCGACGTGTTCGGTGAGTCCGCGGCCAGCCACTCCCGCTTCTATCTGCGCAACTGGGCGACCGATCCGTGGACGCACGGATACGTCACAGCCTGGCGACCCGGCGACGTGATGTTGGTAGGCCCCCTGCACGGCACGCATGAGCCGCCGTTCTACGTGTGCGGTTCTGACCAGTGGGTGAGCGGCTACATGGAGGGCGCCGTGCGCACCGGCCGGGGCGCGGCCGCAGCGGTGCTTTCCTCGGGCTGACCCGTCCCGCGAACCGGTCTCCGACCCGACTCAGGCGGCGCCGTCTCGGTGATCATCGGTAGGGCGTCAGTAGGGTGGCGGGTCGGGTGAATCTGATGTCGGCGGGGTGGCCGCGGGGGATGAATCGGAGCGTCGACGGTGCGTGGTCGTCGTAGATGCGTCCGGTGGGGCTGGTCCACCGGAACCTTCCCCGGGCGTACTGTTCGACGGTCCAGGGTGTGGCGTGTTTGAGGGTGTGGTGTCGTCGGCAGATGTCGCCGAGGTTGCAGGTGCTGGTTGTG
>DASSYC010000103.1:0-20616 GCA_035703465.1 Microbacterium sp. | reverse complement strand
CAGCACGTCGACCCGACCGGAGGTGAGTCGCTCGAGGTTGCGGGTGCGCTTGGCCTGGTTGAGGTCGCCGTGGAGGGCGACGGCGCGGATGCCCGCGTCGTCGAACTGCTCGGCCAGCATCTCGGCGTACGCACGCGTGCGGGAGAAGACGAGCGTCTTGCCCTCGCGGGCAACGAGGGATGCCAGGATCTCGGCCTTGTCGCGGTGGTCGATCACGAGCACGCGGTGGTCGATCGTTCCCGAGTCCTGATCCTCGCCGGCAACCTCGTAGACGGCCGGGTCGACGAGGAACTCGTCGACGAGCGCAGCCACCTCGCGGTCGAGGGTCGCCGAGAACATGAGCTTCTGCGCGCCCTCCGAGACGAGCCGAAGGATGCGCTGCATGGGCTCGAGGAACCCGAGCTCGGACATGTGGTCGGCCTCGTCCAGCACGACGATCCGCACCTCGGAGAGGTCGAGCTTGCCCTGCTCGTGCAGGTCCTCGATGCGGCCGGGCGTGCCGATGACGATGTCCACGCCCTTCTTGAGCGCGCCGACCTGACGCGCCTGCGGGACGCCGCCGTAGATCTGCGTGGTGAACAGCCCGACGCTGCGCGCGATCGGCTGCACCGTGCGGTCCAGCTGCAGCGCAAGCTCACGCGTGGGTGCGAGGATGAGGGCCTTCGGCGACCTGCCGAATGCGCGCCTCTGCCCGGCCTGGGCGCGCAGGATCGACTCGACCAGCGGGGCGCCGAAGGCGATCGTCTTGCCAGAGCCCGTGCGGCCACGTGCCAGGACGTCCTTGCCCTCGAGGATCGGACCGATGGTCGCCGCCTGGATCGGGAACGGCGTCTCGGCTCCGAGGTCTGCGAGCACGCGGACGATGTTCTCGCCGAGCCCGAGGCTCGCGAAGGTCACATCGGCGACCTCTTCGGCCTGCACGGCCTCGGCCTGCAGCTTCTCGTGCACCTGGTCGAGGTGCGGCGCATGCGCCACGGGCGCCTGCTCGCGGCGAGGCCGGTCCTCGTACGAGCGCCGCGGGCGGTCGTCGTACGAGCGCCGGGGCCGGTCATCACGCGCCGGGCGGTCATCATACGAACGGCGGGGCCGGTCATCAAACGAACGGCGCGGTCGGTCATCACGCGCCGGACGGTCCTCATACGAGCGCCGGGGCCGGTCGTCATACGAGCGACGGGGCCGGTCGTCGAACGAACGGCCGGGCCGGTCATCGAACGAACGCCGAGGCCGGTCGTCGAAGGAACGGCCGGGCCGCTCATCACGGCGCGGACGGTCGCTCCGCGTGCCGAAAGTCGGGTCGGATCCTCGACGCGCCGTGTCACGACGGTCGCCGCGCGGCGTGTCGCCTGCCCGACCCGACTTTTGGCTCGGGGGGCGCGGGTCGCGACGGTCGTCGTGGTCGCGGGAGGCGTGGGTGCGGATGCCACGTGCGGCATCCCGTCCCGCCTTCTCCTGCGCGCTCCAGCGGCGCTTGGGGGCGGCATCCGTCTCCTCGGCGCGATAGCCGCGGTGCTTCGGGCTCTTGCTGCCGGGCTTGGCGGCGGATCCGCTCGGGGCACGGTACGGCTTCTTGCCGTAGCGCGGCTCGAAGTTCTGGGCGCGGCTTCCGGCCGGCTTCCTGCTCTTGGGCATGGGAGTGTCCTTCTGGGTTGTCTCTTGCACGAGAACAAACCCGGACATCCGTCGGCCGGGGCCATTCATGTGATGATCATGCGCGCCGAGATCCGGCGCTCACATCGGCCCCTGAGACTCACAAACCCATCCGCGAATCCTCGCGGTGTCTCCAGCCGACCTCCCCACACTACCGTGGGCCACCTGGGAAGACGCCCGTGCGGCATGCCCGCGCGGTACCGTGAGACGATGACCGATCGCATCGTCGGCGAGCCCACTGGCATCCAGTTCCACCTGCGTCGCGGCCCCGTCACCGCGCACATCTCCCAGGTCGGCGCCTCGCTGCGCGGCCTGGCCGTCGGCGGCGTCGATATCGTGCCGCCCTATCCGCTCGGCATGCCGGCGCCGTCGTGCTCGGGGGTCGTGCTCGTCCCCTGGCCGAACCGCATCCGCGACGGCGTGTGGACCCACGACGGCGAACCACAGCTGCTCGCGATCACGGAACCGGCACGGGACAATGCGATCCACGGACTGCTGCGGTACAGCCCGTACGACGTCGCGATCCGCACCGAGAGCGCACTGGAGCTCACCGCGACGGTTTTCCCTCAGCTCGGCTACAGGTTCCAGCTGGACACGACGGTGCGCTACCGGCTCAGCGACACCGGCGTGGACGTCACCCACGAGCTGATCAACACGGGGAGGGATGCCGCGCCCGTCGCCCTCGGAGTGCATCCGTTCATCACCATCGGCGATGTGGACCCCGACGACCTGGTGCTCGCCCTGCCGGCGACGGAGCACTTCCCGGTCGACGATCGGATGCTGCCGGGCGAGCCGAAGCCGGTCGACGGCACGCCGTACGACCTCCGCGGCGGGCGGCGGCTGGCCGACCTGCAGCTCGACGACGCCTGGGGCGGTGTGGTGCACGACGCGGACGGGCGCGCCCGGCACACCGTCACCGCCCCCGACGGGCGCCGCGTCGTCCTCTGGGCCGGACCGGGCTTCGACTTCGTGCAGGCCTTCACGACCACCGCCTACCCGGATCAGCGGCTCGCTCTGGCCGTCGAGCCGATGACCGCCCCAGCCGATGCGTTCAACTCCGGCCGGGGTCTGCGATGGCTCGAACCCGGCGAGACCTGGACGCTCGAGTGGGGAATCGCGCTCGAGAGCTGAGCCGCAACGGGACTTTTGCCCAGACTTCGGGTTAGATCGGAGTGACGGCGCAGGCCGTCGCGCTGGGGAGGCGAACATCAACCTGGCGCCCACGGGGTAGCGGAGGGGCCGGGGGGCTCGGGGAATCCGTCATTCACGGGGTGCCCCGACAGCCGCGGCCCCAGATGACATCGCTGACACTCACCGCCACACGGCCGCCGATCGCGGCCGGGCTGGCGAGCGCGACACAGCGGATACTCGCCGCCGCCAGCGCGCACCGGATTGCTGCGACGGTGGCCGTCGTGCTGGCAAGCGGGACGCTGGCCTCGATCCTCACCACGCGGGCATCGTGGTGGTGGCACCTGCACTTCAGCGCGCTGGGCACGACCGACGACTTCTCCAGCCGGCTGTTCAACGGCACGCTGATGGTCGCCGGCATCCTCGTCGCCGTCTTCGCCACCCGCGTGCACGTCGAACTGCGCGCACTGCACGCGGCCCGCCGGGTCAACCGGTCACGGCTTTTCAGCATCCTGCTCGCATCCGTGGGGCTGAACCTCGTCGCGGTCGGGATGATCCCCGTCGACACCAACCCGTTCCTGCACGACCGGGCCGCCTCCGGGATCATGGCCTCGTTCCTCGGCCTCCTCGCCGTCGTGCTGCGGCGCCGGCGCGAGGTGTCCGTGCAGCTGGCGCGGGCCACCGTCGCCACGATGGCCACCCTCGTGGGCCTGTTCGCGGCCTTCATCGCCGGCGCGATCAATCTCGCGCTGCTCGAAGGTGTCGGCTTCACGCTCGTCTTCGTGTGGGTGGGCGTGTTCACCCACCGGCTCCGGCTGCGCGCGCGCACCCCCGGCGAGCCCCGCACGCCTGCTCAGTCGCCGCGCCGCGCCCGTCGCGTCTGCTGCACGGCGGAGAGTGCCGGGATGCCGCCGGTCGCCGCCGCAGGGCGCTCACCGGCATCCCCCGCATCCGCCTCGACGATGCCTCCGGCCTCGCCCCGCCGCTCTGCCCGCCGCTCCTTCGCGCCCTCGACGAGGTTGTACAGAGTGGGGAGCACGACCAGGGTGAGCAGTGTCGACGAGATCAGACCGCCGATCACGACGATGGCGAGCGGCTGGGAGATGAAGCCGCCGTGGCCGGTGATGCCCAGAGCCATGGGCGTCAGCGCGAAGATCGTCGCGAGCGCCGTCATGAGGATGGGCCTCAGCCGCCGCGAACCGCCCGCGATCGTTGCGTCGTGCGACGACAGCCCGTGGTCGCGGTACTGGTTGACGAGGTCGACCAGCACGATGGCGTTGGTCACCACGATGCCGATCAGCATGAGCACCCCGATGAGCGAGGCGACGCCCAGCGGCACACCGGTGACGATCTGCAGCAGGATGGCCCCGGTCGCCGCGAACGGCACCGACACCAGCAGCAGCAGCGGCTGGCGCAGCGACTTGAAGGTCGCCACCATGACGATGTAGACGATGAGGATCGCCGCGAGCAGCGCGAGCCCGAGCTGCGCGAAGGCGTCGGTCTGCTGCGAGAGCACGCCGCCGACCTCGGCATCGGCGCCGGTGGGCAGATCGGTCTCGGCAAGGGCCTCGGTCACCGCTCCGGAGGCGGCGGTAAGATCGTCGGTCGCCGGCGTCACCGTCACCGTCGAGGTGCGCTGCCCGCGCTGTGTCGTGATCGAGGTCGGCCCCTGGCTCTCCTCCACCGTCGCCACTTCGTCGAGGCGGATGAGGCCTGCGGCCGAGGCTATCTCCATCCCCTTCAGGGCATCGATCGTCTGCGGCACGTCTGCCGCCTGCAGGTAGACGGTCACGCCGGTGCCGTCGATCTCGACGGTGCCGATCTGCCGCGGCTGCATGGTGTTCGAGACGAGCGCGCCGACCGCGACTTCGGACAGGCCGAGCGAGGCCGCCTCGTCGCGGTCGACGGTCACCGCCACGTAGGGCAGCGAGGAGGCGAGGTTCGAACTGACCTGGCCGATGCCGTCCTGGCCGTCCAGCGCGGTGACGACCTCGTCGGTCGCCTCCTGCAGCGTCGCGGCGTCGGGTGCGGTGACATCGATCTCGATGTCGCTGGAGGCGAAGCCGCCGCGGCCGGCCGAAACGGTCACCGTGCCGACGTCCTCGAGCCCGTCCACCGCGTCCTGCACCTCGGCGCGCAGCTTCTCCTGGTCGGCGGACGGATCGGTCGTGATCGAGTACGTGATGCCTGCACCGCCGCCGGCGAACGCATCGGCCAGCGGCGAGCCGGTGGAGCCGATCGTGGTCTGCACGGTCTCGATGCCGTCGATTCCGAGCAGGACCTCCTCGACCTGGGCGGCGGCGGCGTCCTCGGCGTCAAGGCTGGATGCCTGACCCAGCTGCTGCGTCACGGTGAACGTGTTCTGGCCCGAATCGCCCAGGAAGTTCGTCTTCATCAGCGGCGCCAGGGCGATGGTGGCGGCGAGCACGAGCACGGCCAGCAGCAGCGTGATCCAGGAGTGCTTGAGGGTCCAGCTGAGGATCGGCAGGTACGCACGCTGCAGGCGCGACGGCGGGGCCGCCGGATCCTGCGGGTCGATCTCCTCGCCGTCGGCGCCGAGCAGCGGCTTGCCCGGCCGCAGGAACCAGTACGCCAGCACCGGCACGATCGTCAGCGCCACGAACAGCGACGCCGACATCGCGACGGTGACGGTGAGCGCGAACGGACGGAACAGCTCGCCGGTCATGTCGCCGACGAAGGCGATCGGCAGGAAGACCGCCACGGTCGTGATGGTGGATGCCGTGATGGCCGCCGCCACCTCGCGCACGCCGAGCAGGATCGACGCGCGCTTGTCGGCGCTGCCGACGTAGTGGCGCTTGATGTTCTCGATGACGACGATGGAGTCGTCCACGACGCGGCCGATCGCGATCGTCAACGCCCCGAGGGTGAGGATGTTCAGCGAATAGCCGAAGGCCTGGATGCCGATGAACGTGATGAGCACGCTCGTCGGGATGGAGATGGCGGTGACCAGGGTCGAGCGCACCGACATGAGGAACACGAGGATGACGAGCACCGCGAACAGCAGCCCCAGCAGGCCCTCCTGCGCAAGAGCCTCGATGGACTGCTGGATGTACGGGGCCTGGTCGAACACGATGGTGAACTGCGCATCGGCGCCCACGGCGTCCTGCATGTCGGGGATCGCGGCCGTCACCAGGCGCGAGACATCCACCGTGTTGGCCGACGGGAGCTTCGTGATCGAGATCGTGAGCGCCGGCTCGCCGTCCACGCGCGAGATCGAGGTCACCGGGTCCTGCCCGAGGCTGACGGCAGCGACGTCGGCGATGGTCACCGTGCCCGCGGCGAACTGCTCGGCATCCGTCGGCACCAGCGGCAGTGCGGCGATCTCGTCGACGGAGGTCAGCCTCGCGCCGGTCTGGACCGTGAGGGTCTGGTCGCCCTCGGTCACCGTGCCGCCGGGGAACAGCACGCCGTTCTGGTCGAGCGCATCGGTGATGGCCGCCTGGGTGTAGCCGGCGTCGGCGAGCGCGTCCTGATCGGGGACGATGACGACCCGCTGCCCCTGCCCGCCCAGCACCTGTGCGGTGGCGACTCCGTCGATGTCCTCAATGTCGGGGATCACCGCGTTCTCGAGACGGTCCTGGATCGTCTCGGCATCGTCGTAGCCGGTGACGGCGACGGCGATGACCGGAAGGTCGTCGATCGAGAACGAGATGACGTTCGGCTCGACCGAGTCCGGCAGCTGGCTCTCGATGCGGTTGATCGCCTGGAGGATCTTCTGCTCAGCGGTGGCGAGATCGGTGCCGTAGGTGAAGGATGCCTGCACGATCGACGCGTTGGTCGTGCTTGTCGCCGTCGTCGATTCGAGCCCCGGAATGCCCTGGATCGCCGACTCGATCGGCGTCGAGACGTCGTTGCTGACCACGTCGGGCGAAGCGCCCGGGTAGGTCGTCAGGATCGACAATTGCGGGAACTCGATCGAGGGGATCAGCTCCTGCTTGAGGTTCACGAGGGCGATGCCGCCGAACACCGCGGCGACGATCGTCACGAGGGCGATGAGCGCCCGGTTCTTCAGGCTCAGGACGGCGAGGTTCGACACGGGTGCTCTCACGAAGGGTGGCGGATACAGAAACGTATCCTCGCCATTCTGTCATGTCGCGCTCGGCCGGCCTGTCAGTCGCCCGGGCGCAGCAGCGCGCGCAGCGCCGACTCCGCAGAGATGCCGAGATCGAGCACGTGCCCGTCGCGGTAGCGCCGGAACACCCGGGGGTCGATGTACGAGCCGCGGGCCACCGCGGCGGTGTTGCCGAGCTGTTCCGCGGTCGCGCGCACGGCGAGCACCTCGGCCTCGTGACGATCGGCTTTGGTGTCGACCGGGCCGATGTGGGCCAGGGCGGCCGCGGCGGTCACGGTGCCGCGCAGGGTGCGGAAATCCTTCGCCGTGAACGTCCCGCCGGTCAGGGCGCGCACGTAGGCGTTGACGTCGCCCGGGGTGAGGGGCCGCCGCCGCCGGCCCGACTGCCAGGACAGCAGTGCCGAGCGCGGTCGCCCTCCGGCCAGCAGCGTCACGACGGTGGCGAGATCGGCATCGTCCACCTCGATCAGCTGCCGCTTTCCGCTCTTGCCGGGGAACGCGAGGGAGACCAGGGATGCCTCGACCGCCGCATCGCGCCGCTGCAGCGTGGTCAGTCCCCGGCTGCCGTGCTTGGTGAAGTAGCGCTCCGAGCCGATGCGCGGCGCGGCGGTGTCGAGCAGCCGGAAGGCCACCGCGAGCACGCGATCGCGGTCGAGCCCGTCGTGGCGCAGCGCGTTGGTGACCCGCGCCCTCGCCGCCGGCAGCGCAGCGGCGAGCGCCAGCATCCGCCGATACTTCCCGCGGTCCCGTCCCGCCGACCAATCCGGGTGATAGAGGTACTGCCTCCGCCCCGCTGCGTCCACACCGACGGCCTGGATGTGTCCGTCCGGGCGTGCGCTGATCCACACGTCCTCCCACGCGGGCGGGATGACCAGTGCATCGATGCGCGCGCGATCACGCGGCGGAGCCGCTCGGCCTTTCGCATCCGGGTAGCGGAAGCCCGAGCCCGCGCGGACTCGCCGGTAGCCCGGATCCTCGTACGGCCGGATGCGTTTCAATGGTTGCGCAGCATCGAGATCAGCTCGGACTTCCTCTTGCCCGAGTACCCGTGCAGGCCCAGCTCCTTCGCGCGCGTGCGCAGCTCGTCGACCGTGCGGTCTTCGTAGTCCTCGGCCTTGCCGCCGCGGCGGCCGACCTTGTCACGTCCCTGGTTGGCCGCGGCGTTCGAGATCCGCGCCGCCTTCTCCTTGGACGCCCCGTCGTCGCGCAGCTCCTCGTACAGCTCGCGATCCTTCAGATTCGATCCGCGTCGTCCGGGCATGGCGACTCCCTTCGTCAGGACGACCGTAGGCGACACTGCAACCGCGGAAGAAGGGCTTGACAAGCCGGCGGGGGCGTAGCATCGCCGATCGGCGCACGTCAACCCCTCGGCGCGCGGTCTTCGCACCCCCTAGCGTGAGACGCGTCCCCAGTGGAAGGAGCCACCACATGAATCTCGCGCTGATCATCATCGTCGTCATCGCGATCGTCCTGGCAATCGTCGGCGGATTGAACTCCGCTCTGAACTGGTTGCTGTGGGTCGCGATCGTCGTGGGCATCATCGCCCTGATCGTGTTCCTGTTCCGAGTCATCACCGGAAGCCGGCGCACGTAGAGCCCGGGGGAGGGGTGTCGGATGCCGTGACCGGGGGGCCACGGCATCCGTCATCCTGCTACAGGTTCGCATCGGCGTAGACGCGCAACGCGTCACGGACGAACTCGGCACCCGCCTCGCCGCCGTAGTTGGCCGCGAAGCGCGGGTCGGCGACGTACATGTCGCCGAGGCCCGTGACGTATCCCTTGATGTCGCCGCCGGACGCAGCCGGCGTGCCGGGGATGCCCGTCAGCCACTCGACGTGGCGCCGTGCCAGGTCCTGTGCCTCGGCGCTGTCAGCCGCGACGCCGGCCTCGGCCGCGGCGACCCAGTCGGCGCCGAGCTTCTCAGAGCGGGCCTTGAAGGCATCCTTCTCCTGCGCACTCTGGGCGCGCCACCAGGCGTCGCTGCGTGCATACGCGTCAGCGCCCCAGCGCTGCTGGACCTCGTCCTTGTACTGCGTGTGGTCGAAGCCGTCGAACATGTCCTCTGCCATGAGCTGTTCACCTCCTCTCAGTGTGTTGATCGTGTGCTCGACCGACGCGATCTGGCGCGTCAGCCGGTCCTGCTCCTGTCGCAGCCAGTCCAGGTGCGCGATCAGGGCGTGCTCTTGAGTGGGCGGTCGGTCGAGGGCCTCGGCGATCTGGGGCAACGGCAGCCCGAGCTCGCGCAGCATCAGGATTCGCTGCAGCCGCACGAGCGCCTGCTCGTCGTAGCGGCGATAGCCGTTGTCGCCGATGCTCGACGGCGCGAGCAGCCCGATGTCGCCGTAGTGCCGCAACGTGCGGCTCGTCGTGCCTGCGAGCTTCGCGATCTGCTGGATGGACCACTCCATCTGCACCACCTCTCCATGTCGTCCACGCTAGACATTGACGCAACGTCAATGTCAAGCCTCGCTTCGACACCCCAACCGCACGAAGTGCTCGAATCGGCCTGGATTGCAGCAGTCTCCGCGGTTCCGAAGAGAGGGTTGACACACTCGCGATATATCGTGTTATCCTCGTCACACGCGATATATCGCGATCCACCGGTCCTACACAAGGAGAAGAGATGACTCTGGAGAAGTGGCTCATCCACCCCGGCGACACGCGCGTCATCGACATCGAGGACGTGAAGCGCCTCAAGATCAGTCTCGTCGGCGGTCAGGTCGACGTCGTCGCGCACGACGAGCCGGGCGCTCGCATCGAGGTGCACGGCGTCACCGTCAAAGACCTGCGCGTCGAGGTGACCGGCGACGTCGTCGAGATCGATCACCCCCAGCTGCGCTGGGACAACTTCCTCGAGGTGTTCCGCAACTTCGGCGCGGGCGGCCCCAAAGCCGAGATCAGCGTCGCCGTGCCCCGCACGGTCGCACTCACGCTCGGCGTCGTCAGCGCGAGCGCCCTCGTCTCCGGTCTGCAGACCGATGCGCGGCTGAACACCGTCTCAGGCGACATCATCGTCGACGGCATCACCGGCGACCTGTCGCTGAACGCCGTCTCGGGCGACATGCAGGTCCGCGAGCTCGTCGGGAACCTCAACGCGAACACCGTCTCCGGCGACCTCGCCGTCACCGGCGCCATGCGCAAGGCGGTCGTCGACTCGGTCTCGGGCGCGATGCTCATCGACTCGGCGGGCGCAGTCGACCAGATCAGCCTCAACTCGGTCAGCGGCAGCACCACCGTCCGCCTCGATGAGGGGCTCCCGGCCAACTATGTCGCGCGCAGCGTGAGCGGTCGTGTGCAGATCGACGGCGTCGTCCGCTCGGGCAAGGGCACCGGGCCGACCACGAATTACTCCGGATCCACAGGCATCCTCAGCGGCTCCTTCGCCGACGTGCGTGCCAACTCGGTCTCCGGCGACATCACCGTGCTGCGCAACTCCGTCGCCCAGCCCGCGGCCATCGATGAGGAGGAGTGGTGATGACCCCCGTCTTCTCCCACGGCGACCTGCGCCTCTACCTGCTGAGCCTGCTCGATGAGGGGCCCCGGCACGGGTACGACATCATCCAGGCCCTGTCGGATCGCACCGGAGGCACCTATACGCCCAGCGCGGGCACGATCTATCCGCGGCTGGCCAAGCTCGAGGAGGAAGGTCTGGTGACGAAGTCCGTCGACGGTCGCAAGACCGTCTACGCGATCACCGACGCCGGCCGCGAGGAGGTCGCGCTGCGCGCGAACGACCTCGAGGGCATCGAGGCCGATCTCGCCGACTCGGTGCGGCTCATCGCCGACGAAGTGCGCAGCAGCGTCCGCGAGGCGATGAAGAGCCTGCGCGCCGATCTGGCCGCCACCGCCGGCCAGGAACGCGCCGAGCGCAACCGGTCCGCAGAGCGCGACGACGACCCACGGGTGCGCAGTCGCGAGCAGCTGCGGGTCGCCGACGCCGCCATCAACGAGTTCCGCGCACGGGTGCGCAGCGACCTGCGCTCGCACGTCGCGCGCGGCGGCGAGCTGGCCGCATCCGTCGTCGACGATCTCGTCAAGGCGCTCGACGAGGCCGGCCGCGACGTCACCCGGGCGCTGCGGGGCTGACATGCGGGCGCCAGAGCCGGACGACCGCGCCGATGCCGAGACCGGGGCGCGCGAGCAGGAACCGCCGGATCAGCGCGAAGCGCCCGTCCGGCGCACCGGACCGGTCGTCATCCTGAGGTGAATCGCTGGGCTCATCACTCCGGCCAGAGCGATTCGTCGTCCGCGGCCGGCTCGTCCAGCGGCACGACCAGGATCGGGCGATGCTGCCGATGCGCGAGTCGGGCGGCGACCGAGCCGGTGAAGAATTCGCGGATCGATTCGCCCAGACCGCGCTTGCGCGTGCCGACGACGAGCAGCTTCGCCTCGATGCGGTCCGCGAGGTGCTTGATCGCGATCGCGGGATCGCCGACGAGCTGCTCCAGCGCCCACTCCGGGTCCCGTCCGTCGAGCAGGGCGGATGCCTGGGCCCGCACGGCCTCCAGGTCATCGCCTCCTGCGGTGACGTGCATATCGATCGGCGCGGTGTGCACGTAGCCGTCCGGATCCTCGTAGGTGACGAACCGCGTGACATCCACATTGACGACGACCAGCCGGGTGTTCAGCAGCGTCGCATAGCGCGCGGCCTCCTGCAGCACGCGGGGCGATTGCTCCGGCACCACTGCGACGACCACCGACCCTCGGAACAGGACCTCATCGAGGTTTGCCACGGCGTCCCCTTCGCCCGCGGGGCCCCCGTATCGTGCCTCGTCAGCCATCGCTCGCGCCCTCCCAAACCCGTCGGGACCGGCAGCCGGTGCGGGCCCCCGTGCTATTCTGGATGTTACTCTTACCGGCTGAATGACCGGACTGGTGAATGCTCGAGATCGAAGAATCCCGCAGCTCAATTTCATGAGGGGGTTACGCATGGGGCGTGGCCGTCAGAAGGCGAAGCACACGAAGATCGCTCGTGAGCTCAAGTACGACTCGCAGCGACTCAACACAGGGGCGCTGGAGCGCGAGCTCGGCACCCCGAACGACGATGACCTCTACGTCGACAAGTGGGCCGACGAGTACGAGGACGAGAAGGCCTGACCCGCCAGCCCTCACCATGTGCCGTGCCGGCGCTCCCATTCCTGTTCGACCGTCCGCCGGCGTGATGCGATCATCCCGACGGGCACGATGAGCGCCGTCATCACGGCGAGCATCCACAGCGGCGCGATCCACCCACCGGTCACGTCGTGCACCAAGCCGAACGCCAGCGGGATCGCCGCGGCCGCCGCGTAGCCCGCAGACTGCACGAACCCGCTGAGGGCGACGGCCGCTTCGTGCGTCTGCGTGCGGATGCCGATCAGAACCAGCACGAGCGGGAACAGCGTCGGCAGTCCGAGCCCGAACAGGCTCACCCACAGCCATGGCAGCACCGTCGGGACGAGCATCAGCCCCACCAGCCCGATGACCCCCGCCGCGATCGCCCAGGTGAACAGCGGCCCGATGCGTCGCAGGCGCCTGATGAGCAGCGGCACGATGAGGCCGAGCGGCAGGCCCATCGCGCCGAAGACGGCGAGCAGCACCCCCGCCGCGGCCTCATCGAGCCCCGCGATGTCGGTGAGCAGCTGCGGCATCCACATCGCCATGGTGTAGACGACGGCAGACGATGACCCGAACGCGAGCGCGAGCGCCCACGCCATCGGGATGCGGGCCATGCGCCCCAGCAGAGACGCGTCCGGCGCCACCACACGGGCTTCGCCGCCTCGGGCGGCTCGCGCGCGCAGGGCGAGGCCGATCCAGGGGATGAGCGCGAGCACGGCGATCACCGCCCAGACCCCCAGCGAGATCCGCCAGCTCGCGGCATCGGCCACCGGAACGGCCACGAGGGCCGGAATGAACACGGCCAGCGACAGCACCGTCGTGTAGATGCTCGTCATGAGGAATAGCCGGTCGGGGAAGTACTCCTTCACGAACGGCGGCAGCAGCACGTTGCCCACCCCGCACGCCGCGAAGATCAGTGCGGTGGCCAGCAGCAGCAGCGATGCGTCGGAGGCGAGTGTGCGTGCCAGCATGCCGGCAGCGGCGACGACGACCGCCGTCAGTGCGAGCCGCTCGAGCCCGAAGCGCCGCTCGAGTGCGGGGGTCAGCAGGCCGAAGACGGCGAAGCACACCGGCGGCACGCTGCCGATGATCCCGACGACCCAGGTGGGCACGGCGAAGTCGGCCTCGACTCGGGCGAGGACGGGGGAGAGGGATGCCACGGCCGACCGCAGCGAGAACGCCAGCAGCACCAGACCGATCACCGCGAGGGTCCGGCCGCGCCAGAGGGATCGCGGGGCCGGAGTCACGCGCCAAGCCTAGGCGGCACACTGGACTTATGACCCTTCCTCTCGACGGCGTGCTGGTCGCGGACTTCAGCCGCGTGCTTGCCGGGCCGCTCGCGACCGCGACGCTGGCCGATCTCGGTGCGCGGGTCGTCAAGGTGGAGCGGCCCGGCGCCGGCGATGACACCCGGACGTGGGGTCCGCCGTGGACCGAGAACAGCGCGTCGTACTTCGAGAGCGCGAATCGCAGCAAGGAGTCGGTCGCCCTCGACCTGGGCGATCCCGGCGACGTCGAGCTCGCCCGCGAACTGGCCCGGCGCGCGGATGTGTTCGTGGAGAACTTCCGCCCGGGCGCGCTCGACCGGTACGGCCTCGGCTACGAGCACGTGCGCGCGGACAACCCCGGTGTCGTGTACTGCTCCATCACCGGGTTCGGCGCCGGCGGGGGGGCGCACCTGCCCGGCTACGACTTCCTCGTGCAGGCGGTGGGCGGGCTGATGTCGATCACCGGCGATCCGGACGAGGTGGGCGGAACCCCGATGAAGGCGGGCGTCGCGCTGGTCGATGTGCTCACGTCGAAGGATGCCACCATCGGCATCCTCGCAGCTCTGCACGCGCGTGCGGCGACCGGCCGCGGGCAGCGCGTCGAGGTCAACCTGCTGTCAAGCCTGCTCGCATCGCTGGTGAACCAGGCATCCTCGTACCTGACCACGGGGACGGCGCCGGGCCGGCTGGGCAACGCGCACCCGTCGATCGCCCCGTACGAACTGCTGCCGTGCGCGGGCGGATCGATTGCGATCGCGTGCGGCAACGACGGGCAGTTCCGCCGGCTCGCCGCGGTGCTCGGCGACGAGTCGATAGCCGACGATGCGCGCTTCGCGACCAACGCCGCCAGGGTGCACCACCGGCCGGCACTCGTTGAGGCACTCGGCGAGGTGCTGGCCGCCGCCGACGCCGACACCTGGGTCCAGCGCCTCCTTCAGGTGGGCGTCCCCGCCGGCAAGGTCGGCAGCATCGCCGACGGGTTCGCCCTGGCATCCGACCTCGGGCTCGACCCGCTCGTGGACGTGGGCCCCGACCGTCCGGCGCAGGTGCGGCATCCGGTCACCTATTCCGATACCCCGATCAACGAGTACACGGCGCCGCCGCGGCTCGGAGAACACAGCGACGCGGTGCGTCGCTGGCTGCACAAGGAGAATCGCCCATGAGTCACATCGACCCGATGACCCTGCCCGCACCCGACCCGGCCGATCCGGCCGCGCTCGACGACCTGCTCACCGACGATGAGAAGGAGATCCGCGGTGCTGTGCGGCAGACACTGGATGCCGTCGCTGAGCCGCACATCGCCGAGTGGTTCGAGCAGGGCGGTATCCCGAACATCCGCGAGCTGACCCGTGAGCTCGGCTCACTCGGGGTCTTGGGCATGCATCTGGAGGGGTATGGATGCGCGGGCATGACCGCGACCCAGTACGGCATCGCCTGCCTGGAGATCGAGGCGACCGACTCGGGCCTGCGCTCGCTGGTGTCGGTGCAGGGGTCGCTGGCGATGTTCGCGATCTGGCGGTGGGGGTCCGAAGAGCAGAAGCAGGAGTGGCTGCCCCGCATGGCCGCGGGTGAGGCGATCGGATGCTTCGGCCTCACCGAGCCGGACGTCGGATCCGACCCCGCGGCGATGACGACCCGCGCTTGCCGCGACGGCGACGACTGGATCATCGACGGCCGCAAGATGTGGATCTCCAACGCGCCCTACGCCGACGTGGCGATCGTGTGGGCGAACTCCGACGAGGGCGTCCGCGGGTTCGTCGTCCCCACCGACAGCCCCGGGTTCTCGGCACCGGAGATCCACCACAAGCTGTCGCTGCGCGCCTCGGCCACCGGCGAACTGGTCCTCGACGGCGTGCGGCTGCCCGGATCCGCGATGCTGCCCGAGGCGCGCGGCATGAAGGGGCCGCTGTCGTGCCTGAACGAAGCCCGCTACGGCATCGTGTGGGGATCGCTGGGCGCGGCCCGCGCGAGCCTGGAGGCCGCCCGCCGCTATGCGCGCGAGCGCGAGCAGTTCGGCCGGCCGATCGGCGGATTCCAGCTCACCCAGCAGAAGCTCGCCGACATGTCGCTGGAGTACATCAAGGGCTACCTGCTGGCGCTGCACCTCGGCCGCCGGAAGGACGCCGGACTGCTGCGCCCCGAGCAGATCAGCATCGGCAAGCTCAACAACGTGCGCGAGGCGCTGGAGATCTGCCGCACCGCTCGCACCATCCTCGGCGCCAACGGCATCTCGCTCGAATACCCCGTGATCCGGCACATGAACAACCTCGAGTCGGTGCTCACCTACGAGGGCACCGTCGAGATGCACACGTTGATCCTCGGCCAGCTCCTCACCGGAGAAGCCGCCTTCCGCTGAATCAGGCGGACGGGTTCACCGCACGCTCCTCGTTGATCGAGTTCGCGCCGTCGACCACGATGAGCTGGCCGGTCACATACGACGCGCCCTCGCCTGCGAGGAACGCGATGACGTGGGCCACTTCGTCGGGCGTCCCCGGTCGGCCGATCGGCGTCGCGCGGCCCATCGCCAGCTCACGATCGGTCGACGAGGCGGTCGAGATCCATCCGGGTGCGACGGCGTTGACGGTGATGCCCGCGGTCGCGACATCGAGGGCGACTGACCGCGTCAGTCCCAGCATGCCCGCCTTGGCGGCGTGGTACGCGACATCGCCGGTGAATGCCTGGACAGGGCCGGACACCGACGACACGTTGACGATGCGGCCGTATCCGGCCGCGCGCATCGGCGGTATCGCCGCCTGCGTCGTGAGGAACGCGGTCGTGAGATTGCGCTCGAGTGACGCGTGCCATCCGGCGAGCGTGAGCTCGTCGATCGCCTCGGGCTCGTCCGGATCGGACACCGACGTCATGCCCGCGTTGTTGACGAGCACGTCGATCCGCCCGAAGACATCAATCGCGGTTCCGATCACACGCTCGACATCCTCGGTGCGGGTGAGGTCGGCGATGACGCCGACCGCGTCAGCGCCCGTAGCGCGCAACTCATCGACGCGTGCGAGGATCCGATCGGTCGTCGCTGTGAGGATGACACGCATCCCGTCGTCGGCGAGGCGTCGCGCCGTGGCGAAGCCGATGCCCGCGTCGCTTCCCGCACCCGTCACGACAGCTGCGCGTGCCCCGCTCATCGCGTCGTTCGGCTCTGCATGTTCCTGCGTGTCAGACGAGGAGATCTGCAGGAAGAAACCGCAAAGCAAAGGGCAAGGCAACCTCGAATGGATCGGTGCCGGTCGCGTGCGCAACCTGCCGGTAGGTACCGTCAACGAGATCCCAGGTCAGAACCGAGGGTTCATCAGGGTCGACGACCCAGTAGTGCTGGCATCCGGCACGCTCGAGCCGGTCCTTCTTCAAGAGCAGGTCCACACCGCGGGTCGAGGGGGACAGGACTTCGACTGCGAGCAACGGGGCGATCGGAAGGTCGGTCTCGGTGAACGCGTCACGTCGAGCAACGAGTACGTCGGGCTGGATCACCGTGTCGTCGGCGAGGATGACGTCGACCGGCGCGAAGAGCAGCTTGAGATTCGCGGGAACCGCCTTGTGAAGCATGAGGACAAGGCCCCGCACGGCATCCTGGTGCCGGATTCGGGGCGCGGGAGTCACGACGAGCGCCCCGTCGATGAGTTCGTAACGGTGTCCGTCATCGGGCATCGTTTGCAGATCTGCGCGCGTCAGCGCTCGCCCGTAGGGCAAGAAGCTGCGCGTGGCGGTCGTCATGACGGTCATGGTAGTCGTCTCCTTCACTCACGGCACCCATCCAACAGCCACTGCCGCTTCCCGGGAGCGCCCTGTGGATAACCGGGATGCGACGCGCTTACGAATGCGCCGCACAGCTCAGCTCGCGATGCTCTCCTCGACCCAGGCGAGGTACTCGTCGCTGACGGCGCCGGTGATGTAACGGCCGTCGAAGCAGCTCATGTCGAGGTCTTCGACGTCGGGGGTGCCCTCGAGGATCGCAGCCTTCAGGTCGTCGATCTCCTGGTAGACGAGATAGTCGGCGCCCAGCTCCAGCGCGATCTCGGGGATCGTGCGGCCGTGCGCGACGAGCTCCTGCCGCGAGGGCATGTTGATCCCGTACACGTGCGCGTAGCGCACCGGCGGGGCGGCGGAGGCGAATGTGACGCTGCGAGCCCCGGCATCCCTCGCCATCTGGATGATCTGCTTGCTGGTGGTGCCCCGCACGATCGAGTCGTCGATCAGCAGCACGTTCTTGCCCTTGAACTCGCTCGACATCGCGTTGAGCTTCTGCCGCACGCTCTTCTTGCGCACCGCCTGCCCGGGCATGATGAACGTGCGCCCGACATAGCGGTTCTTGTAGAAGCCCTCGCGGTACTCGATGCCGAGCTTGCGGGCCACCTGCATCGCGGCGGGTCGCGACGAGTCGGGGATCGGCATGACCACGTCGATCACGCCCGGGGGTGTGTGCTTCGCGATCGTGTCGGCGAGGCGCTCGCCCATGCGCAGTCGCGCCTCGTAGACCGAGATGCCGTTCATGATCGAGTCGGGGCGGGCGAGATACACGTACTCGAACGAGCACGGCACCAGCTGCGGGTTCTTCGCGCACTGCCGCGTGTGCAGCTTGCCGTCGACGGTGATGAACACGGCCTCACCGGGCTCGACATCCCGCACGACTTCGAAGCCCGCGTTCTCGAGCACGAGCGATTCGCTCGCCACGATCCACTCGTAGTGCCCGTCACCGCTCGCCCGGGTGCCCAGGATCAGTGGCCGGATGCCGTACGGGTCACGGAACGCGAGCAGACCGTACCCGGCGATCAGCGCGATCGCCGCATACGATCCCTCGACGCGCTCGTGCACGCGGGCGACCGCTTCGAAGACCTGGTCAGCGTCGAGTTCAAGACCCGAGATGGATGCCTGCAGCTCGTTGGCCAGCACGTTCACCAGCAGCTCGGTGTCCGAACTCGTGTTCAGGTGCCGGCGGTCCTTGTGGAACAGCTCGTCGGTGAGCTCGCGCGTATTGGTGAGGTTGCCGTTGTGCACGAGCACGATGCCGTAGGGGGCGTTGACGTAGAACGGCTGCGCCTCCTCCTCGCTGGAGGCGATGCCCTGGGTGGCGTAGCGCACGTGCCCCAGGCCGACGTTGCCCAGCAGCGCGCGCATGTCACGCGTTCGGTACGCCTCACGCACCTGTCCCTTGCCCTTGAAGAGGTGGAACACCCCGTTGGGCTCGGATGTCGAGATGCCGGTCGAGTCCTGCCCGCGGTGCTGCAGCAAGAGGAGCGCATCATAGATCTCCTGGTTGACCGCGCCCTGCCCGACCATTCCCACAATGCCGCACATGGGGTCTCAGTCCGCTCCCGCTTCTGCATAGTCGCCGACCAGGCGCACCGCGCCGCCGTCGACGCCCTTGGCACCCTGCTCGAACTCGCCGTCGGGGCGGGCGCCGTCGCGGACGGTGCCGACCCGCCAGGTGGCGATTCCGGCGGCGGAGAGAGTGGATGCCGCGGCCTCCGCCGCCTCGACGGCCACCACCGCGAGGAACCCGACGCCGAGGTTCCACGTGCCCTCGGTGTCGGTGAGGTCGAGGCGCCCGGCGTCGGCGAGCACGCGGAAGACCGGCGGCGGCGACCAGGTCGACCGGTCGACCTCGACCCAGGTGCCCTGCGGCAGCACGCGCGCGAGGTTGGCGGCGATGCCGCCGCCGGTGACGTGGCTCAGTGCATGCACCGCCCCGCCCTGCGCGGACACGAGGTTGAGCAGCGGTTTCGTGTAGAGCCGCGTCGACTCGAGCAGTGCCTCGCCCCACGTCGTGCCGAAGTCGGCGGCGTGGTCGCCGTACGCGATGCCTGCCTCGCTCACGATGTGGCGAACCAGTGAGTAGCCGTTGGAGTGCAGCCCGCTGGAGGCGAGCGCCAGCACGGCGTCGCCGGGGCGGACGCGGTGGGCTCCCAGCATCCGGTCCGCATCGACGACCCCGGTGGCGGCGCCAGCCACGTCGTAGTCGTCGGGCCCGAGAAGGCCGGGGTGCTCGGCGGTCTCGCCGCCGACCAGCGCCGTGCCGGTCTGCTCGCAGCCGGCAGCGATGCCGCGCACGATCTCGGCGATGCGCTCGGGCACGAGCTTGCCGCACGCGATGTAGTCGGTCATGAACAGCGGCTTGGCGCCGACCACCACGATGTCGTCGACGACCATTCCGACCAGGTCGAGCCCGACGGTGTCGTGCTTGTCGACGGCCTGGGCGATGGCCACCTTGGTGCCCACGCCGTCGGTGCTCGTGGCAAGCAGCGGCTTGGCGTAACCCTTGAGCACCGATGCGTCGAAGAGACCGGCGAATCCGCCGACTCCGCCCTGCACCTCGGGCCCGTGGGTGCGCCGCACGGCCGACTTCATGAGTTGCACGGCCAGGTCTCCGGCCGCGGTGTCGACGCCGGCTTCGGCGTAGGGATCACGGGGGGCTTCGGCCACAGGCCAAGCCTACCGGCGGCAGTGCTGGACGGTTGCCTGGAGGGGACGGCACGCGACGCCGAGGCGCTGCGTACCGCGACTCAGCGCAGGTCGCTGAGCGACAGGGTGCGAGGCAGCTCGTCCTCGTCGCTCAATCGAGTGAACGCGCCGTTCTCGGACGTGAACATTCCCGCGGTCCCACCGGTGATGTAGAAGGTGGTGTCCGGGTCGTCTGGAAGTCCGGTTGGCGACAGGAAGAGCAGGTACTCCTCACCGATCTTGAGGTCCGGTGCGGGGCCGGTGCCTGGCGCCCCGACCTGGCGGACGATGATGGCATCGGCGCCAAGGCTTTCCTTGGTATACGCGGGCGTGTGCTCATCGATTGGCTTCTGCCCGAGCGACGGTGGGAACAGCTCCTCTTCGACGGCGATGTTGAACTCGGTGAAGGCCGCACCGTCGACCTGCGCAGGCGACGAGCTTTCGACGGTGCCGACGACAACAACCTTCGCGTCACCGACCAGATCGTCGAGGGATGAGTAGAGGTAGTGTCGGCTGCCGTGGCTTCCCAACGTGCGGTCGGTGCGGGGCCGGCTCAGGATGTCGCGAACATCGGCATTCCGGGTGGCGCGACGGTTCCCGCGAGGGCGCTGTACGGGACGCTGCCCCCACCCATCCACAGCAGCATCGACAGGCAGCTCTCGGACGGCGAGGCCCTCACCGGACCCGGAACCGCGGTGACGCTCGGCCTGTACGACGGCGTCGGCGCCGTCCAGACGGTCACCCGGGGCGGGAAGGCGGCCACAGTCGTCGGCGACTTCGTGGCCCAGCGGCCGCTGGCGCCGCGCACGGGCGCTCGGGGCGACGCGCAGCACGATCGTGGTGCAGATCCTCGTGAACGCGGCACTCTGCGGGCTGATCGGGGCTGTCGCGGGCGTGATCGGCGGTCTCGTGATCAACGCGGCCGTGGCGGGCTCGCTGC
>DASSYC010000102.1:0-4308 GCA_035703465.1 Microbacterium sp. | reverse complement strand
ATCCTCGTCACCCGGTTCATGACCGAGGCCGGGGTGGGCGAGGTGATCGACTTCATGCCGGTCGTCGACGGCGAGGCGACCGATCGTCATCGGCTTGCGCGCATGCTGCGGGTGGTGCGCGGGACGATGGAGTTCGAGGCCGAGATCCAGCCGCGGTTCGATTACGGGCGGATGCCGCACTCCCTGGAGCCCGTGCCCGATGCCGGTGTGCGGTTCACCGCCGGCGAGCACTCGCTCACGGTGCACCGCGTCGGCGATCCTGTGCTGCACGGCGCGCAGCGCGCCGGGCACGTCGAGTTCGTCGGAGACGGCCTGCGGGTGAGCGGATACCTCGAGGCCGGTGAGATGACCGGCGTCATGCTCGAATCCGGCGGTGCGTCTCCGCGACGGGTCACCGAAGCGGAGATGCTCGAGCTGTTCGAGCAGACCCGGCACTACTGGCGGGAGTGGAACAAGCGCTCGACATATCGCGGCCGGTGGCGTGAGATGGTCGCCCGCTCGGCGATGACGCTGAAGCTCATGACATACGCCCCGACGGGCGCGCTCGTGGCCGCGCCCACAGCGGGGCTGCCCGAGCAGATCGGCGGCGAGCGGAACTGGGACTACCGCTATACGTGGATCCGCGATGCATCGTTCTCGGTCTACGCGCTGCTCGGTCTCGGCTACACCGACGAAGCCGAGGCATTCGTGCGCTGGCTCATGGACCGCATCCGGGAGAGCGTCGGGACCGGCTCGGGGCCGCTGAAGATCATGTATCGCGTCGACGGCTCATCCGATCTCATCGAAGAGACGCTCGAGCACCTCACCGGCTACCGCGGCTCCGCCCCGGTCCGCATCGGCAACGGCGCCTCCGACCAGCTGCAGCTGGACATCTACGGCGAGGCGATGGACTCGATCCACCTCGCCGACACCCACGGCCTGCAGCTGCCGCACACCGGATGGACCCAGGTCGCGGAGATGCTCGACTGGGTCTGCGACAACTGGGACAGCCCGGAGGAGGGCATCTGGGAGACGCGCGGCGGCCGGCAGAACTTCACCTACGGGCGCTTCATGTGCTGGGTGGCACTGGACCGCGGCATCCGGCTCGCCCGTGAGCGCGGGCGTCCCGCGGACGTCGATCGCTGGGTCGCGCAGCGCAACGCGATCTACGAGCAGATCATGGAGCGGGGCTGGCACGCCGAGCGCGGAGCGTTCGTGCAGCACGACAAGACGGAGGTCCTGGATGCCTCGCTGCTCGTCATGCCGCTGATGGGATTCGTCGCCCCGCGCGACCCGATGTGGCTGTCGACGCTCGACGAGATGGACACAGAGCTCGTCTCGGACAGCCTCGTGTACCGGTACAACCCGGAGGCCTCCCCCGACGGGCTGCGCGGCTCGGAGGGCACCTTCACGCTCTGCTCGTTCTGGTACGTCGACGCACTCGCCCGGGCGGGCCGGCTCGACGAGGCACAGCTCACGTTCGAGAAGATGCTCACCTACGCCAACCACCTCGGCCTCTACGCCGAGGAGATCGGGCTCACCGGCGAGCAGCTGGGCAACTTCCCACAGGCGTTCAGCCATCTGTCGCTCATCAACGCGGCGGTGAACCTCGACTACCAGCTGGACCACGGCTCGGGCTTCGTCGACCCGGTGCTGCGCAGGGGCCGCCGGGAGGGCTGAGCCGGCGCGCGGGCCGGCGCGTGACCCGGCTCATGGTCCGGCGTGGGGTTACGCGTCCCGGCGCGCAGTTTCGGAGCTGCTGGCCCGCGATGTCGCTTCGCGACGCCGTGGCGACCACAACTTCCCGCGAGTTCACGCAACTCGTGCGATGTCCGCCTCACGGAGGGGAATTCCTCCGACGGAACGCGGGCGGCTACCTCCCGCCGTCGGCGGCGTCGGCGACGGGGGCAGCGGGTGCGTCCGCCGCGGGCCCGACACCGAACGGCACGCCAGCCTCAGGGTGGTTCAGGTCGAACGCGGGCCGCTCGCTGCGGATCCGCGGGATCGATACGAAGTTGTGCCGCGGCGGCGGGCAGCTGGTCGCCCACTCCAGCGACGCGCCGTACCCCCACGGGTCGTTCACGGTGACCTTCGGCGCCTTGCGGGCAGTGATCCACACATTGAACAGGAACGGGATCATCGACGCACCCAGCAGCATGGACCCGTACGTGGAGATCTGGTTCTCCCACGTCCAGCCGTCGGCCGCCGAGTAGTCGGCGTACCGCCGTGCCATGCCGTCCACCCCCAGCCAGTGCTGGATCAGGAAGGTCATGTGGAAGCCGATGAACAGCATCCAGAAATGCACATACCCGAGTCGCTCGTTGAGCATCTTGCCCGTCCACTTCGGCCACCAGAAGTAGAAGCCGGAGAACATCGCGAACACCACCGTGCCGAACACCACGTAGTGGAAGTGGGCGACCACGAAATAGGTGTCCGTGACGTGGAAGTCCAGCGGCGGCGAGGCGAGGATGACGCCGGTCAGACCGCCGAACACGAACGAGGCGAGGAAGCCCAGGGCGAAGACCATCGGCGTCTCGAACGTCACCGATCCTCGCCACATCGTGCCGATCCAGTTGAAGATCTTCACGCCGGTGGGTATCGCGATGAACATGGACATGAGCGCGAAGAACGGCAGCAGCACCGCGCCGGTGGCGTACATGTGGTGCGCCCACACCGACACCGACAGCGCCGCGATCGCGATCGTGGCGTACACGAGCGTCTTGTACCCGAAGACGGGTTTACGGCTGAAGACAGGGAACACCTCGGTGACGATGCCGAAGAACGGCAGGGCGATGATATAGACCTCGGGATGCCCGAAGAACCAGAACAGGTGCTGCCACAGCAGCACGCCGCCGTTGGCCGGGTCGTAGATGTGCGCACCCAGGATGCGGTCGGCTGCGCCCCCGAGGAGGGCCGCAGCGAGCACCGGGAACACCATGATCACGAGGATGCTGGTGATCAGCGTGTTCCAGGTGAAGATCGGCATGCGGAACATGGTCATCCCCGGAGCGCGCATCGTGGTGATCGTGGTGATGAAGTTGACCGCGCCGAGGATCGTCCCGAATCCGCTCATGGTGAGGCCGAGCATCCACAGGTTGCCCCCCACCCCGGGGGAGAACGTGGCACTGGCGAGGGGCTGATAGCCGAACCAGCCGAAGGACGCCGCACCCTGGGGCGTCAGGAAGCCGGCGACCACGATGAGCGACCCGAACAGGAACAGCCAGAACGCGAACGCGTTCAGCCGCGGGAAGGCCACGTCGGGCGCGCCGATCTGCAGGGGCATGACGACGTTGGCGAAGCCGGCGAACAGCGGGGTCGCGAACATGAGAAGCATGATCGTGCCGTGCATCGTGAACAGCTGGTTGTACTGCTCCTTCGTCGGGAGGATCTGCATGCCCGGCTCGAACAGCTCGGCCCGGATGATCAGGGCCATCACGCCGCCGAGCATGAAGAAGAGCACGACGGCGATCAGGTACATGTAGCCGATCGTCTTGTGGTCGGTGGAGGTGATCCACCGGACGACGATGTTGCCCTTCTGCTCGACCCGCGTCTCGCTCAGCAGCTCGGCCTGGCGGGGAGGCAGCACGGACGGGCGCTGCCCGCTCTCGGTGGTCGCCTCGCGGCTCTGCGTAGACACGACGAGTCTCCTTTGCGCTGGCACACATAGAGCCGAGGGGTCGCACGATCAGCCCAGGGAGTTATTCCAATCCCGCTTCGTATTAACCCTCCGATCGGCCGAAGATGCAAGGCCCCCCGGTCAGCGCGCCTCCTCGATCCGCAGCGTGCATGACCGTGCGGCGTCGCTCAGCATCATGTTCACGGACGCGGTCTGGCCGGCGTACTTGCGTCGCAGCTCGTCGTCGATCTTCTCCTGCACCGGGTCGTGGACCGGTACGTAGGCAGTGGCTATCGGTGCGCGCGGAAGGTCCAGCGCGGCATCCCGATCGCGTTCTGCGATCGCACCGTCCCCGATGGCGAACGCCACCGGCCGCCCCGCATCGATATGCCGATACCACCACGCCCCCGCCCCGTTCACGGAGCGCACGTAGGGCACCCCGTCGATGACCATCGCCCAGATCGGCGTGGCGGTCGGCCGCCCATCCGCCTTCGTGGTGACGACGGCGACGATCTCGGTCTCATCCAGCAGCTGCACGATCTGATCGAAGCTCATGACTCGAAGCTAGTCGCTCTGATCGTGGCGAGCCGTCGTCGTCAGCGGTCGCCGGCCAGGACCAGCCCGGTCTCGTACGCGAGCACCGCGAGCTGGACCCGGTCGCGCAGGCTCAGACGGGTCAGCAGCCGCGAGACGTAGGTCTTGATGGTCGCCTC
>DASSYC010000046.1:0-2224 GCA_035703465.1 Microbacterium sp. | reverse complement strand
CCTCGGCGCCGAGCGTGTGCGCGCCGCGGTGCACGGCGCCGTTGGCGTGGGTGAGGAAGGCGACCTCCGCGTCGATCACCGCCTGCGGCCGCTGGCTGGTCGCGGCCGAGTCGAGGTAGATCAGCGGCGCGCCGTTCACCTTCTCACGCAGGATCGGGAAGTCCCGCCGCAGCACGGCGGCGTCGAGGGCGGTCACGGAGGTCACTCCTCCAGGCTACGCGGCCCCTCACCGCTCGAGACTGGAATGCGAGGCACGGCGCTGGTCGATCTCGGCGGCTCCGAACGGGCTGCCGGCGCGGTCCTGTCCGGGCAGTGGCCGTGAGCGGCGCCCGTAGATCAGCTCGGACGAGTCGAGCAGCCACGGCACCAGAGTGATCGACACGCCGTGCACGAGCATGAGCTGCTGGGCGAGCCGGCCGGCGCGCCGGTTGTGCAGCAGACGCTCCCACCAGTGCCCGACGATGTACTGCGGCAGGTAGACGGTGACCACGCAGGCCCCGTGCTCCTCGCGGTACCGGCGGATGAACTCCGCCACCGGACCGGCATAGCTGCGGAACGGCGAGTCGAGGATCAGCAGCGGCACCGGCATCCGATGCGCCTGCCATTCCTGCCGCAGACGCTCGGAGTCCTCCGTCGTCACCGCGACATGGATGGCGATCGTCTTCTCATGCTTGGCGGCGAGGGCGTAGTCGACGGCCTTCAGCGCCGGCTTCTGCAGCCGGCTCACGAGCACCAGGGCCACGTCGCCGGCCGACCCGAAGTACTGCCGGTCGTCCAGCCGGATCTCGTGCTCGACGTCGCGGTAGTAGCGGTGCACGCCGATCATGAGCAGCGCCAGGACAGGGATGGCGAGGAAGACGAGCCACGCGCCATGGGTGAACTTCGTGATGGTCACGATGAGCAGCACGAGGATCGTCATCGTCGCGCCGACGGAGTTGACGGCGAGACCCTTGCGATAGCCGAACGCCTCGGCCCGCGCCGCCGGGGTCGAGCGAGCCTCGTGCGACAGTCCGCGCAACTGGCGCAGGCCGCCCCGCCAGTGCCGGATCATGCCGATCTGCCCGATCGAGAACGACACGAACACCCCGATGATGTACAGCTGGATGAGACTGGAGAGGTTGGCCTGATAGACGATCAGGACGGCGATCGCGATGGCGCCGAGGATGATCATGCCGTTGGAGTACACGAGGCGGTCGCCGCGGGTGTTCAGCGCCTTCGGCGCGTAGCCGTCGCGCGCCAGCACCGATCCCAGCAGCGGGAAGCCGTTGAACGCCGTGTTGGCCGCCAGCAGCAGCACGATCGCCGTCGCGGCCTGGATGACGAAGAAGAGGATGGAGTTCGCCCCGAAGGTCGCCGCCGCCACCTGGGCCATCAGGCTCGGCTGCACGAGGGTATTGCAGTCGAACCCGATCAGGTCGCACGGGTTCTCGGCGTAGTGCACGCCCGATATCAGCGCGAGGGCGGTGAGGCCCGCGAACAGCACGATGGCGATGGTGCCCATCAGGGCGAGCGTGCTCTGTGCGTTGCGCACCTTCGGCGCGCGGAACGCCTGCACGCCGTTGGAGACGGCCTCGATGCCGGTCAGCGCCGAGCAGCCGCTGGAGAATGCCCGCAGGACGAGCAGGATGACGGCGGCCTGCGAGATGTCGACCGCTTTCACCTCGAATGCCGCGCTGGTGGCGACCGGCGCATCGCCCAGCCCCCACCGCGCGAGCCCGACGATCACCATGAGCCCGACCGAGGCGATGAACAGGTAGGTCGGGAGGGCGAAGGCCTTGGATGCCTCGCGCACGCCGCGCAGATTGACCAGCACGATGATCACGACGAATGCGACCGCGAGCTCGACGCGGGCCGGGTTCAGCCCTGGGACGGCCGAGATGATGTTGTCCACCCCGGATGCCACCGACACCGCGACCGTCAGGACGTAGTCCACGAGCAGTGCGGATGCCACGATCACGCCCGGCACCTCGCCCAGATTCGTGCGGGCCACCTCGTAGTCGCCGCCCCCCGACGGATACGCCTTGATGAGCTGCCGGTAGCTGAGCACGAGGACGGCGAGCAGCAGCACGACGGCACCGGCGATCCACGGGCTGAACGCCAGGAAGGCGAGGCCCCCCGTGAGCAGGATCATCAGCAGCTCCTGCGGCGCGTACGCCACGGATGAGAGCGCGTCCGACGCGAAGATCGGCAGCGCCATCCGCTTCGGCAGGAGGTGCTGGTCGGC
>DASSYC010000027.1:0-12285 GCA_035703465.1 Microbacterium sp. | reverse complement strand
CGTCACCGCGGATCAGTTTACGGCACGCCGAGGGATGCCACGCAATCCGCGACTGACTGTCAGACGTCCTCTGGTGCAGGGCGCCGCAAGAGAGGATCATTCGAGCATGAAATCGCGGCATCGCCGTCATCGCGGCATCCTAGCGCTCGCTCTCGCGGCGTTCCTCCTCGCTGGATGTGCGGCAGGTGCCCCGGCGGCGGAGACCGCCTCCCCGCCGCCTGCCACGTCCGGCGATCAAGCACCCACTCCGGACGCATCCTGCCCAGACACCGTGCCAGGGGCGCACACCGGTGCGGTGGACGATCCCTACATGCCGGGCGACGAGATCGCGATCGGGTGCTACACAGTCGTCGTGGATGCGATCGTCCCGGACGCGACGGAAGTCGTCGCCGCTGCCAATGCCGGGACGATGCCGGCGGAGGGCAACGTGTTCACGACAGCGACTCTCACGATCACGCGCGCTTCGGGCGGCGCCGGGGATGTGGACGAGCTCCGTGTCGTCGTCCACGGATCCATGACGACATCCGGCAAGCCCGCGGACGACCTCATCGGCGACCCGCCGCAGCCCAGCGGTGAGCTGCTCGAAGGAGAGAGCGTCACGGGCACGTACATCTTCGAGGTCTCCGCCGGCGCATCCCTGTCGCTCGAACTGAGCATCGGCACGATGTCCCCGATCAACGTGCTTCCCTCCTGAGGCCTCTGAGGCCTCGAAGGCCTCGAAGGCCCACCGCCCGCCTGCCGGGAGCGCACCGACGTGCACTCCGCTCCCGGCCTAGGCTTGCCTCACAGACAGAGGAGGTGCGCGTGGACGACTACATCACCGCTCCCATCCTCGATGAGACCGGGTACGCCGTGCTCCGCCCGAGCGAGCAGAGCGTGGATGCCTCGGAGTGGCTCGATCTCGAATACACGCCGTGGCGCTCGTCCGGCATCACGCGCTTCGCGCCGCTGGCCAGCTACGCCGGCAAGATCGAGTGCAACGCCTTCTGGAACCACACCCCGCCCCGCCCCGACAAAGACGGCGTGTGGGTGCCCGAGCACGTCGCCAAGGCGCCGACGCTGGTCGCGGCCGCCCGCGAGTCCGGCGCGAACGTCGGCCGCTGCCGGGTCATCGAGCTGCAGCCCAACACCTACGCGGACGCGATCTACAACCTGCACCACGACGACAACAACCGCCTGAACCCCCCGGGCACCGGGCGGATCGTGCGCGGGATGCTGAATCTCACCGACGACGCCGAGTCGGTGTTCATCGCGCGCACAGACCGGTTCGACGCGGCGACCGAGGTGCGCATCCCGGTGCCCGCAGGCACACGGCTCATCGTCGACACCGAGCGGCTGTGGCACGCCGTCTGGCATCGCGGCACGACTCCGCGCTACTGCCTGATCACCTCGTGGGAGTCGGGACCCGAGCTGCAGGCCTATGCCGAGGCCAACGGCGCCCGCTCGCGCGTCACGTCGGCTCCCCTCGACCCCGAGACCGCCGCCGATGCCGAGCGCGAGGTGCAGCGGCGCCTCGCCGAGCGACAGCGCCTCTTCGCCGCACACGATGTCGGCGGGCGCCCGTAACCTGACAGGCATGGCCGCACGCAGACCCACCGCCCCGTTCCGGTGCACCGAGTGCGGCTGGACGACCCTGCGCTGGGTCGGCCGCTGCGGCGAGTGCCAGCAGTGGGGCACGGTGGTCGAGGCATCCGAGCAGACCGGCATCGTCCACCGCGTCGAAGCCGTCGCCCCCGGCGCAGCGAAGTCCGCCCGCCCCATCACGACCTTCGACACGAACGAGACGCCGCGACGGACCACCGGGGTCGGCGAGTTCGACAGGGTGCTGGGCGGGGGCCTCGTGCCGGGCGCCGCGATCCTGCTCAGCGGCGAGCCCGGCGTCGGCAAGTCGACGCTGCTGCTCGAGGTCGCCGCGCACAGCGCCCTCGCGGGCCGTCGCGTGCTGTACGCCAGCGCGGAGGAGTCCACCGCCCAGGTGCGGCTGCGCGCCGAGCGCACCGGCGCGCTGCACGACGAGCTGTTCCTGGCCAGCGAGACCGATCTGGCGACGATCCTCGGCCACGTCGACGAGGTGAAGCCCGAGCTGCTGATCGTCGACTCGGTGCAGACAGTGTCGTCGGCGCAGTCCGACGGGGTGGCCGGGCACCCGAGCCAGGTGCGGGAGGTGGCATCCACCCTCATCCGGCTCGCCAAGGAGCGCGAGCTGCCGGTGATCATCGTCGGCCACGTCACTAAGGACGGCTCGATCGCGGGACCGCGCATCCTCGAGCACCTGGTCGATGTGGTCTGCCACTTCGAAGGCGACCGGCAGACCTCCCTGCGGTTCGTGCGGGCGCTGAAGAACCGGTTCGGCCCGACCGACGAAGTGGGATGCTTCGACATGACCGGCAGCGGCATCGACGAGGTGCCCGACCCCAGTGCGCTCTTCCTCGGCGGCGGCGCGGCCGTCGCCGGCACCTGCGTCACGATCGCGCTGGAGGGCCGGCGTGCCCTGCCGGTGGAGGTGCAGGCGCTCACGATCAAGAACGGCGGCCCGAACCCGCGACGGGTGGTCAGCGGCGTCGACGCCGCGCGCGTGGCGATGGTGCTGGCCGTGCTCGAGCGGCGTGCCGGCATCCAGGTCTCGGACAAGGACGTCTACGTCTCCACGGTCGGCGGCGTGCGGCTCGTCGAACCGGCCGCCGACCTCGCAATCGCCATCGCCGTCGCCGGCGCCGTGCAGGACATCGCGCTCGCCCCCGGCACGGCCGCGGTCGGCGAGCTCACGCTGGCCGGCGAGATCCGCCCGGTGACCCAGGCCGCGCAACGGCGCAGCGAGGCAGAACGGCTCGGCTATCGCAACCTGATCGACTCGTTCTCCGAGACGCTGCACGACGCGCTTCTCGCCCTGCGCGGCGGTGTCGGCGCGTCCTGGGGACCCCGCGACGACGTCGATTTCTGAGCCTCGGGCTTCTGAACGCAGTGCAAGATCACGGTCGCGTAAAGGAAGAATCAGCTTTCCCTCAAGAGCCTCGTGATACCGGGCACAGCGGGGTAGCGTCTGAATCATTCCAACGGGCTGTGGGGACAACCCAGGATCTGGGGGCAGAAGGGGCCCTCTCGAATCCTCCATTGGGGACTGGACGACTCGAGAGGGCCCTCGTACTCTCCGCTGGGCTCGGATGCCGGTCGCTGGGGACGATCCGGCTCTGACTGCTGGGGACAGCGACCGAGCCACTCGTGCGGGAGCTGACTCCAGCCTACGTGCGCTGCAAGGCTCCGTCTGTCCACTCTTCGGGGGACAAAACCTGCGAGAGAGCCTCAGCCCTTCCAGACCGTCTTCAGGTTGCAGAATTCCCGGATGCCGGCTGCCGCCAGCTCGCGCCCGACACCCGAATCCTTCACGCCGCCGAACGGCAGTTCCGGGTAGGACGCCGTCATGCCGTTGATGAAGACCGCACCGGCATCCAGGTTCTGGACGAACCACTCCTCTTCGTCGGCGTCGTTCGTCCACACGGCCGAGCTGAGGCCGAACGTGGTCCCGTTGGCGAGGGCGAGCGCCTCGTCGCGGTCGGCGGCGCGGTAGACGGATGCCACGGGCCCGAACGCCTCCTCCAGGTACAGGCGCATCTCGGGCGTCACATTCTCGAGCACGGTCGGCTCGTAGAACCAGCCCGGGCGGTCCGGGACGGTGCCGCCGGTGCGCACATGGGCGCCCTTGGCGACCGCGTCGGCGACCTGCTGCTCGAGCTCGTCACGGCCCGACTCGGTGGCAAGCGGACCGACCTCGGTCGATTCCTCCAGCGGGTCGCCCACCTTCAGCGCGGCCACCTTCTGAGCGAACTTCTCCACGAAGGCGTCGTAGACGTCCGCGTGCACGATGAAGCGCTTCGCGGCGATGCACGACTGGCCGTTGTTCTGGTTGCGCGCGGTAACCGCCACCGAGGCCGCCTTGTCGAGGTCGGCGCTGGGCATCACCACGAACGGATCCGAGCCGCCGAGCTCGAGCACGACATGCTTGACCTCGGAACCGGCGATGGATGCCAGTGACCGCCCGGCCGGCTCGGAGCCGGTGAGCGTGGTGGCCTTCACGCGCGGGTCGCGCAGCACCTTCTCGACGCGGGCCGCGGGGATGAGCAGGGTGCGGAACGCTCCCGCGGGGAACCCGGCGCGCTCGAAGAGCGTGTCGAGGTAGACGGCCGCCTGGGGCACGTTGGACGCGTGCTTGAGCAGTCCGGTGTTGCCGGCCATGAGCGCGGGGCCCGCGAAGCGGAGCACCTGCCACAGGGGGTAGTTCCACGGCATGACCGCCAGCACGACGCCGATCGGCGCGTAGCGCGTGCCGGCTTTGCTCGCGCCCACCTTCGAGGGGTCGTCGAGCGGCTCGGGCGCGAGGAACTCCTCGGCGTTGTCGGCGTAGAAGCGCAGACCCTTGGCGCACTTGAGCACCTCGGCGCGCGCCCCGACGATCGGGCGGCCCATCTCGATCGTGATGATGCGGCCCAGCTGCTCCACGTCCTCCTCGAGGATGTCGGCGGCCCGCCGCATCCACTCCGCGCGCTGCGCGAACGTCGTCGAGCGCAGCTGCTCGAATGCGGCATGGGCCTGCGCGATGCGGTCGTCGACCTCGGCGTCGGTGTGCGCGTCGAACTCCTGCTCGGTCTGACCGGTGAACGGGTTGATGCTCGCGATGGCCATGGCGCTGCTCCCTGAGTGGCGGGCTGAATGATGGGGTTCAGCATCGAGTTTATCGATGCCATGCATGTTCGCGGGCCGGGCGCGGTTCTCGCCGTCGGCATCCATGATGGAGAAGTCCCGAGCAGAGGAGCCCGCATGCGTCTCGTCGATCTTTCGATGCCGCTGGACGACGTCATTCCCGTCGATCCGCCGTTCCTGCAGCCGAAGATCGAGTACAAGGACCACATGGCCGGTCGGAAGGACATGGAGGCGATGTACGGCATCCGCCCCGACCAGCTCCCCGACGGGCAGGGTCTCGCCGCCGAGACGCTCACCGTCACCACCCACGCCGGCACCCACGTCGACGCGCCATGGCACTACCACCCGACGATGAACGGCGGCGAGAGGGCCTGGACGATCGACGAGGTGCCGCTGGACTGGTTCTTCCGCCCGGGCGTCAAGCTCGATCTGCGCCATCTGGAGAGCGGTCACCTCGTCACCGCCGCCGACATCGACGCCGAGCTCGACCGCATCGGGTATCGCCTGCAGCCGTTTGACATCGTGCTCATGCACACGGTCGCCGCGGCTGCCTACGGCCGCGACGACTACATCGACACCGGCATCGGCTTCGGCCGCGAGGCGACGCTGCACCTGACCGGCCAGGGTGTGCGGGTCGTGGGCACCGACGCCTGGGGCTGGGATCTGCCGGTGGTCGACAACCGGCGCCTGTTCGAGGAGACAGGCGACCCGTCGGTCGTGTGGGAGGGCCACAAGGCCGGCGCCGACGTCGCCTACTGCCAGATCGAGAAGCTGCAGAACCTCCAGGAGCTGCCCGCGACCGGCTTCACCGTCGCCTGCTTCCCCACCAAGGTGCGCGGTGCCTCCGCGGGCTGGACACGGGCGGTCGCCATCTTCGACTGAGGATCAGCCGCCCTTTCCGTTTCCGCCGTTCCCGTTGCCGCTGCCGTTCCCGCTGTTGCCGTTGCCGTTGCCGTTGCCGTTGCCGCTGTTGCCCTTGCCGCCGTTGCCGTTGCCGTTCCCGTTGCCGCTGTTGGCATCCGCGCCGCTGCCGCTGTTGTCTCCGGGGCCGCGGTTCTCGTTGCCCGGTGCCTCATCGGCGGTCCCGGTATCGACGACTCCCACCTCGCTGCCGGTCCCGGCCGCAGGCGCCGCGGGGTCGGCGACAGGCGTCACCCCGCCGGCCCTCTCCCCCAGCTGCGCGCCGAGCCATTGGCCGACGTCCGGGACGACCGGCGGCGGACCGCCGGTTCCGACCGCGAATCCGACGGCGAGGGCACCGGCGCCCACGAGCGCGACGACCGTCGCGAGCGCACCGATGCGGCGCCCCCGCCGGGAGGTCCGCGGCTCTTCGACGACCGGAAGCGGTGCGGTGTGCGAATCGATCGAGGCAACAGGGATGCCGCGGTCCGCCTGCTGCGCGAGGGCAGCCGTCGCGTCGGTGCCGCCGGAGGCCTGCGGTGCGAGCAGAGCGCGCAGCTGCTCGCCGGTGGAGCGAGCCGGAGTGCGCAGCGCGCCGCACGCCACGGCCACCTGCAGCGCGGTCGGACGTCGCGCGGGATTGGCGGCCGTCATCGCGATGAGCAGCTCCCGCCAGCCGTGCGGCACCCCATCCGGGATGGACGGGGCGGTCGTCAGCCGCGCGACGACGCACTCGTATCCGGCCGCCGCGCCGAACGCCGGCTGCGCGGTGAGCGCTTCGAGCAGGACCAGGCCCAGGCTGTAGATGTCGGCCGCCGGTGCGGGGTCCTCACCGCGGACCTGCTCCGGTGCGAGATAGGCGGCCGTGCCGATGATCGTTCCCGGTTCGGTCACGCGCGTCGCATCGAGCAGGCACGCGATGCCGAAGTCGGTGAGCTTGGCGCGGAACGCGCGATCGGGCAGCGGCGACGCCCACAGGAGCACGTTCGACGGCTTGATATCGCGATGCACCACGCCGTGGTCGTGCACCGCGTGCAGGGCTTCGGCGAGGTCGGTGCCCAGAGCTGCGACAAGGTCGGGCGGCAGCGGCCCCGCGTCGAGCCGGTCGCGCAGGGTGCGCCCGTCGACATACTCCATGACCAGGTAGCTGGGCTCGTCGATCGCGATGTGCGCGTCGTAGACGGTGACCAGCGATGGATGCGTGAGTGCGGCCAGCAGCGTCGTCTCCGACCTGGCGCGCTCGCGGGCGGTCGCGCCCTCGCCCGCGGGATGCATGACCTTGACGGCGACCACGCGCTGCAGCGCCAGGTCCTCGGCCCGGTACACGCGCGACATCCCGCCCTCGCCGATCTTCTCGTCGAGGCGGTAACGTTCGCCCAGGATCTCCCCGGTGCCGGCCGACGACACATCCAGAGCGGTCATCGGTCACCATCGCTCATGCCGGAGGATCCTACGTTCGCAGGCTCCGGATCACGCCACGGTTGACATCGGCCCCCGAGCATGCCACGGGGAGCTGCTCAGTACAGGAGGAATTGGGCGCTGCCATCCGATTCGACCCCGGCGATCTCGACCGTCAGGTGATAGGAGGCGCCGCCGCCCGTTGCCGCAGGGCGGTCAGCCTCGCACGTCTTCACCGACGAGCGGGTGCGATCCCACTCCAGCGGCGCGGCGCTGGTCACCCGCTGACCGGCTGCCAGCAGCACGATCTGGTCGCTGGGCTTGGACTGGCAATCGGTCGAGCGCCACCAGATATCCGAACCGCTCGCGATCACGAACTTCTGCGTGCTGGTGCCGACGTTGAGCGTGCAGTCGACGTCGCCGCTGTTGGTCAGCGCGATCGAGAGCTTCGGCTTCTCGCCCGACCGGTACGACTCCTTGTCGAGGACGGGCTCGACGAGGAGGTCGTCGTTGGCGCAGGTGGGTATTGCCGCCTCTGTCCCGCTGGGCGCCGGCGCGGGAGCCGTCGCGGTGGGGGCAGGCGCCGTCGCAGACGGCGCTGCGGACGGCGCCGGCCCGGGCGTGTGAGCCGCGGGAACCGGAAGCGACAGCGCGGTCTGCCTGGGTGAAGCGGATGCCGCGGGCTGGACCTTCTCCGTCTCGGTCGCCGCTCCGCTCCACGGCTGCGCGATGAGCAGCCAGACCACGGCGATGATGACGATGAGCACAACCAGCACCATGAGCCGGCGCCGACGGTACACGGCCGGCGAATGCCGACGACGCGGCGGGGTGGAGCTGGTCATGTGCCCAGGCTAAGCCGCGGCATCCCCGCTTCCGGGTCGGCGCGCCCGGGTCGGTGGGCCCTCTCAGAGCATCTTCATCATGCGGGTGTTGCCGAGGGTGTTCGGCTTGACGTGCGCGAGGTCGAGGAATTCCGCGACCCCCTCGTCGGGTGAGCGCACCAGCTGCGAGTAAACGTCGGGGTCGACCACCTGCTCGCCGATCCGCGCGAAGCCGCGGCGGGTGAAGAACTCCACCTCGAAGGTCAGGCAGAACAGGCGCCGCAGGCCCAGTCCGACCGCCCGCTTCTCGAGGCCGTCGACCAGAGCCTGGCCGACGCCGTGGCGCAGCCAGTCGTCGGCGACGATGAGGGTGCGAATCTCGCCGAGGTCCTCCCACATGACGAACAGCGCCCCGCAGCCGATGAGGCGGCCGTCCGCGTCCTCGGCGACGACGAACTGCTGCACCGACTCGTACAGCACCACGAGATCCTTGCCGAGCAGGATGCGCCGCTGCACGTACGGATCGAGCAGGCGTGCGATGCCGCGCACATCCCGCGTCACCGCGGGGCGGACGGTGAACGGCGGAGCGGTGTCGTGGGGCACGGCATCCAGCCTATTCCTCGGGCCCGAGCCACCCACCTCTCAGAAGCTCGGTCTTTGATTCGCGTGGGGCATCAAAGGCCGAGGGGCGCGACATCCACCTGCACCTGCAGGGTCGAGGTCTTGGCCTCGGTGAAGATGATCCCCTTCACGGGCGAGACGTCGCCGTAGTCACGGCCCCAGGCGACCGTGACATAGCGGTCGTCCGCCCGCTGGTCGTTGGTCGGGTCGATCGCGAGCCAATCTCCGCCATCGCCTCCCGGCAGCCACACCGCGATCCAGGCGTGCGACGCGTCCGCGCCGAACACGCGCTCCTTCCCGGGCGCGGTGCGGGTGGACAGATACCCGCTGACGTACCGGGCTGCCACGCCGTGCGCGCGCAGTCCGGACAGGGCCAGGTGCGCGAAGTCCTGGCACACCCCGGCGCGCTTGCGCATCGCCTCGGCGACGGTGCTCGTCACGGTCGTGGCCGTGCTGTCGTACTCGAAGTCGGCATGGATTCGGTGCATGAGATCGGTGACCGCCTCGCCGAGCGGGCGCCCGGGAAGCAGGGATGCTGCGGCGTACTCGTGCGTCTCCCGCACCTGCTGCGCCCGCGGCGACTCGAGCGCGAACTCGGCCGCCTTCCACGCCCCGGCAGCATCGGGGCGCAGCAGCGGGCGCGCGTTCTCCCATGGCGTGGCGAGTGCGTCCTCGTCGTATGCCGGCGTCTCCACGGAGACCTCGCCGACGGCCTCGATCGCCAGGCGCTCATGCGGCTGGGTGACGTGGAAGTATGTGACCGCGTTGCCGAAGTAGTCGACGTCGGGGTCGATGTCCCCCGGCTGTGGGTCGACGGTCACCGCGTGCGAGCTCACCGACTGCCAGGGCAGCGTCCGGGGCACAAGGTGGAACTGGCCGACACTGTCCTGCACGGTGTCGCCGTACAGGTACGCAGTGCGATGGAAGACGCGATACCTCATGCGCGTGCCGTCCCGCGCTCCTCGATGAGCGACAGCGCCGTCAGCGGCTGCGGCGGCGGTCCGACCTCGAAGTGCAGCCGGTCGATCGCGTCCGCCAGCTTCGACAGGTCGGCGATCACGCCGTCGAGCAGCTCCGCGAGCTTCGCGCGACGACCTCCGCGCACCGCCGCCAGCGCCGATGCGTCGAGCGCCGTCAGGCTCGCCCGCAGCCGCTCGGCCAGACGCTCGGGCCGCGTCGATCCCGTCGACGCCGGCATCGCCGCGAGATGCTCGATCACCCGATCGAGCGCGAACGCGAGCGAGCGCGGGTTGCCGCCATCCAGCAGCAGGAGGTCGAGCGCACCGGCCGCGCGCACCGACCCGCGGTTGCGTCGCCGGTACGTGACGATGCTCTCGGCGCTCGTGAGCACGGCTTCGAGGATGTCGCGATCGGGGCCGCGCCGGTCGCTCAGCGTCGCCTCGAGCAGTCGGCTCACCTGCAGCGCCCGCTCGAGGTGACGACCGGTCTCGATCATGTGCCAACCGGCATCCCTGATCATGTTCGCCGTCACCCCGTAGAGCACGAGCGTCGCCGCCAGCAGGCGGCCGGCCGACTCGGCGGTCCGGTGCGCGCGGGTCGACGCGCGCAGCGCGCTGATCGCCCTGTCGGCGCCGGAGAAGATGCGCCACGTGTCGCCGGAGAACTGATCGCGCACGCCTTCGAGCGCATCGCGCAGGTGCGCGAGCGAATGGGCGGCCGTACCGGGCCGGCCCGCGTCGAGAAGCAGCGCACGCAGTTCCCCGTCGATGCCGACCTCGCCTTCACCGGCGAGCGCGGCCAGCGCAGCGCGCAGGGTGCGCACCGACTCGCGGGAAGCGGCACCGGCACCCAGCAGATCGACCTGTGTGTTCGTGGCGAGCAGCAGTCGCAGCAGGTCCTCCGCGCGTTCGGCGTAACGGCCGGCCCAGAACATGTCCTCCAGCGATCGCGGGCCCAGCACGGGCACCGTGCGGGCGACGTCGGGTGCGGTGATCTCGGCCAGACCCTGGTCGGGATCGGATGCCTCGCCCTTCAGCACCCAGACATCCTTCGAGACGGGCGGGTCGTCCGGGTGCTCACGCACCGTCGCCATGCCGCCGATGAGCGGCCGGTAGGCCGAGCGGTAGCGCACGGTGAAGGCGCGGAACACGAGTGCGCGCGGATCGATGCGTCCCGCGGCGTCCCACACCGGCGCCTGTGACAGCGGCAGACGGTCCTGCCCGACGTAGCGATGCGGCGCCGCGAGGATGCCCTCGCGCAGCTGCTGCGCCGAGAGGTCGGCGACGGCCTTGCGCGGAGCATCGATCGGCCGCACGATCAGGCCCGGATCGCCGGCCGCCAGCCGATCGAGCACCAGGTCGCGGGATGCCTGCTCGCCGCACCACCAGGTCGGCGCGGACGGCAGTCGCAGCTGCTCGCCGAGCAGGGCTTCGCACGCCGCGGGCAGGTACGGGAGCAGCCCGGGGTTCTCCAGCACGCCGGCGCCGAGACCGTTCACGACGCGCACGCGACCGCGCCGCACCGCCTCGGTCAGGCCCGCGACGCCCAGGCGTGATCCCGCGCGCATTTCAAGCGGATCGCACCACTCGGCGTCGACGCGGCGCAGGATCACGTCGACGCGCTCGGCGGGCCACGCCTGCGGCCAGCCGGTGGGCCTGAGCCACACCCAGCCGTTGCGCACCACGAGATCCTCGCCCTGCACCAGCGGGAAGCCGAGGGCTGCGGCGATCGCCGCCTGGTCGAATGCCGTCTCGGAGTACGTGCCGGGCGAGAGGACGACGATGCGCGGTTCGGCGACGTCGGGTGCGGTGTCGGCGAGGGCCGCCCGAACCGCGGCGAAGTACGGGTCGATGCGGTGCGGCGCGCTCTCGCCGTACAGGTCGGGCAGCACCTGCGAGAGGGCGCGGCGGTTCTGCATCGCGAAGCCCAGGCCCGAGGGCGCCTGCACGCGGTCGGCCAGCACGTGCCAATTCCCCGCGGTGTCACGACCGAGATCCGTGCCGCTGAGCACAAGCGGTGTCGTGTCGGGGCGGTCGGGGCGCGCGAGCGCGCGCACGAACCCCGCGTGCCCGACGACCGCCGCCGCCGGGATGATGCCGTCGGCGATCAGCTGCCGTGGGCCGTACAGGTCGGCCAGCAGCGCGTTGAGCAGCTCGGCCCGCTGCGCGAGCCCGACCTCAAGGCTCGCCCATGTCGCGGCGTCGACCAGCAGTGGCACGGGGTCGAGCTGCCACGGCTGAGGTCCGCGGTCGGAGCGCACATACGTGACGCCCTCGTCGGCGAGGAGGCGGGTGATCTCGCCGTGGACCCGCCGGACCTCGTCGGCGGTGAGGCCGAGGGCGACGGATGCCACGTCCTTGAACGCCGGACGGAACCCGCCGTCCGGCGCGACCACCTCGTCATAGCGTGTGGGGGAATCGGCGAACGGCACCAGCGGCGGCGCCGCGACGGCATCCGCGTACTCGCGCAGGAAGCTCACGACGGGTGCCGCCCCACTCGATTCCGCACCCTGCCATCGTATGGGGGCGGCCGCGCGGCGACGCGAGTCAGCTGGGACGCACCCGCTCACGCGGGTCGATGTGGATGTCGTCCGGATAGTCGTCGAACTCGAGCTCCCGCCGCGCCTGCACCTTCGCCGCGGCGAGGCGGCGCCGCCGCTGCTCCCGCTTCCATTCGGCGACCGTGCTCTGCGTAGGCTGGTCCGCGGCCGCGGCCGCGCCCGAGACCCTGCGCCGCCGATCCCGCTCGGATCGCCGGAAGTGCCACGACACGCGAGGCTGAGATTCGCGGTAATGGGCCAGCATGTCGGGGGTGGGATGCTCGGGGGCAGTGTGCACGTCGAGGTGGGCCGGCTGCCGCCGCCCGCCGGCGTCGCGCATGACATCGTCAG
>DASSYC010000228.1:0-25405 GCA_035703465.1 Microbacterium sp. | reverse complement strand
TGCGGCGAGCTCGGTGACGTCGACCTCGACCACGGTGGTCAGCTGTGCCGTCGACTGCATCGATGCGACCGCGCGTTCGGCGAGGACCTTCCGCAGCCGCGACATCGGCTGGGTGGTGCCGCGCAGCGGGGAGACCTCGACTTCAGCGGCCGACTGCTCCGCCGGTGTCTCGGCAGGGGGCGCCGCCGCGGCCTCGGCGGCCTTGAGGACGTCCTCCTTGCGGATGCGCCCGCCGACGCCCGTGCCGGTGATCGATGCCAGGTCGACGCCCTGCTGCTGGGCCAGACGGCGCACCAGTGGCGTGACATAGGTGACGGTGTCATCGCCCAGGGCGATCGACGGTGCGGGGGCGGTGGATGCCGCGGGTGCGGCGGCTTCCGGCTCTGACGGCCCGGGCTCAGGCTGGGGCTCGGCGGCAGGCGGCTCGGGCTCGGCGGCCGCAGGCTCGGGCTCGGGCTCGGCACCAGCGGGCTCAGTCTCGGCCGCGGGCTCTGGCTCGGCGGCAGGCTCCGGCTGCTCGGCTTCCGCGCCAGCCGTGCCGATGCGACCGAGCGCCGATCCGACGGCGACGGTCTCATCCTCGGCGACCAGGATCTCCAGAAGGGTGCCGCTGAACGGCGCGGGGATCTCGGTGTCGACCTTGTCGGTGGAGATCTCCAGCAGCGGCTCGTCCGCGTCGACATGGTCGCCGACGTTCTTGAGCCACCGGGTGACGGTGCCCTCGGTGACGCTCTCGCCGAGCTCGGGCAGAACGACATCCTTTCCAGTCCCGCTGGAAGCGGGCGCGGGGGCCTCCGGCTCCGCTGCAGGCGCGGGCTCTGGCTCGGCGGCACGTTCGGGCTCGGGCGCGGGCTCGGGCACGGATTGGGCGGCCGGCTCGTCCGGTGCGGGCTCCGCACTCGACTCCGACGCATCGGCCTGTCGGGCAGCGGACTCACCGGCATCCGAGCCGTCGCCGATCTTGGCGAGCACCGCGCCCACCTCGACGGTCTCGTCCTCCTGCACGAGGATCTCCTCGAGCACTCCGCCCACGGGGGAGGGGATCTCGGTGTCGACCTTGTCGGTGGAGATCTCGAGCAGACCCTCGTCCTCCTGGACCGTGTCCCCGACCTGCTTGAGCCAGCGGGTGACCGTTCCCTCGGTGACGCTCTCGCCGAGCGCGGGGAGGACCACGGATGTGCTCATGACCTGTCTCCTTATGATGCCGATGTCGTGACTAGCTTAGTGACGCGCCGTGTGTCAGATGGTGTGCAGCGGCTTGCCCGCCAGGGCGAGGAACGCCTCGCCCAGAGCCTCGCTCTGGGTGGGGTGCGCGTGGATGAACGGGGCGATGTCCTCAGGGTGCGCCTCCCACGCGACGGCCAGCTGCCCCTCCGTGATCAGTTCACCGACACGGTCGCCGATGAGGTGGACGCCGAGCACCGGACCGTCCTTCCGCCGGACCACCTTCACGAGGCCGCTCGTGCCCAGGATCTCGCTCCTGCCGTTGCCGGCCAGGTTGTACTCGTAGGCGACGACGTCGCCTTCGCCGTGGGCCTCGATCGCGGCAGCCTCGCTGAGCCCGACGGAGGCGACCTCCGGGCTGCAGTAGGTGATCTTGGGGATGTCGCGGTCCGGCACGGCCACAGGGTCCAGCCCGGCGATCTCCTCGGCGACGAAGATCCCCTGCTGGAAGCCGCGGTGGGCGAGCTGGAGGCCAGGGACGATGTCGCCCACGGCCCAGACCCCCGGGACGCCGGTGCGCAGCCGGTCGTCCACGAGCACGAAGCCCCGATCGATCTGCACGCCGGCGGCCTCGAAGCCGAGGTCGGCGGTCACCGGTCCGCGGCCGACGGCGACCAGCAGCAGGTCGGCCGCCAGCACGGTGCCGTCTTCGAGGGTCACCGAGACCGAGTCATCCGACTGCGCGGCCGACTGGAAGCGCACGCCCAGCCTGTAGGCGATGCCGCGTTTGCGGAACGCGCGCTCCAGCGCCTTGCTCATCGCCTCGTCCTCGTTCGGAACGAGGTGGTCGAGCGCCTCCACGATGGTCACCTCGGCGCCGAACGAGCTCCACACGCTGGCGAACTCGACCCCGATGACGCCGCCGCCCAGCACGATCACGCGCTCGGGAGGCTCCGCCAGCGCGAGGGCGTGCTCACTGGTGATGATCCGGCCGCCGATCTCGAGCCCCGGCAGGGTGCGGCTGTACGAGCCGGTGGCGAGGATGAGGTGCTCTCCCGTGTAGGTGTCGTCGCCCACCCGTACCGTCCGGTCGCCGTCGAGACGGCCCTCACCGTGCACCGTGGTGATGCCGCGCGCCTTGACGAGGCCTTCCAGGCCCTTGAACTTCTTCGCCACGATGCCCTCGCGATAGGCGGTGACGCGGGCCATGTCGATGCCTTCGAACGCTGCTCTCACGCCGACGTCCGCCGCGTTGCGGGTGTGGTCTGCGACCTCAGCAGCATGCAGGAGGGCCTTGGTCGGTATGCAGCCGCGGTGCAGACACGTGCCGCCCACCTTGTCCTTCTCGACGAGCGCGACCGATCGGCCGAGCTCTGCCGCGCGAAGCGCAGCGGCATATCCGCCGCTGCCGCCCCCGAGGACGACGATGTCGAAGCTGTGCGCGGTCATGACCGGTCCTTCCCGTCTGCGGCGCGTGCCGCGATGAACTCGATGAGCGACCGCACCGTCGCGGCCGTCGGCCCCTTGTCCGTGAAGCCGAAGGGGCCGCCCTTGTTCATGCCGACGCCGGCGATGTCCAGATGCACCCAGGGGATCCGCGCTGCGTCCTTCTCGTCGGAGACACGGCCGACGAAGTGGCGCAGGAACAGCCCGGCGAACAGCGAGCCGCCGGCGGGATCTCCCACCTTGGCGTTCACCAGGTCCGCGATCTGCGAGTCCAGCTCCTCCACCATGTGCTCGGGCAGCGGCAGCCGCCACGCGAGCTCACCGGCGCGGCTGGCCGCGGCCAGGTAGTCCTCCACGGCGGCATCCTCGCCCATGACCCCCGCATGCCGTGTGCCCAGCGCCACCGTGATCGCACCGGTGAGCGTGGCGACGTCCACGATCACATCCGGGTGCTCACGGCTGGCGGCCGCCAGGCCGTCCCCGAGGACGAGACGACCCTCGGCGTCGGTGTTCAGCACCTCCACGGTGGTGCCGTCGAGCATGCGCAGCACATCGCCCGGTCGTGTGGCACGCCCGGAGGGCATGTTGTCGGCGATGCACAGGTATGCCGTCACGTGCACGTCAAGTCGCTGGGTGGCCACCGCGGCCAGCACGGCGAGCACCGTCGCAGATCCGGCCATGTCGTACTTCATGCCGACCATGGACGCCGCGGGCTTGAGCGAGAGCCCGCCTGTGTCGAAGGTGATGCCCTTGCCGACCAGCGCAACGTGCGCCGCAGCGCCGACCGGAGCGTAGGTGAGCTTGACCAGGCGCGGCGGACGGTCGGAGCCGGTGCCCACGCCGAGGATGCCGCCGTAGCCGCCCTCCGCGAGGGCCTGCTCGTCGAGCACCTCCACTTCCACGGGCAGCTCCGCGACCGCAGATGCGGCACGCTCGGCCAGGTCCGCAGGGCCGAGAGCGTCGGCCGGAGTGGAGACGAGGTCCTTCACCAGCGCCACGGCGTCGACGACGGCCTGGGCATCGCGGACCTCGTCGTCAGCGACCTCCTCCGCGGTGTGCACGGTGACCCGCCCGGCACGGGGCTTCCCGCTGTCGGACTTGTACCCCTCGAAGCGATATCCGCCCAGTCCCGCGCCCTCGGCGAGAACGCGCCACGAGGCCGGCTCGGCGAGGGGAGCGGCCACGGCGACGGTCTCGAACCCGGTGAGCGAGCGGATGCCTGCACCCACCGCGCCGCGCAGTGCCGCGGCATCCGGATCGGCTCCCGTGCCGACGACCGACAGCGGCGTGTCCGCAGCATCGGGCGCATAGACGCGGAGGAACGAGCCGAGGGCGCCGGTGAAGCCGATCGCGCTGAGCGCGGCGCGCAGTCCCGGCCAGTCCGCCAGCGGGTCGGCCGCGTCGGCCTCGAGGTCACCCAGCGGCGGAAGCGCCAGCAGGATCGCGTCGGAATCGGCCTGGTGGATCGGGGCGCGACTGTGCGCCAGCTGGGGCTGTGGCATTGCTCCATCCTAGGTACGCCGCTCCCGCGGTGTTCGCTGTCAGCGTGCGCACGGGCCGCCCCGGCGCCGAGCGCGGACGAGGCTCGTAGAGTGGACGCATGCCGTACTCCGGTCCTCTCTTCGAGCGTGTCGCCAGCGCACCGCCGGTGCCGCCCGGTCTGCCGCTGGTGATCGCGCTGACGGGCTTCTCCGACGCGGGCTCGGCCGTCTCCGGTCTCATCGACTACATGCGCGAGGACATTGAGCAGACGCCGCTGCTGGCGTTCTCCAACGACGTCCTGCTGGACTACCGTGCACGGCGGCCTATCATCGCGTTCGATGAGGACCACCTCACCGACTACCGTCCTGCGCGGCTGGAGCTGTCCCTGGCGAAGGACGCGCTGGGACATCCGTTCCTGCTCCTTGCCGGATACGAGCCGGACTTCGCGTGGAACGCCTTCACGCGCGCGGTCCTCGACTTCGTCGCCGAGGCGGAGGTCTCCACGGTCGCCTGGGTGCACGCGATCCCCATGCCGGTGCCGCACACCCGCCCGATCGGCACGACGGTGAGCGGAAGCCGTGCAGAGCTGATCGCCGCGCACTCGGTGTGGAAGCCACAGACGCAGGTCCCCGCGACGGTCGGGCACCTGCTGGAGTACCGGCTCGCCGAGGAAGGGGCTTCCGTCGCCGGGTTCGTGCTTCTCGTGCCGCACTATCTCGGCGACACCGACTTTCCCGGAGCCACGCTCCAGGCGCTTGACCGGCTGACGGCGGCCACGGGTCTGATGTTCACCGTGGACGACCTGCGCCAGGACGACCGCGAGTACCGGGAGAAGGTCGACGAGCAGGTCGAGGGCAACGAGGAGCTCAGCCGCATGGTGCGCGGGCTCGAGGAGCGGTACGACGCGTACATGGCCGGTCTGGGCAGCTCGCCGACCGGAATCGAGGACATGGAGCTGCCCAGCGCGGATGAGCTGGCAGCGGAGCTGGAGCGCTACCTGGCGACCCGTCCGGGAGACGACGACAAGCGCGCAGGCAACCGCGGCTGAGGAATACCCGCGGGCACGGTCTTGTTTCACCCACTGTCCGCGTCTGCACAGGTCGGCGTTCCGGCGTGTGCGACAATGGATGATCCGACCCGTTGTCTGCCGGTCCCGATCGTGATCCCCTCGGGGATGAGAGCGGGGCAGGGACTTGACAAGGGTCTTACTGGTGTCCGAAACCGACCGACGCATTGCCCGCCGAACGGGCCCGCGCCGGTGAAAGGCGAAACGTGACTGCGGCGACGACCGAGAAGAAGCGGACCTCGAAGAAGGATGCCGAGGCGTCCGCCGTCGAGGACGCGGCGGCTGCCAAGAAGGCGCCCGCGAAGAAGACCACTGCGGGCGCGAAGAAGCCCGCGACCGCGAAGAAGACCACCCCTGCCGTGAAGACCGCGGCGGCTGACAAGCCGGCTGCAGCGACGAAGAGGGCGTCCACGGCGGCGACCAAGAAGACGCCCGCAGCAGCGACGAAGTCGGCCTCGGCGACGAAGAAGAGCACCACCGCCGCGAAGGCCGCTCCTGCAGCCGGGTCCGCTCCGGCGAAGAAGACCACCGCGGCCAAGGCAGCGTCCAAGCCGGTCGCGAAGAAGACGGCCAGCGCCGCGAAGCCGGCCGCGAAGAAGGCGGCCACCCCCGCGAAGCCGGCCGCAAAGAGCCGCACAAAGACTGCCGCGACGCCGGAGGGTGCGGACGAGATCCAGGACGAGCAGGTCGACGAGACCGAGCTCGGCACCCCGGATGCCGGGGCAGCGGGCGGCTCGCGCGCGAAGAAGGGCGCACCCGCAGTGGAGGAGGCCGATGACTCCGATGAGGAGGAGGACGCCCAGCCGGCTTTCACCGAGCCGCTTCCCACCGGTGCGATCCGCATCTCGTCGGCTGACGAAGACGATGTGCCGGTCTACTCCACCCAGATCACCGGCGCCACGGCCGACCCCGTCAAGGACTACCTCAAGCAGATCGGCAAGGTGCCCCTGCTGAACGCGGCGGAGGAGGTCGAACTCGCGATGCGCATCGAGGCCGGCCTGTTCGCCGAGGAGAAGCTGTCGCACATGTCGGCGGCGGAGAAGTCGAGCCAGCTGGGCCTGGACCTGCAGTGGGTCGCGCGCGACGGGCAGCGCGCCAAGAGCCACCTCCTCGGCGCCAACCTCCGTCTGGTCGTGTCGCTGGCCAAGCGGTACACCGGCCGCGGCATGCAGTTCCTCGACCTCATCCAGGAGGGGAACCTCGGCCTGATCCGTGCTGTCGAGAAGTTCGATTACACCAAGGGGTTCAAGTTCTCCACGTACGCGACCTGGTGGATCCGTCAGGCCATCACCCGCGCCATGGCCGACCAGGCCCGCACGATCCGCATCCCCGTGCACATGGTCGAGGTCATCAACAAGCTGGCTCGCGTGCAGCGGCAGATGCTGCAGGATCTGGGTCGTGAACCCACTCCGGAAGAGCTCAGCCGCGAACTGGACATGACTCCCGAGAAGGTCATCGAGGTGCAGAAGTACGGCCGCGAGCCGATCTCCCTGCACACACCCCTGGGCGAGGACGGCGACAGCGAGTTCGGCGATCTCATCGAGGACACCGAGGCGGTCGTTCCGGCGGACGCCGTCGGCTTCACCATGCTGCAGCGACAGCTCGAGTCGCTGCTGGACTCGCTCAGCGAGCGCGAGGCCGGCGTCATCCGCATGCGCTTCGGACTCGGCGACGGGCAGCCCAAGACGCTCGACCAGATCGGCGACACGTTCGGCGTCACCCGGGAGCGGATCCGCCAGATCGAATCGAAGACGATGGCCAAGCTGCGCCACCCTTCGCGGTCTCAGTCGCTGCGGGATTATCTTGAGTGAGCGCGGGCCCGGGCCGCGCTACATCCTGCCGATCCTGACCGGCAAGCTGATCCGTGCGATCCTGCGCCTGCGCAAGCGCGGCACGTCGTTTCCCGGTGTCGTCGCAAACAAGATGTCGCCGACGCTGCTGGCCACGCTGTTCGGCCAGTTTCAGGACGGTGTCGTCTTCGTGCTCGGCTCCAACGGCAAGACCACCACGACGCACATGATCACCGAGATCGTCCGCGCCCACGACGTCTCGGTGTTCACGAACACCAGCGGCTCCAACATGCCGCAGGGGCTCACGTCGAGCCTTCTGGCGCTGTCGTCTCCGACCGGGAAGGTCGACGCGGACATCGCGATCCTCGAGGTCGATGAGGGCTACTCGGCCAAGCTCGCCGAGCGCCTGCAGCCGACCGTCGTGGTGCCGCTGAACATCGTCGTCGACCAGCTCTACCGCCTCTTCGAGACCGAGCGCGTCGCCGACATGCTGCTGGACACGGCCAAGCACGCGACCCAGGCCGTGGTGATCAACCGCGACGACAGCTACCTCAGCAAGATCGATGTCGCCGCGCAGAAGGCGCCGGTGTCGTTCTTCGGCATCGCCCCCGAGGTGCTCGCCCAGCAGCCGCACGGCGTCATGACCGCACCCGACCTGCGCGCGGCAGAGCGTGGGGCGCTGTCGCACCCGGCCGCAGCCGAGGTGACGCGGCTCGCGGGCCGTGAGGCGACGGTGCGAGTCGACGGCCGTGACATCGACATCACGCTGCCGGTGCGGGGCGTGCATTTCGCCGCAGATGCGGCCGCGGCCTTCCTGGCTGCCGCGCGCATCCTCGGCGACCGGTTCGATCCCGACCGCGCGCGCGAGGGCTTCCAGTCGCTGAAGCCGACGTGGGGCCGGGGCGAGATCGTGCCGCTGACCGATGACCCCGAGGGCGAGACGGCGCAGTTCCTGATGTTCAAGAACGCGCCCAGCGTGCAGCTCAACGTCGATTCGCTCGACGGGGCGCCCGAGCACGTGCTCTTCGCGATCGACGACGGCCTTCCGGACGTGTCGTTCCTGTACGACGCCGACGTCACCAAGCTCGACCACGTCGATGTCTGCACAGGGAACAAGGCGCACTTCGCCGCGCTGCGATTCGCGCACGCCGGTGTCCCCGTGCATCACGTCGAGCCCGACATCCATCGTGCGATCGAGATCATGCGGCAGAAGAGAACCGTCCGCGACGAGCACCAGATCTGGATCGTGAACTACGAGCAGATGATGTTCCTGCGCCACGGAGTCGGGCACGGCGATCAGGAGGAGGATCTGCGATGACCGGCATCCGGATCACGCGGCTGTACCCGAAGGATCTCGATTTCGGAGGCGACCGCGGCAACGCCGAGGCGCTTCGGCTGCGCTCGCGCAGGGCGGGACTGGATGTCGAATACGTCACCCACGGCATCGGCGACGGGCCGATCGAACCCAGCGACCTGATCGTGCTGGGCACCGGGCCAGCCTCGGTGATCGACCGTGTCCTCTCGGACGCCCGGAAGCACCGCGATGAGCTCGCCGCTGTCATCGACTCCGGCGCGCCGCTGCTGGCCATCGGCACCGGTGCCGAGATCCTGTCGCACCGCATCACCACACTCGACGGAACACAGCACGACGGACTCGGCCTCGTGCCGATGACCTCGGCGCGCACGCGCGACCGGCGCATCGGGTACGTCGTCGCCGACAGTCCCGTCGGCGAGCTCATCGGCTTCGAGGATCACGCCTCGAAATGGACGGCGGATGCCGGAGCCGAGGCGTTCGGCACGGTGCGCGTCGGTCAGGGCATCGTTCAGTTCGACGGCCGCTGGGCTGTCGGCCTGCGTGCGGGCAGCGTCTTCGCGATGCAGCTGCAGGGTCCGATGCTGCCCCTGAACCCGCGCGTTACCGACCAACTGCTCTCGCTGGCGGCCGTGCACGCCGGCACCGACTACTCCGGCCCGCGCGAGCACGAGCCGGTCGACGACTACGCGGACGGGGTCCGGCAGGCGTTCCGCGACTACGTCAAGGGCAAGGACCTGCGCTATATCCGCGTCTGAAGGATCAGACCACCTCGGCCAGCCGCGCCGACTCGTCATGCCATGAGGTCGCGACCGAGCGCAGCTTCTCCTCGTACTTGCGTCCGTGATGGGCGCAGAACAGCAGCTCGCTGCCGTTGACTTCGGCAGCGATGTAGGCCTGAGCTCCGCAGGAGTCGCACCGGTCCAGCGCCGTGAGGCGGTATTCGAGGACGGCCGTCTCGGCGGGTGTCGATAGCGTGTTCATCTCGGTGCCTCCTCTAGGGTCGCGTCTTGGTGCTCGGTCATCGAATACAACCATGCCCTGAGTCAGAGAATGCCCGGAATGCCCTGCATTTCGCTGTGCGCGTACGGCGGGTCGGCGCATCCGAGTGTCCGGGCGGGCGCGTCCGTCGTCGCGGATACGCTGGCAGATGTGATCGCTGAGTATTCCGCCCACCATCTCCAGGTGCTCGAAGGGCTCGAGGCGGTGCGCAAGCGCCCCGGCATGTACATCGGCTCCACCGACTCGCGCGGGCTCATGCACTGCCTGTGGGAGATCATCGACAACGCCGTCGATGAGGCGCTCGCCGGGCACGGGACCCGCATCGACGTCATCCTGCACGCCGACGGCAGCGTGGAGGTGCAGGACCGGGCACGCGGCATCCCCGTCGACATCGAGCCGCGCACCGGCCTGACGGGCGTGGAGGTCGTGTTCACCAAGCTGCACGCCGGCGGGAAGTTCGGCACCGGCTCGTATGCGGCCTCCGGCGGCCTGCACGGCGTGGGCGCATCCGTCGTCAACGCGCTCTCCGAGCGACTCGACGTGGAGGTGGACCGCGGGGGCAGGACCTGGGCGATGTCGTTCCACCGCGGCGAGCCCGGCGTCTTCGCGAACGGCAGTCCGGACTCGGAGTTCACGCCGTTCGAGCGCAGCAGCGAGCTGCGCACGGTCGGCAAGGCCGCCAGGGGTGTCACCGGCAGCCGCGTCCGCTACTGGGCCGACCGGCAGATCTTCACCCGGGATGCGCAGTTCCAGGTCGACGAGCTCCAGCAGCGCGCCCGGCAGACCGCGTTCCTGGTGCCCGGGCTGGAGATCGTCATCCGCGACGAGCGGCCGGCCACGGTCACGGAGAACGACGGGCCGACTGAGACCTCGTTCCGCTACGACGGCGGCATCTCCGAGTTCATCGATTTCCTCGCCCCGGACGCGCCGGTCACCAGCACGTGGCGGCTGACCGGCAGCGGCTCCTTCACCGAGACCGTGCCGGTCCTCCAGCCCGACGGGCACATGGTCGCCACGGAGGTCGAGCGCGCGTGCGAGGTCGACATCGCGCTGCGCTGGGGGACGGGCTATGAGACGGTGATGCGCAGCTTCGTCAACATCATCGCCACGCCCAAGGGCGGAACGCACCAGCAGGGGTTCGATCAGGCGCTCATGAAGGTCCTCCGGGCGCAGGTCGAGCAGAACGCCCGCCGGCTGAAGGTCGGCGGCGACAAGCTCGAGAAGGACGACATCCTCGCCGGCCTGACGGCGATCCTCACCGTCCGGCTGCCCGAGCCCCAGTTCGAAGGCCAGACCAAGGAGGTGCTGGGCACTCCGGCCGCCCGGCAGGTGGTGTCCTCCGTCGTCGCACGCGAGCTGTCCGCGCGCTTCGCATCGTCCAAGCGGGACGACAGGACGCAGACCTCCCTCCTGCTGGAGAAGGTCGTCTCGGAGATGAAGGCGCGCATCTCCGCGCGCACCCACAAGGAGACGCAGCGGCGCAAGAACGCGCTGGAGTCCTCGTCGCTGCCGGTCAAGCTCGTGGACTGCCGGTCGAATGAGGTCGCAGAGTCCGAGCTGTTCATCGTCGAGGGCGACTCGGCGCTGGGCACCGCGAAGCTCGCGCGCAACAGCGAGTTCCAGGCGCTGCTGCCGATCCGCGGCAAGATCCTCAACGTGCAGAAGGCCTCGGTCAGCGACATGCTCTCCAACGCCGAGTGCGCGGCGATCATCCAGACCATCGGAGCCGGGTCGGGGCGCAGCTTCGACCTGACGGCCGCGCGCTACGGGAAGATCATCCTGATGAGCGATGCGGACGTCGACGGGGCGCACATCCGCACCCTCCTGCTCACGCTGTTCTTCCGGTACATGCGTCCGCTCGTCGAAGACGGTCGCGTGTTCGCCGCCGTGCCGCCGCTGCACCGGGTCGTCGTGGTCAACCCCGGGTCCAAGCCCAACGAGACGATCTACACGTACAGCGAGAGCGAGCTGCACGCCCTGCTCGCGCGGCTCACCAAGTCGGGGCGGAGATGGCAGGAGCCGGTGCAGCGCTACAAGGGGCTCGGGGAGATGGATGCCGAGCAGCTCGCGGGCACCACCATGGAACGCGCCGGGCGGACGCTTCGCCGCGTGCGCCTGCCGGACGCGGAGCGGGCCGCCGATGTGTTCGAGCTGCTTATGGGCAACGAGGTCGCCCCGCGCCGGGAGTTCATCGTGGACGCCTCGAACCGGCTCGATCGAGAGCGCATCGACGCGTGACGCGGCTCGGATCAACGCGAGCGCCGGCAGACGTCGACGCGAGCCGGATCACGGTCGAGCGAGCGAAGCCAGTCGCAACCTGATCAGCCGATGGCGGTGCCCACGGCGCCGATGACGCCGTCGAGCGGGGTGCCCGAGGCATCCCGCTTGGCACCGGCCTCCGGCAGCTTCCGCACCGCACCGTCGGCGCCCACCGGGCGAGGCTGCTCTCCCACCCACGCGAGGGTGATCACATCCTCGCCCTTGAGCAGCCGCTGGGCGCGCACACCGCCGGTGGCCCGTCCCTTCGCCGGGAACTCGGCGAACGCGGAGACCTTCGCCGTGCCGGCCTCCGCGCCGGCGAGCGCCTGGGACGAACCTGCGATCGTGACGACGACCACCGGCTCCTGGGACTCCGCATCGACGACGCCGAAGAACACGGCCTGCACGCCCGCGCCGAGACGGATGCCGGCCATGCCACCCGCCGCCCGGCCCTGCGGGCGCACCGCGGACGCGTCGAAGCGCAGCAGCTGCGCATCGCCGGAGACGAACACCAGCTCCGCCCCGTCCGGTGCCGGGGCGGCGCCGACGACCCGGTCGCCGTTCTTCAGCGAGATGATCTCGACGTCGTGCTTGCTGCCGATCTCGGCCGCTGCGACGCGCTTGACGATGCCCTGTGCGGTGCCCAGGGCGATGGGCGGAACATCGGTCAGTGCGACGAGCGCGACGACATGCTCGCCGGAGCCGAGTGCCAGATACTGATCCGCACGGGTGCCGGCACCCAGCTGCACCGAGTTGCCCGGCACGGCCGGCAGGTCGACGGGGGAGAAGCGGATGAGCCGCCCCGCGCTGGTGACCGCGCCCAGATCGCCGCGGGTGGTGGTGTCCACGACCGAGCGGACCGCGTCGTGCTTGGAGCGGCGGGTCGGCGGGACGACGCCGTTGCCGGCCTCGTCGAGCTGCACCCGCACCATCCGGCCGGTGGCCGACAGGTACACCCGGCACGGGGCATCCGCGATCTGCAGATCCGGCGCGCCGGCGGCGCGCGACGTGCGGGCGGCCACCGGCCCGCCGTCCAGCAGGAGCGTCCGGCGCGGGGTGCCGTACGCCTCGGATGCGGCATCCAGCTCTCGGGCGACCTCCACGCGCAGCAGAGCCTGGTCGCCGAGCAGCTCCACCAGAGCGGCGATGTCGGTCTGCAGCGTGTCGCGCTCGGATTCCAGCTCGATACGCGAGAACCGCGTCAGCCGCCGCAGCCGCAGCTCGAGGATGTACTCGGCCTGCCGCTCCGACAGGTCGAAGACGCTCTGCAGCCGACCCCGCGCCTGCTCGCCGTCGTCGGAGCCGCGGATGACCTGGATGACCTCGTCGATGTCGAGGATGGCGATCAGCAGACCCTCGACCAGGTGGAGGCGCTCCCGCTTGCGGGCCAGGCGATACTCGCTGCGCCGGGTGACCACGCGCATGCGATGGTCGAGGTAGACCTGCAGCATCTCCTTGAGCCCGAGCGTCTGTGGCTGCCCGTCGACGAGGGCGTTGTTGTTGATGCCGAACGAGTCCTCGAGCGGCGTCAGCCGGTACAGGTGCTGGAGCACGGCCTCGGGGTCGAACCCGGTCTTGATCCCGATGACCAGGCGCAGCCCGTTCTTGCGGTCGGTGAGATCGGTCACGTCCGAGATGCCGGTGAGCTTCTTCGCGCCCACGGCGTCCTTGATCTTCTCGATCACACGTTCGGGGCCCACCAGATACGGCAGCTCGGTCACCACGATTCCGGTGCGGCGCGGTCCGATCGGCTCGATGCTCACCTTGGCTCGGGTGCGGAAGCTGCCTCGGCCGGTGGCGTAGGCGTCTCTGATCCCGTCGAGTCCGACGATGACACCTCCTCCGGGCAGGTCCGGCCCGGGGACGAACTCCATGAGCTCCTCGAGCGTGGCCTCCGGGCGCTCGAGCAGGTGCACGGCGGCTCCGACGACCTCGATGAGGTTGTGCGGCGCCATGTTGGTGGCCATGCCGACGGCGATGCCGCTGGCTCCGTTGACGAGCAGATTCGGGAACGCGGCAGGCAGCACCTCAGGCTGCTGGAACTGGCCGTCGTAGTTCGGGATGAAGTCGACGACGTCTTCGTCGAGGTTCTCGGTCAGAGCCAGCGCGGGCGGGGCCAGGCGCGCCTCGGTGTAGCGGGAGGCGGCCGGACCGTCGTCGAGCGAGCCGAAGTTGCCGTGACCATCGACCAGGGGCACGCGCAGCGAGAAGGGCTGCGCGAGCCGGACCAGTGCGTCGTAGATCGCCGCGTCGCCGTGCGGGTGCAGCTTGCCCATGACCTCGCCCACGACGCGGGCGCTCTTGACGTGTCCGCGGTCGGGCCGCAGGCCCATCTCCGCCATCTGGAAGAGGATGCGACGCTGCACGGGCTTGAGCCCGTCGCGCGCGTCGGGCAGGGCGCGCGAGTAGATGACCGAGTACGCGTACTCGAGGTACGACCCCTGCATCTCGGTCGAGACGTCGACGTCTTCGATGCGCTCTTCGATCGGCGGCTGGGAGGGTCGTGCGGGCATGCGGTTCCGTGTCTCGGGATGGCGGGGAACGGCCGGCCCCGCTCGCGCGTCGAGGCGTGTGCGAGACTGGCCCGGATGTCACCCAGCCTACCCGCGGAGCCTTTGCGCACCCGGAGCCTCACCGACGTGTGGCCGAACGTGATCGCAGCCGTCGGGGGCGACGCGAGTGCCTGGTTTCCGCCCGCGCGCACCGGTGTCGTGATGCTCGTCGACGGGCTGGGCGCCCGGAACCTCGCCGCCCGCCGCGGTCACGCGCGGTTCCTGGGGGAGCGGCTCGGGAAGCGGGATGCCGCCCGCAGCACCGTGCCCTCGACGACGGCGACCGCACTCACCACGCTGATGACGGCATCGCCGCCGGGCGCGCACGGCATCGTCGGCTACCGGGTGCGCGTGCCCGGCACCGACGTGATCGCCAATCAACTCTCCGGATGGGGGGAGGCGGCGCTGGACCCGCGTGCGTGGCAGCGCACGCCGACGGTCTTCGAACGACAGGCGGCGACCGGCCGGCCGTGCTTCGTGGTGAGCCGCGCCGAGTACATCGGGTCGGGATTCACCCTCGCATCGTTCCGCGGAGCCGAGTTCCTCTCGTCGGACGATCTGGGCGAGCGGGTGGAGATCGCGGTGGATGCCGCGGCGCGCAACCCTGGCGCGCTCGTCTACCTCTACCACCCTGAGCTGGACCGCATCGGCCACAAGCGGGGGTGGGAGTCGGACGAGTGGGCGGCGGCACTGGAGGCGACGGATGCCGCCGCGGCGAACCTGCACGCGCGTGCCACGGCGATCGGCGCGGGTGTGGTGCTGACGGCCGACCACGGCATGGTCGACGTGCCGCGCCATCGCCAGGTGCTGCTTGCCGAGGGCGATCCGCTGCTGGAGGGCGTCCGCCACGTGGCGGGGGAGCCGAGACTGCTCCACCTGTACCTGGAGCCGGATGCCGATGCCCGCGAAGCACGCGCACTCTGGGATGCCTCCGAGGGTGCACGATCCTGGGTGATGACGCGGGACGAGCTGATCGCGGCGGGCCTGCTGGGCGATGTGGTTCCGGACGTGGCCGCCCGGATCGGGGATCTCGTGGTCGCGGCGCGCAGCGCGATCGCGTACTACGACGACCGTGTCCTCGACAAGGCTTCCCAGCGCATGGTCGGCCAGCACGGCTCGCTCACCGACCAGGAGCGCACGGTTCCGCTTCTCCCGCTCGGCGCGTTCGCCACCGGGTGAGGGTCAGGCGTCGTCGGAGCGCGCCCCGAAGACGATCTCGTCCCACGACGGCATGGCAGATCGGCCTTTGCGCCGCGCGCTCTCACCGGCGCGCGCAGGCTCGCGCACGGCGTCCGCGACCTCGAAGTCGAGCTCGGGCGGGGGCATCTCGTCGTAGCCGGGCTCCAGCGCATCGAACAGCGCGATGGGCGCATGGGTCCGATCGTCCTCCTCGGCCATGCCCGGCAGCGGTTCGCGCTGCCCGCGGCGACGGCGCAGCGCCTCCAGCAGGTCGGCGGTCTCCGCACTGGTCGCCGGGACGTCCGGTGCGCGCTTGATCGCCGCATGCTGGACGGCCGGGGCCACGGGCTCCGCGACGACCGGCGCCTCCAGATCGGCGGTGGGCTCCGGCATCCGTCGCGGGCCGAAGGCGCCGCTGTCGAACCGGGTGTCGTCCTTGACGACGGGCGGGCTGTCCAGGGCGCGCAGACGCGGGATGAGCCCCTCCGGCAGCGAACCCTGGCGGGAGAGCTGGACGGCCTCGGCGTTCAGGGGAGACAGCGTGCCGCGTTTGGGATCGAAGCCCCACCGGGCATCCCTCTCGATCTCGGCGGCGGAGAACTCGAGCTTGACGATCCAGCCACCGGACTCCTTCCAGCTCGTCCAGCGCTCGCCGACGGCGGCGGCCTCGGCGAGCTTCGCGCGGATCGCCGTCCCGAAGGTGGGAACACCGTCGTGCTCGAGATCGCCTGCCAGCAGGACCGGGACCGCGAGCGCCTGGCCCACGATGTGCTCGCGCTCGGCCAGCACCGGTCCTTCGAACCGCTCGATGTCCTCCACGGTGGTGCCGAGGAGCTCGGCGACATCCTGTGCGGACAGCCCGGCACGGATGTGCGCCTGGATCTCGCGTGGGCCGGCCTTGTTCGCGTGCGGGTCGCTGTCACGCTCGCGCCGCGCCCTGCGCACCTCCGCCCGAAGCACATCGTCCACAGGGAGGGCGTAGCGTTCGCCGGATTCGGTCGCCAGGACGAGGGCCTCGTCCTCGGTTCCGATGACCTTGAGCTGCTCCATGCCGAATGCCTCTCCGGTTGACTGTGCGCCCATGGTGTCACGCGAAGTGGGCCGCGGAGGGGAATAACACGGGCGCGCCGTGAGTTTCACACGCGACACCCGAAGAAGCAGAGACGTTGCATTTGCACAATGCACCCGCGTCGTGCAGACTATCGCCGCCCGTTCAGCCGCGTTGCGGTCACTCCCGCGGCCCAGAGCAGAGAATGAAGAGACATCACACGCATGGCTACCGACTATGACGCCCCGCGCAAGACCGACGACGACAGCGAGTCGATCGAGGCGCTGAAGGAGCGAGTCCCGGACAAGCTGTCGGGATCCGTCGACGTCGACGATGCGGACAACCCGTCGGGCTTCGAACTGCCCGGCGCCGACCTGTCCGACCTCGAGCTGGACGTCGTCGTCCTTCCGCCCCAGGAGGACGAGTTCACCTGTGCGAACTGCTTCCTCGTCAAGCACCGCTCGCAGGTCGACCACGAGGAGGCCATCGGCCTCATCTGCCGGGAGTGCGCTGCCTGACGCTCGCCGCCCGCAGCGCCGACCTCAGCCGGTCCGGCGTGCGGGTGGAGATCGCCCAGGACGGCACCGGATCGTCCGGATCCTCCAGCGGAACCACCACGAGTCCCTCGATCCCCCCGCGGATGAGGTGCCAGGACCGCGGATCCAGGCGCTGGCCGCGCGCGAGCCGCGCCTCCTCCCCCCGGTATTCGACGGGCGCGCCGAGATAGCGCGTGTCGATGCGGGCGCGGCCGGCGCGCAGCCAGCCGTGGCTCACCTCGATGACCGGTGAGAGCAGCACCAGCAGGGCGATGACCCCGATCGCCACGATGGCCCCCGCGATCAGCGCCGCAGTCGCATTCAGCGGCGCGAACACCAGGGCGGCCATGGGCGCGAGCACGGCCGCGGCGACGAACGACCACAGCGGGGGCGTCAGGCGCTCCCGGTAGTCCGGTGGCTGAGTGCCCCCCATAGCGTTCTGCATTACCCTCGTTGAGTGCCCGAAACCGTCGATGTCCTCATTGTCGCATCCGAGCAGCCCGTCTACGCGCATCCGGGCGACGCCGGCGCCGACCTGGTGGCCGCCGAGGCCGTCCGCCTCGAGCCCGGTGCGCGCGCGCTCGTGGGCACCGGCGTGCGCATCGCGCTTCCGGACGGCTACGTCGGGTTCGTCGTGCCGCGCAGCGGTCTGGCCGTCAGGCACGGCATCACGATCGTGAACGCGCCGGGGACGGTGGATGCCGGCTACCGGGGCGAGCTGAAGGTGGCGCTGCTGAACACCGACGCCACCGAGCACTACGACGTCGCCGCGGGGGATCGCATCGCCCAGCTCATCGTCATGCCCGTGCCCCGGGCCCGCTTCATCCCCGTGGCCGAGCTGCCCGACAGCGTGCGCGGCGCCGGCGGCTTCGGATCCACCGGCTATCAGAACGGCACCGACGAGAGAACGGAGGACCGGACGTGAGCGACGACGTGACGCCGACACCGGAAGACAAGAGCGGCCTGGACGACAGGGCGGCGACCGGCCCCTTCGACGAGTCCGAGGCCAACCCGGTGCGCCCGTACATCGACCTGGGCGGCATCAAGATCCTGCCTCGCGAGGGGCTGAACCTGCGGCTCGAGGTAGAGGAGCAGACCAAGCGCATCGTGGCCGTCGGACTCGACTATGCGGACTCGACCGTCCAGGTGCAGCCGTTCGCCGCACCCCGCAGCGCCGGGCTGTGGGACGAGACCCGCGACCAGATCCGGGAGCAGGTGCGTCAGCAGGGCGGGCGCGTCGAGGAGCGCGACGGGCCACTCGGTCCCGAGCTGCTCGCGGAGGTGCCCGTGGCCACCGGCACGGACGGCCAGGTGGGCAAGAGGCTGGCGCGCTTCGTGGGCGTCGACGGACCGCGATGGTTCCTGCGCGGCGTGATCGGCGGGGCCGCGACGTCGGACGTCGATGCGGCCGCGAAGGTGGAGGATCTCTTCCGCTCGATCGTGGTCGTGCGCGGCAGCTCGCCGATGCCGCCGCGCGACCTCATCCCGCTGCGCATGCCGGCCACCCCGGGCTCGACGTGAGCGATGCCCAGCGCCCGGCCGAGCCGGACGACGGGACCGCCGCACCGGATCCGCCCGCGGCATCCGACCTCCTCGGCGCAGCGCTCGGCTCCGCCGCCCGCAGGGCGGGCCTGGACCCTGGCTCTGAGGCGACCACCGGGGACGTGGTCTGGCGGGCGATGGGCGGCTGGCGCGGCGTCCTGGAATCGGTGCTGCCCAGTCTGGCCTTCCTCGTCATCTACACGGTCTGGCACGAGCTGCTGCCCGCACTCCTGATCTCGGTCGGTCTCGCGGTCGTCTTCACCGTGGTGCGTCTTGCGACCAAGTCGCCCCCGAGCGCGGCCATCGGCGGCCTCATCGCCACCGGCGCCGCGGCCGCCCTGGCCCTGTGGACCGGTCGTGCGCAGGACAACTTCGTGTGGGGGTTCGTCACCAACGGCGCCTACGGCACCGCCTTCCTGGTCTCAGCGCTGATCGGGTGGCCGCTCATCGGCCTCGCCGCGGGATTCCTGATGGGCGAGGGCACGGCCTGGCGCACCGACCGGCGCAAGCGCCGTGTCTACTTCTGGCTGTCCATCGCGTGGGCCGCGATGTTCGCCGCACGGCTGGCGGTGCAGCTGCCGCTGTACTTCGCGGCCGGGACCGCGGCGCCCGGCTCGCCGGAGGAGGTGGCGATCACCGGTGCCCTGGCCGCGACGAAGCTCATCATGGGGCTGCCGCTGTTCGCACCGCTCGTGGCGGTCACCTGGCTGGCCGTGCGTGCGCTGCACCCCAGGCCGCCGACCCCGGGGCCGTCGTCGGCCTAGTGCTATATTTATCTCGACATCAAGATAAATATGGAATCTCCTGACGGTTAGGCGAACCTCACTAGCCATGCCCCGCCGTCGGGGGAAGGATGGGGATGCCGGGGCCCTCACACCCCGCCACGCCGCCGACGAAGGAGACAGACGTGTCCACGGTTGACAGCTTCGGTGCCAAAAGCACCCTGACGGTCGGCAGCACCGACTACGAGATCTTCCGGCTCGACAAGGTCGCCGGCTCCGAGCGGCTGCCCTTCAGTCTGAAGGTGCTGCTCGAGAACCTCCTGCGCACCGAAGACGGCGCGAACGTCACGAAAGCGCAGATCGAGGCGCTCGGGAACTGGGATGCCGATGCCGAGCCGAGCACCGAGATCCAGTTCACACCCGCGCGTGTGATCATGCAGGACTTCACGGGCGTTCCCTGCATCGTCGACCTCGCCACCATGCGGGAGGCGGTCACCGCGCTGGGGGGCGACCCGAACCGCATCAATCCGCTCGCGCCGGCCGAGCTGGTGATCGACCACTCCGTGATCGCCGACCTCTTCGGCACGCCGAACGCACTCGAGCGCAACGTCGAGATCGAGTACGAGCGCAACGGCGAGCGCTACCAGTTCCTGCGCTGGGGCCAGACGGCCTTCGACGACTTCAAGGTCGTGCCGCCCGGAACCGGCATCGTGCACCAGGTGAACATCGAGCACCTCGCGAAGGTCATCTACGACCGCACCGTCAACGGCGTGCTGCGCGCCTACCCGGACACCTGCGTGGGCACCGACTCGCACACCACGATGGTCAACGGCCTGGGCGTGCTCGGCTGGGGCGTGGGCGGCATCGAAGCCGAGGCGGCCATGCTGGGCCAGCCGGTGTCGATGCTCATTCCGCGCGTCGTCGGCTTCAAGCTGACCGGCGAGATCCCCGCCGGAGTCACCGCCACCGACGTCGTGCTCACGATCACCGACATGCTGCGCCAGCACGGGGTGGTCGGCAAGTTCGTCGAGTTCTATGGCGCCGGCGTCGCGTCGGTTCCGCTGGCGAACCGGGCGACCATCGGCAACATGAGCCCGGAGTTCGGCTCCACGGCGGCCATGTTCCCCATCGACGAGGTGACCGTGGAATATCTCCGGCTCACCGGGCGCGACGAGCAGGCGGTCGCCCTCGTCGAGGCCTACGCCAAGGCGCAGTCGCTGTGGCACGATCCAGAGCTCGAGCCGATCTTCAGCGAGTACCTGGAGCTCGACCTGGGCACGGTCGTGCCGTCGATCGCCGGTCCGAAGCGCCCGCAGGACCGCATCCTCCTGTCGGAGGCGAAGGAGCAGTTCGAGAAGGACATCCTCAACTACGCGAGCCCGCAGGTGTCGGAGTCGATCGTCGACCTCGAATCCAAGCACTCCTTCCCGGCATCCGACCCCGGCAGCGTCCCCGGCGAGGAGGAGCTGATCACCCGCGAGGTGCACATCTCCAGCGGCGGACCCTCGGAGGTCTCCAACCCCGTCAAGATCACTCCGGCGCACGGCGCCCCGTACATCATCGACAACGGTGCGGTCACGCTGGCGGCGATCACCTCCTGCACCAACACCTCGAACCCGTCCGTGATGGTGGCGGCGGGCCTGCTCGCCAAGAAGGCGGGCGAGAGGGGTCTGAAGACCAAGCCGTGGGTGAAGACCACGCTCGCCCCCGGCTCGAAGGTCGTCACCGACTACTACGAGAAGTCGGGCCTGGACGCGGCGCTGGACAACCTCGGGTTCTTCACGGTGGGCTACGGCTGCACGGTCTGCATCGGCAACTCCGGGCCGCTGATCGAGGAGGTGTCGGCTGCCGTCAACGAGCACGACCTGGCTGTGACGGCGGTCCTGTCCGGGAACCGCAACTTCGAAGGCCGGATCAGCCCCGACACGAAGATGAACTATCTCGCGTCGCCTCCGCTGGTCGTCGCCTACGCGCTGGCCGGATCGATGCACTTCGACTTCGACAACGAGCCGCTGGGCACGGCCACGGACGGCACCGACGTGTTCCTGCGCGACATCTGGCCCGCACCGGAGGAGGTGCAGGAGATCGTCGCGTCGTCGATCTCGCGCGAGCAGTTCATCAAGCAGTATGCGACGGTGTTCGACGGCGACGAGCGCTGGACGAGCCTGCCCACCCCGACCGGTCCGGTCTTCGAGTGGAACGACTCCTCGACATACGTGCGCAAGGCCCCGTACTTCGACGGCATGACGATGGAGCTCACCCCGGTGGCCGACATCAGGGGCGCTCGGGTCATGGCGACCCTGGGCGACTCGGTCACCACCGACCACATCAGCCCCGCCGGGGCCATCAAGGCGGGAACGCCTGCCGCGCAGTACCTGACCGAGCACGGCGTCGCGCAGAAGGACTTCAACTCCTTCGGCTCCCGCCGCGGCAACCACGAGGTGATGATCCGCGGCACGTTCGCGAACATCCGACTGAAGAACCAGCTCGTCGCCGCCGTCAACGACGGCGTGGTCGTGGAGGGCGGATTCACCCGTGACTTCACCCAGCCCGGCGGTCCGCAGGCGTACATCTTCGACGCCTCCGAGAACTATCAGGCACAGGGCACGCCGCTGGTCGTCTTCGGCGGCAAGGAGTACGGATCCGGCTCGTCGCGCGATTGGGCGGCCAAGGGCACCACGCTCCTGGGCGTCAAGGCGGTCATCGTCGAGAGCTTCGAGCGCATCCACCGCTCGAACCTGATCGGCATGGGCGTCGTCCCGCTGCAGTTCCCGGACGGGCAGTCGTGGGAGACGCTCGGGCTGGATGGCACCGAGATCATCTCGATCGAGGGTCTGGAACAGCTCAACGACGGCGTCACGCCCAAGACCGTCACAGTGACGGCGGAGCCGAGCGAGTTCTCGCCCGAGGGCAGGCAGACCGTGACGTTCGAGGCCGCCGTCCGCATCGACACGCCGGCAGAGGCCGACTATTACCGTCACGGCGGCATACTGCAGTACGTGCTGCGGCAGCTTGTCTGACCGGCTGCGCGAAGACCCCGGCGCGTCGGCGTCCGGGGTCTTCGCCGTGTCCCGCCGTTAGAATCGAGGAATGAGTCTGCTGGCGTCGATCACGGGTCCCCGCGACCTCGACCGACTCTCGACCGATGAGCTTCGCCGGCTCGCTCAGGAGGTCCGCGACTTCCTCATCGAGAACGTCGCGCGCACGGGCGGCCACCTGGGCCCCAACCTGGGCATCGTCGAGCTCACGATCGCCCTGCACCGCGTGTTCGACTCGCCGCAGGACCCGTTCATCTTCGACACCGGTCACCAGTCCTACGTGCACAAGCTGCTCACCGGGCGCCAGGACTTCAGCGGTCTCCGATCCAGAGGAGGGCTGGCCGGGTACCCCCAGCGGTCCGAGAGCGCCCACGATGTGGTCGAGTCGTCGCATGCGTCCAGCTCGCTGAGCTGGGCAGACGGCGTCTCCCGCGCCCTCATCCGCACCGGGCGACGCGATCGCCACGTCGTCGCCGTCGTCGGCGACGGCGCCCTCACCGGCGGCATGACCTGGGAGGCGCTCAACAACATCTCCGACGACAACGACCGCAACCTGGTGATCGTCGTCAACGACAACGGCCGCTCCTACGCGCCGACAATCGGCGGCATGGCCCGCTACCTGAACCGCGTGCGCACGACCGAGGGGTATCGCAGCCTGCACCAGGGCTCGACCACGCTGGCGCGAAAGCTGGGACCGGTCGCGCGGGCCTTCTACCGCGGCATCCGCGGGGCCACCCACGGCTTCCTCTCCCGCTTCGTCAACAACGCTGCACTGTACTCGAACCTGGACATCAAGTACCTGGGCCCCGTGGACGGCCACGACCTGGGGGCGCTCGTCGAGACGCTCCAGCTCGCGAAGTCGTACGGCGCTCCGGTGATCGTGCATGCCATCACGGAGAAGGGCCGCGGCTATGAGCCCGCGCTGCACGACGAGGCGGACCAGTTCCATGCCGTCGGTCGCATCGACCCGGCCACCGGCGAGGCGATCGGCGCCGGTGGGGAGGGCTGGACGGATGTCTTCGCGGCCGAGCTGCCGGTGATCGCCGAAGACCGCGACGACGTGATCGCCGTCACAGCCGCGATGCTGCGCCCGACCGGCCTGCTGCCGTTCGCGCAGCGCTTCCCCGATCGCGTCTACGACGTGGGCATCGCCGAGCAGCACGCCGTGGCATCCGCCGCCGGCCTCGCCTTCGGCGGACTGCATCCCGTCGTCGCGATCTACGCCACCTTCGTCAATCGCGCCTTCGACCAGGTGCTGATGGATGTCGGCCTGCACCGGGCGGGCGTGACCTTCGTGCTCGACCGCGCGGGGGTGACCGGTCCGGACGGGCCCAGTCATCACGGCATCTGGGATCTGGCGATCCTCCAGATCGTGCCGCACATCCGCATCGCCGCGCCCCGCGACGCGACGCGGCTGCGGGAGGAGCTGCGCGAGGCGATCGCCGTCGACGACGCGCCGACGGTGATCCGGTACCCGAAGGGCGCCGTCAGCGCCGAGCTGCCCGCGCTCGAGCGCCTCGCCGACGGTGTCGACGTCCTTGTGCGCAGCGAGAGCGACGACGTGCTGCTGGTGGGCATCGGGCCGATGGCGCACATGGCCGTCGAGGTGGCCGAGCGCCTGCGTGCACAGGGCATCGGCGCGACAGTGATCGATCCGCGCTGGGTGGTGCCGGTGCAGCCGTCCCTCATCGAGCTGGCCGCATCGCATCGCCTGGTCATCACCATCGAGGACGGCATCCGGGTCGGCGGCGTCGGCACCCGGGTCCGGCAGGTGCTGCGCGAGGCCGGCATCGACACCGCCGTCGACGAGCTGGGCGTGCCCGACGAGTTCATCCCGCACGCCAGCCGCGACCAGATCCTCGCCGATGCGGGGCTGACCGCCGCCAAGATCGCGCAGGACGTCGTCGCCCAGGTGCTCGGCACCCGCATACCGGTCGCGCGTGCGGCGATCGGCGCCGTGCCGGTAGAGGAGTGGGCGCCGCACCGCTCGAGCACGTAGCCCGCAGGGTCAGAGCGCGGCCGCCGCAGTCTCCGTCTCCTGGAGAGCCGGCGCGGGCGCGGCCACGGCGGCGCGGACGGCCGCGACGATGGTCTGCACGTCATGATCGGTGAGCCGTCCGTACAGGGGAAGGCAGAGGATGCTCCGGCTGAGCCTCTCCGCATGCGGGAATGCCCCGCCGTGCCCCCGCTCGAGGAAGTAGGGCATCTCGGTGAGCAGGGGATGGAAGTACCGGCGCGTGCGGATGCCGTGCTCGGCCAGGGCATCGTGCAGCTCATCGCGGGCGAGCGGGGCGGCATCGTCGAGGACCACGGGCAGATACGCGTGGTTGTGGCCGGGGTCGTCGATGGGGCCGAGCACGCGGATGCCGGGGAGATCGGCGAGCCCGGCGGCATAGCCGCGGGCGATCGTGCCGCGGCGACTGATCTCATCCGCGACGAGGGGGAGCACCTGCAGGCCCAGTGCCGCGGACAGCTCGCTCATCTTCGCGTTCATCCCCCAGTCGACGGTGATGCCCTGGCCGGTGATCCCGAAGTTGCGCAGCCGTGCGAGCGCGGCGTAGTCGTCGGCGGTATGCGCGACCACGCCGCCGCCTTCGGCGGTGTGGAAGATCTTGGTGGCGTGGAAGCTGAGGGCGGCCAGACGCCCGTGGGCCGGCAGCGGCGCGCCGTCGTGTCGTGCGCCGAACGCATGCGCGGCGTCGTACACCACGGGCACGCCGGTGCGCGCCGAATAGCGCTCGAAAGCCCGTGTGTCGGCGGCGATCCCGTAGCAGTGCACAGGCATCACCCCGCGCGTGCGAGGACCGGTCGCCGCCGACACTGCCGCCGGGTCGAGATTGGGTGAGCCGGGGGCGATGTCGACGAATCGCGGCGTGTAGCCGGCCAGCTCGATCGCCTGCGCGGTGGCCACGAAGGTGTAGGGCGTCGTGATGACCTCGTCGCCCGGCGCCGCCGGGCCCAGCGCCACCCGCAGCGCCCCGGCGAGGGCGAGGGTGCCGTTGGCGAAGAGCGCGATGTGGGGGACTCCGAGCCACGCGGCGAGTCGGCGCTCGAGCTCGGCGTGGAATTCGCCGCCATTGGTCAGCCACTGGTCGTCCCACATGTCCGCCAGCGCGGGCAGGACGTTCTCCAGCGGCGGCATGAGCGGCCGGGTCACCAGATACTGCGGCGCCATCGGCGCCTCCTCACATCGGATTCTCCCCCTAAGATTCCGAACGTCAGCGTAGTGCACGTCGAACAGTCCCGGATGGTGTTCACTGGGGGTGT
>DASSYC010000127.1:0-56613 GCA_035703465.1 Microbacterium sp. | reverse complement strand
CGTCGTGATGGGGCACATCCCGACCACCGACGACGCGTCCCTGCACCGCTACATGGAGCAGAACGCGCTGGGCGGCTTCATCCTGATGGGCGCGAACATCCCCGGCAGCGAGTCGTCCCTGCGCCGGCTCACCGCCGCGCTGACGATCGACCCCGCGCTGCCGCCGCTGATCAGCATCGACGAGGAGGGCGGTGCGGTCACCCGGCTGCCGTGGGACGATTTCGCCGCGGCGAACACGCTGAAGGACGAGCCGCCCACAGCCACCACCGACGCCTTCCGCGGTCGTGCCGCACTCGTCCAGCGCGCCGGCGTCGGCGTGAACTTCGGCATCATCGCCGACATCGCCGACGGGCGCAGCTCGTTCATCTACAGCCGTGCGCTGGGAACGACGCCCGACAGCTCGGCGGAACGGGTGGCGGCGGCTCTGACAGGTGAGCAGGGACAGGCGCTGTCGACGGTCAAGCACTTCCCCGGACACGGCGCCGCTCCCGGCGACTCGCACCAGAGCATCCCGACGACGGGGATGTCGAAGTCGGACTGGGCTGCGTCCGACGGTGTGCCGTTCGCGACGGCGATCAAGGACGGTGTGCCGCTTCTGATGTTCGGGCATCTGCTCTATCGGGCGGTGGACGACGCTCCGGCGTCGCTCTCGGCGGAGTGGCACCGCATCGCCCGCGAGGAGCTGGGGTTCACCGGGGTGGCGATCACCGATGACCTCGGGATGCTGCAGGCCAGTGGCGTGAGCGGCTACCGCGACCCCGTCGCCAACGCCGTGGCCGCGCTCAAGGCGGGCAACGACATGGTGCTCGCGGTGATGTTCACCTCGGCGGGGAGCGCTGCGGACCTCGTGGAGGGGATCGTCGCCGCGGTGGACGGCGGAGACCTCACGCCGGAGCGCCTCGACGAGGCCGCCGTGCGCGTGACCACGCTGCGCCTGGAACAGGCGGCCGGCGGTCGCGGTCTCGTCCCGTGCGAGGACTGCGAGGCGGCTGGCTAGGCGCTCATGTCGCGCGGGCGCAACGTGCGCTACCGTGAGGCAGGTGAGGGCAGAGGGCGGATCCGCTCCAGGCCTGGCCGGTCGCCTGGATGCGGCTGTGCGCGGGCTGAACCCCGGCTACTTCGCTCTGGTCATGGGGACCGGGATCGTCTCCATCGGCCTCGCCGACCACGGATGGGACGCGCTCTCGCTCATCCTGCTGGTCATCGACGCCATCTGCTACGCAGTGCTCGTCGTGCTCGTGATCATCCGGGCGATCCGTCACGCCGATGCGCTGCGCGCCGACTTCGAGGATCCGGCGAAGGCGTTCGCCTTCTTCACCTTCGTCGCCGCATCCTGCGTGCTGGGCAGTCGCCTCGCGGTGGCCGGCGAGCACGCCGTGGCGGCGGTGCTGCTGGTCATCGGCTCGATCGCCTGGCTGGTGCTGGGCTACCTCATCCCGTGGACCGCGCTGCTGCTGCGGGAGAACCGGGGCTCCGTGCTGTCGGCGGCCAACGGCACCTGGTTCATCTGGGTCGTCGGCAGCCAGGCGATCGCGGTGCTGGCCGCGACGCTGCAGCCCATGTTCGTCGACTGGCGGCAGGCGCTGGCCATGCTCGCGGTCGTGTCATGGTCGATCGGCGTCTTCCTCTACGGCGTGGTGGGCGTGGTCATCGTGGTGCGGCTGCTGTTCTACGGCATGCGCCCGGCGGACTTCACCCCGCCGTACTGGGTGTCGATGGGTGCGACGGCCATCACGGTCGTGGCAGGCGCGCGCATCGTCGACATGGCGAACGCGCCGATGGTCGACGCGACCCGAGCGCTCATCGCCGGCGCCGCGGTGCTGTTCTGGGCGCTGGGCACCTGGCTCATCCCGCCGCTGGTGATCGCCGGATACTGGCGGCACATCCGGCACAAGGTGCCGCTGCGGTACGAGCCGGCCCTGTGGAGCATCGTCTTCCCGCTCGGCATGTACGGCGTCGGCTCCAGCTTCCTGGGCGCCACCGACAAACTGCCGTGGGTGGAGCGCATCGGCATTGTGGAGGGTTACATCGCCCTGGTCGTGTGGGCCATCGTCTTCGTCGCAATGCTCGTGAACCTCTGGCGGAACGTGCTGCGCACGCCACGGCCGGTGGAGGTCACGACACAGGCTCGATGAGCTCCGGGGAGTCGTTGCGGACGTTTCCCACGGCCTTCGAGACGGTGTGGTCGTCCAGCGCGTCGGCCAGGGCCGGGGCGGCGTCGATCGCGGCATCCAGCACATCGCGCACGTTGTCCAGCGACGGATCGAGCCAGGTGTCGGCGAAGACAGGATCCAGGAACAGGGGCATGCGGTCGTGGATCGAGCCGAGCCGCCCGATCGAGTCGCGGGTGAGGATCGTGAAGCTGAGCACCCAGCGATCGGGGTCGTCGTCCGGCTTCGCGGGATCCTTGAACCACTCGTAGAGTCCGGCGAAGAACATCGGGCCGCCGTCACCGGGGTGGATGTAGTGCGGCACCTTCTGGATCTTCCCGTCCGGGCCCGGCACCTGCTTCCACTCGTAGTAGCCCGAAGCGGGAATCACGGCGCGCCGCTTATGGAATGCGGTGCGGAACATCGGCTTGTCCTCGAGCTCCTCGGCACGGGCGTTGAACGCCCGAGAGCCGATCTTCACATCCGTCGCCCACGCCGGCACCAGCCCCCAGCGGGCGGACTCGAGCCGCCGTGTCGGAGGGTCGGTCTTGGCCGAGTCGAGCACGATGGCCGCCTGGTCGGTCGGCGCGATGTTGTACGAGGGGGCGGGCAGATCGTCGGAGGCGAGATCGACGCGCAGCACCGAGACGAGCTCGGAGCCCGCGCTGGCCACGACGAAGCGCCCGCACATGGCATCCAGGGTACGCGGTGCCGCCGACATCAGCCGGTGAGCACACCCGCCGTCTCGAGCTCTTCCAGGATGCCCGCGCCGTCCGACTCGGTGACCCACGGCACGGTGGCCGCGCTGTGGTCGTCGACGTGCGTCCGCCCGCCGGCGAGCACGGCCTCGGCGGGGGAGAGCTGCCGGATCGCGACCGCGCGCACGTTGTCGGGGTACTCGCCGGCGAATGTCGTGTAGATCGCGTCGTCGTGCTGCCCGTCGTCGCCGAGGAGCATCCACTCGATGTGCGGGAACTCCTCCGCCAGCCGGCGCAGGTTCGACAGCTTGTGGTCGCGACCGCTGCGGAACCACCGATCGTGGGTCGGCCCCCAGTCGGTGAGCAGGATGGCCCCGGGCGGGAAGAGGTGGCGCCGGAGGAACCGGACCAGCGTGGGGGCGACGTTCCAGGCGCCGGTGGAGAGATAGACGACCGGTGCGCCGGGATGCTCGCGCGCCAGGCGCTCCATCAGCACCGCCATCCCGGGGACCGGCTGGCGCGCGTGCTCGTCGACGACGAACGAGTTCCACGCCGCGACGAGCGGGCGCGGCAGGGCGGTGACCATCACCGTGTCGTCCACGTCGGAGACCACGCCGAAGCGCACCTGCGGGCCCACGATGAAGACGCGGGCATCCACCGGCTCCCCGCCCTCGACCGACATGTGCAGGGTGCGCCAACCGGGCTCCAGGGTGGCCGGGATGACGGTGTCGATCACGCCCCCGCGGTCCGAGACAACCTCGTGCGTCTGCCCCGCGATCGTGATGGAGACCTGGGCGAAGCCGATCGGGATGCTCGCGAAGCTGCGCCAGCCGCGAACGCTGGCGAATTCGCCGTCGCTGCGCCGGCGCGGCGGGACGATCAGCACGCGCCCGACGACGCGGACCCAGTCGACCGAGCCGTACCCGGGAAAGGCTGCGACCGTCGGGGTGAGCCCGCGCGCGCGGGCTCGCCGTTCGCGCCACGCGTGATAGCGGTACTCGATCCGGGCCAGCCAGAGCACCTTCGGGGGCGCGGCAGCGGTGGTCGACTCGGGCATCCCCTCAGTCTTCCACGTCCTCCTCCGACTCCAGTGAGAGGTGCTTGGCCTCGGCACGCTGCAGGAGCCGCCGCGCGATGTAGACGGCGACGAGGAACAGGACGATGATCCCCACGAAGATGAACCCCGCGAAGTGCAGCTGGTCGGCGAGGTCGCGGTAGGTGCCCGCGGCGACGGCCGCGACCGAGATGTACAGACCCGCCCACAGTGCGCATGCCGGGGCGGTCCAGGCCAGGAACCGGCGGTAGCCGAAGCCGCTCATCCCGACCGTCAGGGGAACCAGGGAGTGCAGCACGGGCAGGAATCGGGAGATGAAGATGGCAGGACCGCCGCGCCGTCGCAGATACAGCTCCGCGCGTTTCCAGTTGTGCTCGCCGATCCGGGCGCCCACCCGCGAATAGCGGATCTTCGGTCCGAGGTAGCGGCCCAGCCAGAAGCCGATGCTCTCGCCGACAAGCGCGCCGACGACCACCGCGATGCCCAGCGCGAGGCCCGCCCACACCGAGTCGACGGCGGTCGCGGCCACGATGACGACGGTGTCGCCGGGCACCACGAGCCCGACCAGCACGCTCGTCTCGAGCATCATCGCGAATCCTGCCAGCAGCACACGGGCCAGCGGATCCACGCTCTGCACCAGATCGAGCATCCACGTCAGGAACTCGTTCACAGCCCGAGCCTAGGACCCGGCGCTGTGGTGACGCCTGGCCATAGCCTGGGGAGATGCCTCCGCCGTTCTCCGCAGCGCCCCTGTCCGGGTGGACGGACCCTGCGGTGCTGTTCGCCGGGTGGGTGGCCGGCTCCGAGCACGGGTTCTGGCTGGATGCGGGGCCGGACGCGACGGATGGCTGGAGCTGGCTCGGCATGGGCGCTCCCGACGACGAGCGGTCGGTCCGATCCGTCGCGCTGACCGGGCGGGCCCCCGCCGACGGAGCAGCCGGACCGTTCTCCGGCGGCTGGGTGGGCTGGATCGGGTACGAGCGCGGCGCGGCGGCGGCGGGTGCGCCGGTGACCGCCGAGCCGGGCGAGCCGCCCAGCGTGTGGCTGCGGGCGGAGCGGTTCATCGCCGTCGATCACGCCGCACGGCGCCTGTGGGCGGTCTCGGCCCGCCACGACGATGACGCATGGGTCGACGAGATGCGGCTGCTCGCGGCATCCCGCATCCCGCGCGCTCACGAGGCGGCGCCCGATCTCGGAATCGCACACGCTCGCCACCTGCCCGACCGCTATGCCGCGCTGATCGAGCGCTGCCGCGATGCCATCCGGGAGGGGGATGCCTACCAGCTCTGCCTCACGACGCGGTTCTCCGTCGCCGGGGAGGTGGATCCTGCCGCGACCTATCTTCGACTGCGGGCACTGACCCCCGCACACCACGGCGGCTATGTGCGCAGCGGCGACACGGCGCTGCTCAGCGCGAGCCCGGAGCGGTTCCTGCAGGTGGGCGAGGGCGTCGCGCGCACCCGCCCGATCAAGGGGACCCGACCGCGCGGCGCCGACGCACAGGAGGATGCCGCGCTCGCGGCCGAGCTGCGGGCCAGCGTCAAGGAGCGCGCCGAGAACGTGATGATCGTCGATCTCATGCGCAACGACCTGTCGCGGGTCAGCGCCCCCGGCTCGATCCGGGTGGAAGGGCTGCTCGAGGTGGAGTCGTATGCGGCGGTGCACCAGCTGGTGAGCACGGTCTCCAGCCGGCTGCGGCCCGGCACGACGGCGGGTGATCTGCTGGATGCCGCTTTCCCGGCGGGCAGCATGACCGGGGCGCCCAAGCTTTCGGCGATGACGATCCTGCACCGGCTCGAGGGCGGCCCGCGAGGTGTGTTCGCGGGATGCTTCGGCTACGTCGGCCACGACGGCACCATCGATCTCGCGATGATCATCCGCAGCATCGTGACCCGCCCGGGCGGGGCATACGTCGGCGCGGGCGGCGGGATCACCTGGGGGTCGGAGGCACGCGCCGAGGTCGCCGAGGTCGGCATCAAGGCGCGCGCCCCGCTGGCTGCTCTGGGGGCCGTGCTGCCGCCGGGCTGGTGAGCTCACGCCGGGGGCCGTCCGGTAATCTGGAAGTTCCGCGTCTCCTTGTCTGACATCCGCATCGATTGGCCTCACCCCGTGTCCTCAAGCACCCCCGCCACTGTCGCCGAGAGCGACGGCTACGATCCGTACGCCATTCAGCGGAAGTGGCAGGCGCGCTGGGCTGAGCGGGACCCGTTCCGGGCCGGCGGCGCCGACGACACGCGGCCGCGCAAGTACGTGCTGGGCATGTTCCCGTACCCCTCCGGCGACCTGCACATGGGACACGCCGAGAGCTATGCATACGTGGACATCGTCGCCCGGTTCTGGCGGCATCGCGGCTACAACGTCCTGAACCCGATCGGCTGGGACTCGTTCGGCCTGCCCGCCGAGAATGCGGCGATCCAGCGCGGCGCCGACCCGCGCAAGTGGACATACGCGAACATCGAACAGCACAAGAAGAGCTTCCGCGAGTACGGATCGTCCTACGACTGGTCGCGCATCCTGCACACCAGCGATCCGGAGTACTACCGCTGGAACCAGTGGCTGTTCCAGCGCCTGTACGAGCGGGGGCTCGCCTACCGCAAGGACAGCCCGGTCAACTGGTGCCCGAACGATCAGACGGTGCTCGCCAACGAGCAGGTCGTCGAAGGACGCTGTGAGCGCTGCGGCGCCGAGGTGATCAAGAAGAAGCTCACACAGTGGTATTTCAGGATCACCGATTACGCCGACCGGCTGCTGGACGACCTCAACCAGCTCGAGGGTTTCTGGCCGCACAAGGTGATCCAGATGCAGCGCAACTGGATCGGGCGCTCCAGCGGCGCCGACATCGACTTCGCGATCGAGGGTCGCGACGAGGTGGTGACGGTGTTCTCGACGCGTCCGGACACGCTGCACGGCGCCACGTTCTTCGTGGTCGCGCCCGACAGCGATCTTGCCGCCGAGCTGACGCAGAGCGCACCGGCAGAGGTGCGCGCTCGCTTCGACGACTACCTGACCCGCGTGCAGCGCCAGACTGAGATCGAGCGGCAGAGCACCGACCGGCCGAAGACCGGCGTGTTCCTGGAGCGCTACGCGGTCAATCCCGTCAACGGGGAGCGGCTGCCGATCTGGGCTGCGGACTATGTGCTGGCCGACTACGGCCACGGGGCGGTCATGGGCGTGCCCGCCCACGACCAGCGCGACCTCGACTTCGCGCGTGCCTTCGACCTGCCCGTGCGCATGGTCGTGGACACGACGGCGCCGATCACCGGCGCGATCCCCGTGATCGAGCTCGACGACGACGGCGTGCCGATCGACCCCGGTCCCTCGCTGGGCGACATCGATCCGGCCGTCACCGGCATCGCGCTGACCGGCGAGGGGCGCATGGTCAATTCCGCCACGCTCGATGGGCTGAGCAAGCGGAACGCGATCGCGCGCGTCATCGACGAGCTCGAGGCCGCCGGCACCGGTCGCGCGGCGAAGAACTTTCGCCTGCGCGACTGGCTGATCTCCCGGCAGCGCTTCTGGGGAACGCCGATTCCGATGATCCACACCCAGGATGGCCGCATCGTCCCGGTGCCCGACGACCAGCTGCCGCTGACCCTCCCCGAGACCGAGGGGCTCGACCTGGCGCCGAAGGGCACTTCGCCGTTGGGCGGCGCCACCGAGTGGATGGCGACGGTCGACCCCGAGACGGGCGAGCCGGCGCAGCGCGACCCCGACACCATGGACACCTTCGTCGACAGCTCGTGGTACTTCCTGCGGTTCCTGTCCCCGGGGGATGAGACCGAGGCGTTCTCGTCGAAGGAGTCCGATCGCTGGGCGCCTGTGGACTCGTACATCGGCGGCGTCGAGCATGCCATTCTGCATCTGCTGTACGCGCGGTTCATCACCAAGGTGCTCTACGACATGGGGCTCATCGATTTCACCGAGCCGTTCTCCACGCTCATCAACCAGGGCATGGTGCTGCTGGGCGGCTCGAAGATGTCCAAGAGCAAGGGGAACCTCGTCGAGTTCGCCGCGAGCATGCGCGATCCTGGAGCCGACGTGGTGCGCACCGCGATCGCGTTCGCCGGCCCCGCCGAGGACGATATGGACTGGGAGGACGTGTCGACCACGGGCGCCCAGAAGTTCCTCGCCCGCGCCTGGCGCGTCGCCCACGACGTGACCTCGGCCCCCGGTGCCGTGTGGGCGGAGGGCGACGAGGCGCTGCGGCGCCTCACCCACCACCTGTGGGCCGACGTGCCGGGCCTGATCGAGCAGACGAAGTTCAACGTCGTGGTGGCGCGCCTGATGGAGCTGGTCAACGCCACGCGCAAGACGATCGACTCGGGCGCCGGGCCCGCCGACCCCGCCGTGCGGGAGGCCGCGGAGGCGATCGCGATGATCGTCGACCTGTTCGCGCCGCACACCGCCGAGGAGATGTGGGAGATGCTCTGCCACGAGCCGTTCGTCGGCCTGGAGCCCTGGCGCCAGCCCGATGCCGCGCTGCTGGTGGAGGAGACCGTGACCACCGTCGTGCAGATCGACGGCAAGGTGCGCGCGACCATCGACGTGCCGGCGCGCATCGACGGCGGCGAGCTCGAGGAGCTCGCCCGTGCCGACGCGCGCGTGCAGCGGTCGCTGGAGGGCCGCGAGGTCGTCAAGACCGTCGTGCGCCCGCCGAAGGTCGTGAGCTTCTCCACGCGTCCGCTCTGAGGTCTGCTCCTCCCCAGGCGCGTGATCGGCGGTGCCGATCCACCGTCCGACCCCTTCGCGCGGAGCGATGCGTCCCCGGAGGCCTAACGTGGCGCGGTGACCACACCCGAGGGCTTCGCACCGCCCAAGCGGAGGCTGGGCGTGGGGGCCGCGGTCGTGGCGGTGCTCCTCGCAGCGGCGGTCACAGTCGGGATCGGGATCGTGCGAGGCGCCGCCACGCCTGCCGAGACGATCCCGGTCGATGCCGACGCGGTCGCCACGGTGGACGAGGCAGAGCTGTATGTGCACGTTTCGGGGGCGGTCCGGCATCCGGGCCTCTACCGGCTGCGCGATGGCGCACGTGTCGTGGACGCGGTGGCCGCCGCGGGAGGGCTCGCCGAGGGCGCTGAGGAGGCGGGCATCAACCTCGCGCGGCCGGTCAGCGACGGCGAGCAGCTGATCGTGCCGAGGCAGGGCGAGCAGGTGGATGCCTCGGCGCCCGGTGACGGGCGGATCAATCTGAACACGGCGACCGGCGCCGAGCTGGAGGCGCTGCCGCGCATCGGCCCGGCCATGGCGCAGCGGATCATCGACTGGCGCGAGGCGAACGGACGGTTCACCAGCGTCGAGGACCTCCTCGCGGTATCGGGGATCGGGGACAAGATGCTCGAGGCTCTGCGTCCGCTGGTGACCGTGTGAGACGCGCCGCCCCGCTCGCACCCGTCGCCGTCGCGGCGTGGGCCGGCGCGGTGGTCGCGGTCGTGCTGCCGGCTGCGGCGGGAGTGCTCGCGGCGGTGCTGTGGGCCGCTGCGGTCATCGCGCTGACGATCGCGATGCGCCGGCCTGGGAGTGCGGCGGCCCTCATCGCGGTCGCGCTGGCGGCCGCGGCCGTCGTCGCCTCGCACGTGGCGGCGGCACAGCCTGCCCGGGAGGCGGCGATCTCGTTCGGAGTCGACGGCGGCCGCGCCCTCGAGCTCACCGCCGTGGTGACATCGAAGGTCGCCCCTGCGGCGAGCGGCTCGCTCTGGTTCGACGCGGATGCCGGGCTGATCGAGGCGGGCGGCCGCGCGCTGCCCACAGCGGTGCCGGTGTCGGTGTCCGTCGCGCCGACGGACATCACGGGCGGCCGGCTCGATCTCGGTTCGAAGGTGGTGATCAGCGGCACAGCGGTCGCGGGGGATGCCGGCGATCGTGCGGTGCTCGTCGTGTTCGCCTCACGCGGGGTCAGGGTCACAGACCCTCCGCTCGGCCTGGAGGGTGCGGCATCGGACCTGCGCACCGGCTTCGTCACGCTGACCGCCCGACTGCCCGGCGACGGCGGGGGACTGCTGCCCGGACTCGCCGTGGGAGACACCAGCGCTGTCTCGGGGGAGCTCGACGCGGCGATGAAGGCCTCCTCGCTCAGTCACCTCACCGCGGTATCGGGCGCGAACTGCGCGATCATCGTGGGTCTCGTCTTCGGCGGCGCGGCACTGTGCGGCGCGCGCCGGTGGCTGCGCGTGGTGGCGTCGCTGACGGCTCTGGCGGGGTTCGTCGTGCTCGTGACACCGGAGCCGAGCGTCGTGCGCGCCGCAGCGATGGCGACGGCCGCGATGCTCGGCGTGCTGCTCGGCCGGCCCGCCGCCGGGGCAGGAGCGCTCGGCCTGGCGGTGATCGTGCTGATCGCCGCCGATCCCTGGCTGGCCCTGTCGCTCGGCTTCGCACTGTCGGCCGCAGCCACAGCGGCGCTGCTCGTGCTCGCACCGCCGCTCGCTCGGGGCCTGGCCAGGCACCTGCCGAGCGCGCTGGCACTGGTGCTCGCCGTGCCCCTGGCTGCACAGCTGGCCTGCGGCCCGCTTCTCGTGCTGGTGAATCCGGTCGTGCCGCTGTACGGCGTTCTGGCCAACCTGGTCGCAGGGCCGGCGGCCCCCGCGGCGACCGTGCTGGGCCTGGTCGCCTGCCTGCTGGCACCGGTCCTGCCCGGACTCGCAGGTCTCGTGGCCGGGCTGGCCTGGCTGCCCTCCTCGTGGATCGCCGCGACGGCGACGACCGCTGCGAATCTTCCCGCCGCCTCGATCCCGTGGCTGGAAGGGTGGGGTGGCGCGGCCGCACTGGCAGGACTCGGACTGTGCGTCGTCGTGGTGGTGGCCTGGCGTAGCGGCGGACTGCACGTGCTCATCCCGCGCGTGGTCGCAACGGTCGTCCTGTCCGGGACCGTCGGCGCGCTCCTGGGCAATGGGGCGCTGGCCGGACCCGTGGGTGTGCTCTCCGTCCCGAGCGGCTGGTCCATCGCTGCGTGCGATGTGGGCCAGGGCGACGCGGTGCTGGTGCGCTCCGGCGCTCACGTGGCGCTCATCGACACCGGGCCGGCGCCCGAGCCCCTGCGAGCGTGCCTGGCGCGCCTGGGCATCGGGCACATCGAGCTGCTCGTGCTCACGCACTTCGACCTCGACCATGCCGGCGGCGCCGATGCGCTGGTCGGCTCCGTCGGCACGGTGCTGCACGGGCCGGTCGGCGACGCCGGCGATACGACGCTGCTGGATCGATTCGCGCACGCCGGCGCGCGGGTCGCCGCGGTCAGCGCGGGCATGACCGGATCGCTCGGGGATGCCCGGTGGCGCGTTCTCTGGCCGCGCGCGAACGGCGTCGCCTTCCCTCCCGGCAACGACGCCAGCGTGATCGTCGAGATGCGGGGCGGCCGCGTCCCGGCATCCCTCTTCCTCGGCGACCTGTCTGCGACGCCCCAGGCGATCCTCGCCGGCGATCGCCTCCTGCAGCCCCCGTATGAGGTCGTGAAGGTCGCCCATCACGGCAGTGCCGATCAGGATGCCGGGCTGTACCGGCGGATCCACGCAGCGGTGGCGGTGGTGAGCGTGGGGAGCGACAACGACTACGGCCATCCGCGTGCGGAGACGCTGCAGCTGCTGAGCGCAGCGGGAACGGCGATCGGTCGCACCGATCGCGACGGGCTCGTGCTCGTCGCCGACAGCGGCGAGGGCGTCGACCTGTGGCGTGAGCGCGGGCCTCCCACCGGCGCGGGGAGCGGGGTCGGAACCGTCCCGTAGGCTCGGAGCATGGCCGTCTCCCCTCGTCGTCCCGCTCGCGGTTCGGGCAGGAGCGCCATTCCCCAGCTGTCCTGGCGTGAGCCGCATCCGGCGCCGATCGTGCTGGTGTCCGGGCCTGAAGAGGTCTGCGCCGAACGTGCCATCGCCGCCGTCCGCGACTACCTGCGCGCCGAGGATCCCGCAGTGGAGATCTCGGACCTGCGGGCCGACGACTATGAGGCGGGAACCCTTCTCGGCCTCACCTCGCCGTCGCTGTTCGGCGAACCTCGTCTGGTGCGCGTCCAGGGTGTCGAGAAGTGCTCTGACGCGTTCCTGGCTGAGGCGCTCGCCTATCTCGAGCACCCGCAGGAGGGGGCCACCGTCGTGCTGCGCCACACCGGGGCGACGGTGCGGGGGAAGAAGCTGCTCGACGCGATCCGCGCCGGCGCCGGCGCCGGCGTCGAGGTTTCCTGCACGGCGATCAAGCGCGACTCGGATCGCGTGGACTTCGCCGCGGGGGAGTTCCGGGCGGCCGGACGGCGCATCGCACCGGCTGCACTGCGCGCGCTCGTGTCGGCCTTCACGGACGATCTCACCGAGCTCGCCGCCGCCTGTCAGCAGCTGATCGCAGATGCGACGGGCGACATCACCGAGGACATGGTGAGACGGTACTACGGCGGCCGCGTCGAGGCGTCCGCATTCACCGTCGCGGACACCGCCATCGCCGGCCGCTACGGCGATGCGCTCATCGCGCTGCGGCACGCGCTGGCATCTGGGGCGGACCCCGTGCCGCTGGTGGCGGCCGTGGCATCCAAGCTGCGGACCATGGCCCGAGTCGCGGGCACCCGCGAGCCGTCTGGGGCGCTGGCGGCGCGCCTGGGCATGAAGGACTGGCAGATCGACCGTGCGCGCCGCGACCTGAGCGGATGGAGCGAGGACACGCTCGCGATGGCGATCCAGGCGACCGCGCGCGCGGACGTCGAGGTCAAGGGCGCGTCGCGCGATCCGGTGTTCGCGCTGGAGCGGATGATCACGGTCATCGCGACCCGCGCCCCGTACGGCGCCTGAGGCGATTTCCGAGCTGGTCGAGGGACGACGAAGGCCCGCCCCTGCACGGGACGGGCCTGCGCTGACGACTCAGAGAGCTGCGACCTGCTTCGCGATCGACGACTTGCGATTCGCGGCCTGGTTCTCGTGGATCACGCCCTTGCTCACTGCCTTGTCCAGCTTGCGGTTCGCGGTGCCCAGGGCCTTCTGCGCGGCGGCCTTGTCACCTGCGGCGACGGCCTCCCGCGTGCGGCGGACGGCGGTCTTCAGCTCGGTCTTGACGGCCTTGTTGCGCTCGTGCGCCTTCTCGTTGGTCTTGTTGCGCTTGATCTGCGACTTGATGTTCGCCACGTTCGACGTATCTTTCGTTCGGGGATGGGTGGAATGCCGGGGACAGGAGAGGGATGCCGCGCGGCGGTGTGCGGGAAAGAACCCACACGCAAGCCAAGGGACGAGTCTACCAGCAACGGCCGGCGCCGATCGACGCGGCGCTGTCGGCACACCGGGCGCCGGTACGCGAAGATCGTAGGACGCATCCCGCACGGCGACGTCCGAGGAGTCCGATGACGCAGCCCCCGGCCCACCTGGGCCATCCCCTTTCCGCGCGCTTCCCGCGCGGCTTCCGCTGGTCGACCGCGACCGCTGCCTTCCAGGTCGAGGGCGCCCGCACCGCGGACGGCCGGGGCGTGAGCATCTGGGACGCGCAGGTGGCCGTGCCGGACTGGGTGCTGGACGGATCCACCGCCGAGCCGGGTCCGGACAGTTACCACCGCTATCCGGAGGACGTCGAGCTGCTGCGCGCACTGGGGGTGGATCGCTATCGCTTCTCACTGTCCTGGGTGCGGATCGATCCCGACGGAACCGGAAGAGCGAACCCGGCGGGGCTCGACTACTACGACCGGGTCGTGGACGCTCTGCTGGCAGCCGGCGTGACGCCGTTCCCGACCCTCTATCACTGGGATCACCCGCTGGCGCTCGAAGAGCAGGGCGGATGGCTCGCGCGTGAGATGGCCGACCGGTTCGCTGACTACGCAGCCCTCGCCGCCGACCGGCTGGGCGACCGGGTCACCGAGTGGTACACGCTCAACGAACCGGTGTCGATGACCCGCAGGGGTACGGCATCGGGGCGCTGGCTCCCGCCAAGCAGCTCCTCTTCAGTGCGCTGCCGACCGTGCACCACCAGCTGCTGGCGCACGGCCGTGCCGTGCAGGTGCTGCGAGAGCGCGGTGCCGCCCGTGTCGGCATCACCAACAACCACACGCTCGTGCGACCACTGCACGACACTGCGGAAGACCGCGCCGCGGCGGCGGTCTACGACCTGATCCACAACCGGCTGTTCGCGGATCCGATCCTCACCGGCGCCTATCCCGACCTCACGGCATTCGGCCTCGATCCGCTTCCGGTCGAACCGGGCGACCTCGAGATCATCGGCGCGGCCCAGGACTTCTACGGCGTCAACTTCTACAACCCGACGACCGTGACCGCCGCACAGGGGCCGGTCCCTTTCGAGATCGTGCCGACTCCCGGTGTCCCCGTCACCGGCTTCGGACCCGAGTGGCCGATCGACCCGCCCGCGCTGCGCGATCTGCTGATCGGCTTCCGCGACAGCTACGGCGATCGCCTGCCGCCTGTCGTCATCGGGGAGAACGGCGCCTCCTTCCCCGAACCCGAGAGCGCCGCACGAGTCCAGGACGACGAGCGCATCGCCTACCTCGCCGGCCACCTGGCCGCGGTTGCAGACGTGCTCGATGCCGGCGTCGATGTCGAGGAGTACACGGTCTGGAGCCTCCTCGACAACTTCGAATGGGCGCACGGTTTCACTCAGCGCTTCGGGCTCGTACACGTCGATCAGCGCACGTCGCAGCGCACTCCGAAGGCATCGTTCGACTGGTACCGCGCACTCATCGCGGGCGTGCGCGCATGAAGCGCCGCGCGCCGGGCACGGTGGGGGCCCGATGGTTCACGCTCTTCACGCTGGCCTGGATCGCACTGTGGACGGTGCAGCTCACACCGCTGCAGCTGCTGATCCCACTGCAGCTGAACACCCCGGGCACGGCGGACCGCTGGATCGGCGGCGTGGTCTCCTCCGGCCTGGTGCTGGGGGTCGGCGGGCTTGCCGCGGTGGTCGCCGGACCCCTCGCCGGTGCCCTGTCCGACCGCACGCGCGGAGCGTTCGGCCGGCGCCGGCCGTGGGCGCTGGGCGGAGTGGCGCTCGGAGCGCTCTCGCTCGTCGCCATCGCCTTCGCCGAGGGGCCGTGGGCGGTGGGCATCGCCTGGATCGGCGTCTCGGTGGGTGTCGCGGCCGCCTCTGCCGCATTCACCGCACTCATCGCCGATCAGCTCACGACGCAGCGTGGCACGGCATCGGCTGCCGTCTCCTCCTCGCAGGCGCTCGGGATCGTCGCGGGAGTCGGCGTGATCGTTCTGCTCGGGCTCGGGGTCGTGGCCGGCTACCTGCTGCTGGCGGGATTTCTGGCAGTCATCGGCGTGATCGCGGCGCTGATGCTTCCCGATCCGCCGGCCCCCGCGATTCACCTGCCGGCCACGCGTCGCCCGCTGCGCGAGAGGTTCGCCGCGCTGCGGGACCGTGATTTCGCATGGATGCTCGCGGGCCGTTTCGTCGTGAACCTCGGCAATGCCCTCGGCACCGGTCTGCTGCTGTTCTTCCTGCTCTACGGGCTGGAGCGCGCACCCGACACCGCAGAGGACGAGCTGCTGCTGCTGATCGTCGTCTACACGGTCTTCGTCGTCGCGGCCTCGGTTGTGGCCGGAACGCTGTCGGATCGCTCGGGTCGCCGCATCGGCTATGTCGTGGTCTCGGCGATGGTGCAGGGTGCGGCCTCGCTCCTGCTGGTGCTGGCGCCGTCTTTCGAGACCACCTTCGTCGCAGCTGCGCTGCTGGGAATCGGCTACGGCGCATTCATGTCCGTCGGCCTCGCCCTGGGCACCGACCTGCTCCCGAACGAAGCGGACCATGCCCGAGATCTCGGCTTCGTGAACGTCTCGGCGAGCCTCGGCCAGCTGCTCGGGCCGCTCATCGGCGCCGGGCTCGTTGCCGCCGTCGGCGGGTTCTGGCTGCTGTTCCTCATCGGGGCGATCGCGTCGGTCGCCGGCGGAGTCATGACCCTGGCGATCCGTTCCGCTCGATCGTCGCCACTGCGAGATCCAGCAGTGCGTTGAACACGCCCGGCCGCATCGCCGAGACCAGGTGCGAGGTGCGCGGCACGACGATGAGCTCGGCTCCTGGGGCGACCTTCCGGAACAGGCGCTCGTTCACCCGCAGCTGGTCGTACTGGCCGTTGATGAACCACAGGGGCACCCGGATGCGGTGCAATGCGCCGAGCAGGTCGAGCACCGAGAGGCTGCGCAGGGCCGCGTCCTGCGCGTCGTACGCGTAGCCGCCGGCGCCGAAATCCAGGCGCGTCTCATCCGGCAGGGTGCGATCCAGCACCAGATCGGTGATCCGCTGCCCACGGTCGGGCAGCGCGTCGAAGCCGCGCGCCAGCAGCCGGTAGGTGCCGAGGCTCATGCGACGCGGGATGGCCGTGCAGGACGCGGCGACGAAGCCGGCGATCGGCGGCGGATCCTCCCGCCCGGCGTACTCGATCGAGAGCAGGCCACCCATCGAATGGCCGACCAGCAGCACCGGGCCGTGCTCGGCGGCCTCGGAGACGGCGCGGTCGATCGTGCCGAAAGCCTCGTCGAGGGTGAATGTCTCGCCCCGCCGACTGCCGTGCGCGGGCAGATCCACCGCGACCGCGCGCACGCCGCGCTCTGCCAGGTGCTCGAGCTGCGCGCGCCACATGCTCCCGGATGTGCGGATGCCGTGCACGAGGACGACGTGGACGACCATGCTCACAGGGTATGACGCCTAGAATCGACAGGACATGTCACCACGTGCCCTGAAGCCCCTCGAGGCGTCCGCGACACCGCCCGAGCTGATCCGCAACTTCTGCATCATCGCCCACATCGACCACGGCAAGTCGACGCTGGCCGATCGGATGCTGCAGATCACCGGTGTCGTCGCCGACCGTGACATGCGCGCCCAGTACCTGGACCGCATGGACATCGAGCGCGAGCGCGGCATCACGATCAAGAGCCAGGCGGTGCGGATGCCGTGGGCATCGGCCGATCAGGCGTACGCGCTGAACATGATCGACACACCGGGGCACGTCGACTTCACCTACGAGGTCAGCCGCTCGCTCGCGGCCTGCGAAGGGGCGGTCCTGCTTGTGGACGCGGCGCAGGGGATCGAGGCGCAGACCCTCGCGAATCTCTATCTCGCCCTTGAGAACGACCTGCACATCATCCCGGTGCTGAACAAGATCGACCTGCCCGCCGCCGACCCGGAGAAATTCGCCGCAGAACTGGCGAACCTCATCGGCGGCGACCCGGACGACGTGCTGCGCGTCTCGGGCAAGACCGGGGCCGGCGTGGAAGAGCTGCTGGATCGCATCGTGCGCGACATCCCTGCGCCGACCGGCGACGCCGACGCGCCCGCCCGCGCGATGATCTTCGACTCCGTGTACGACGCGTACCGCGGCGTCGTCACCTATGTGCGCATGGTCGACGGCAAGCTCGAACCGCGCGAGCGCATCCAGATGATGTCGACCAGGGCCACCCATGAGCTGCTGGAGATCGGCGTCTCCAGCCCTGAGCCCCTTCCGACCCGCGGTCTGGGTGTGGGCGAGGTGGGGTACCTCATCACCGGCGTCAAGGACGTGCGGCAGTCCAAGGTCGGGGACACGATCACCGAACAGCGCAAGCCGGCGGCAGCGCCGCTGCCGGGATACACGGACCCGAAGCCGATGGTGTACTCGGGCGTGTACCCGCTCGACGGCAGCGACTACGCCGATCTGCGGGAGGCGCTGGACAAGCTCAAGCTCTCGGATGCGTCGCTCCAGTACGAGCCGGAGACCTCGGTGGCCCTCGGCTTCGGCTTCCGTTGCGGATTCCTGGGCCTGCTGCATCTGGAGATCATCACGGAGCGGCTGTCCCGCGAATTCGACCTCGACCTGATCACGACCGCTCCCAGCGTGATCTACGACGTGACCACCGACACCGGTGACCACGTCGTGGTGACCAACCCGAGCGAGTATCCGGACGGGAAGGTGGTGATGGTCGAGGAGCCGATGGTGAAGGCGGCGATCCTCACGCCGAAGGATTATGTGGGCACCGTGATGGAGCTGTGCCAGTCCCGGCGCGGGCAGATCCTCGGCATGGACTACCTGTCCGAGGATCGCGTGGAGCTGCGATACAGCATTCCCCTCGGCGAGATCGTGTTCGACTTCTTCGACCAGCTCAAGAGCCGCACGCAGGGGTACGCAAGCCTGGACTACGAGCCGAACGGCTCTCAGGAGGCCGATCTGGTCAAGGTCGACATCCTGCTGCAGGGCGAGAAGGTGGATGCCTTCAGCTCGATCGTGCACCGCGAGAAGGCGTACGCCTACGGCACCCTGATGACCGAGCGGCTGCGCAAGCTGATCCCGCGGCAGCAGTTCGAGGTGCCGATCCAGGCGGCCATCGGGGCCCGCATCATCGCCCGTGAGAACATCCGCGCCATCCGCAAGGACGTGCTCGCCAAGTGCTACGGCGGCGACATCACCCGCAAGCGCAAGCTCCTCGAGAAGCAGAAGGAGGGCAAGAAGCGCATGAAGATGGTCGGGCGCGTCGAAGTCCCCCAAGAGGCGTTCATCGCCGCACTCTCGGGGGACGTCGAGGGCAAAGAGAAGAAGTAGCCGTGGCGGGGTGTATGCATGCCGCGCACAGCATCGCCTGGGTAGTCTGAAACGCATGCGCCGCGGGAGCTTCACAGACGACACGGTCGACTACGCCGCCGTCGGGGCGACGCAGGCGGCCGATCTGCTGCAGTATCCGCCGGAGCGCAGCATCCCTGCCGCGGATGCGTGGCGCATCGGCAGCGGCGAGGCGCGGTTCCAGACGGCCGGCGAGGCGCTGCTGTCGTGGACGGCGCAGCGGGGCGCCGGGCTCCAGCTCAGCGATGTGCGGCCGGCCTCCGGGCCCATGTACTCGGGGGTGAGCTTCGACGGCGAGGGGCACCCGGTCGCGCCGACCCGGCTCGAGGCAGACCAGCGCTTCGACGAGAACGGCACGCCGTTCGTGAGCCCCGGGACCACGGTGCGCGTGCGCGGCAGGGTCGGGGGGCTGCGCGCCGACGGCGAGCTGCGCGTCATCCTCGCCGTGGAGGAGCCCCGACGCGTCGGATTCGCCCTGGGCACCGTCGGCGACTCGGTCGTCAGCGGCGAGGAGTCGTTCATGCTCGACTGGCTCGACAACGACGAGGTCTGGTTCACGGTGCGGGCGTTCGACGCGCCGAAGGCGGTCGCCTACCGGGTGTTCCGCGGCCTGGTGCGGCGTCGCCGGCGCGAGCTGTTCACGCGCTACCTGCGGGCGATCTCCCCGCTGTACGCGACCCCGGCCTGATATGGGGAGTCCGCTCCCGGTCGGCGATCCGGTGCCCGCGGACGGCGCCCTGCCCGACGGCACTTCGGTCGATGCCGCCACCGACTTCGGCGTCTACGTGCATGTGCCCTTCTGCCGGGTGCGCTGCGGCTACTGCGACTTCAACACGTACACGTCGAGCGAATTGCGTGGCACCCGCCAGGACGAGTACGCCGGGATCCTGCTGCGCGAGGTCGCCCTCGCGACGCGCGTGCTCGGCGATCTTGGGCCGCTGCGTTCGGCGCAGACCGTGTTCTTCGGAGGCGGCACGCCGACGCTTCTTCCCCCGGGTGACCTGGCGCGGATGCTCTCCGGCGTCCGCGAGGCATTCGGCCTCGCCCCCGGTGCGGAGGTCACCGTGGAGGCCAACCCCGACACCGTGACCGATGCCGTGGCCGACGAGCTGGCGGCGTCCGGGGTCACGCGCCTGTCGATCGGCATGCAGTCCGCCGTGCCCCACGTGCTGCGCGTACTCGATCGCACGCACCGCCCGGCGAACGTCGCGACCGCCGTGCACGCCGCGCGACGGGCAGGTCTCGACGTCAGCGTGGACCTCATCTACGGCACGCCGGGGGAGTCTCTGGCTGATTGGTCCGCTTCGCTGGAGACGGCCCTGGCGCTGGAGCCGGACCACGTCTCCGCCTACGCGCTGATCGTCGAGGACGGCACCAAGCTGGCTCGGCAGATCCGGCGGGGCGAGGTGCCGGAGCCGGACGAGGATCTCGAGGCCGACATGTACGAGTTCGCCGACTCCGTCCTGGGCGCGGCCGGACTCCGGTGGTACGAGGTGTCGAACTGGGCACGCGACGAGGCGCATCGCTCTCGCCACAACCTCGCGTACTGGCGCGGTGCCGACTGGTGGGGATTCGGCCCCGGCGCGCACAGCCACGTCGCCGGCACGCGGTGGTGGAATGTGAAGCATCCGGCGGCCTACGCGCAGCGGCTGGCGGCTGGTCAGAGCCCATCGGCCGCTCGAGAGACGCCGGATGCCAGGGGCCGCGCCCTGGAGCGGGTGCTGCTGCGCTCGCGCATCCGTGAAGGCCTTCCGATCGCGGAGCTGCCGGACGCGAATCCGGACGGAGGCCGACCCAGTGCCGTGCCGTCCCTCATCGCCGACGGCCTCATCGACGGCGCGGAGGCCGTCCGCGGAACGATCGTCCTGACGCTGCGGGGAAGACTCCTGGCGGACGCGGTCGTGCGCGCCCTCACCCCGTGATCGGCCGCCGCCGGGTAGAATTGGCACTCTGAGACGACGAGTGCCAGGAGAGGAGTGTCATGGTCACCGAACGCGGCCTGCAGGTGCTCCGCGCCATCGTGCAGGACTACGTCGACACCCATGAGCCGGTGGGCAGCAAGGCGATCGTGGACCGCCACCACTTCGGCGTCTCCGCCGCCACCATCCGCAACGACATGGCGCTGCTCGAGGACGAAGAGCTCATCACGGCGCCGCACACGTCGTCGGGACGCGTCCCCACGGACAAGGGCTACCGCGTGTTCGTCGACCACCTCGCGGAGCTGCGACCGCTGAGCACGGCTCAGCGCACGGCCATCACCGAGTTCCTCGCCGAGACATCGGACCTCGATGATCTGCTCACGCGCACGGTGCGCGTGCTGACCCGGCTCACCGGTCAGGTGGCCCTCGTGCAGTACCCGTCCTTCGAGCGCGCCACCGTCACGCACGTAGAGCTGGTGGCACTCGCGCCGAGCCGGATGCTGGTGGTCATCGTGACCGACACGGGGAGGGTGTCCCAGCGGATCACCGTGCTGGGCGCGGCGCTGGACGAGACCGACATCGCGACCATCCGCGCGCGGTTGGGCACTCTCGTCGCCGGTCGCCCGGTGTCCGAGGGCGTTCAGCGCATGGTCACGCTGCGTGCCGAACTCGACCCCCAGGCGTCGCCGATGGCCGCCGCACTGACGGCGGTCGCCGAGGCGGTGGTCGACGAGCTGGAGGACTTCCGCCAGAACCGGCTCGTCATGGCCGGCACGGCGAATCTCGCGCGCCGCGAACAGGACTTCCGCGGCAGCATCTACCCGCTCCTGGAAGCCATCGAAGAGCAGGTGACGCTGCTGCGGCTCGTCGGTGAGATGGTCGCAGACGAGCACGGTCTCGCGGCGAGCATCGGACGTGAGAACGAGCCGTTCGGCCTGGCCGAGGCATCCGTGGTCACCAGCGATTACGACAGCTCCGGCGGTCATGCGCGCGTCGGCGTGCTGGGGCCCACACGGATGGACTACCCCTCGAACCTCGCGGCCGCCCGCGCCGTGGCACGGTACCTGTCGCGGCTGCTGGAAGAGGACGAGCAGCCTCGCTGAGGCGAGCACGGACACGACGATCGCGCGCTGCGGGCGCGCACAGGAAGGCAGGATGGCTGACCACTACGAGGTCCTGGGCGTCTCGCGCGACGCGAGCCCGGAGGACATCAAGAAGGCGTACCGCCGGCTCGCCCGTGAGCTGCACCCGGATGTGAACTCCGGGGAGGATGCCGCGGAGCGCTTCAAGCACGTGACCCACGCGTACGACGTGCTCAGCGACCCCGAGCAGCGCCGTCGCTACGACATGGGCGGCGCGGGCGCGTTCGGCGGCGGATTCTCCGGTGAGGGCTTCGGCGGCTTCGGCGACATCTTCGAGACGTTCTTCGGCGGTGCGGGAGCCCGCCAGGGCCGGCCGCGGTCGCGCCGCGAGCGCGGACAGGACGCGCTCGTGCGCGTGACGCTGCAGCTGGGAGACGTGATCTTCGGCACGCACCGCGACATCGAGGTCGACACCGCGGTGCTGTGCGAGACCTGTCAGGGATCCTGCTGCCAGCCGGGCACCCAGCCCGTCACCTGTGACATCTGCGGCGGCAGCGGCCACATCCAGCGCACGGTGCGCAGCCTGCTCGGAAACGTCGTCACCTCGCAGCCGTGCGGCACCTGCCACGGGTACGGGACCGTCATCCCGTACCCCTGCGCGACCTGCCAGGGGCAGGGCCGGGTGCGCTCGCGCCGCACGGTGTCGATCGACATCCCCGCCGGCGTCGAGACGGGCCTGCGGCTGCAGCTGCCGGGATCGGGCGAGGTCGGTCCCGCCGGTGGACCGCACGGAGACCTGTATCTGGAGGTCACAGTGGCCGCCCACGAGATCTTCAGCAGAGACGGCGACGACCTGCTGGCCACGCTCGAGGTGTCGATGTCGGACGCGATCCTCGGCACGTCGACAACCTTCGAAGCGCTCGATGGCCCGGTCGAGCTCGAGATCAGGCCGGGCATCCAGGCCGGCGACATCCTCACGGTGAAGGGCCGCGGCATCACACCCCTGCGCGGCTCGACCCGCGGCGACCTGCGGGTGGGCGTGCACGTGGTGACCCCGAGCCGCCTGGACGCGAAGGAGCGCGCCCTCATCGAGGACTTCGCGAAGCGCACGAGGGCGCCCTCGCCGAAGCTGGCCGAATTCCATCAGGGCCTGTTCGCGAAGCTGCGCGACCGGTTCCGCCAGAGCGCCTGACGCATGGCGCTGCACTTCCTCGTCGACGCCGCCGACGCCGGGCCCGGCGACGCCGTCGTCATCGCCGGTGCCGAGGCCCATCATGCCGCCTCCGTGCGCAGGGTGCGGCCGGGGGAGCAGGTCACCGTCGGCGACGGGCGGGGCGTGTGGCTGACCGGTGCGGTCGAGAGCGCACAGCCGCGCGAGGTGATCGTCCGCGTGGCTGACCGCCGCGAGATCCCGCCGCCGAGCCGCCGCCTCGTGCTCGTGCAGGCACTGGCCAAGGGCGATCGGGATGAGCTCGCCGTGCAGGCGGCCACCGAGCTCGGCATCGATGAGGTCGTGCCGTGGCAGGCGAGCCGCAGCATCTCGCGGTGGGACGGCCCCAAGGCGGACAAGGGCCGTCGGCGCTGGGCGTCGATCGTGCGCGAGGCTGCGAAGCAGGCGCACCGCGTCTGGGTTCCCGAGGTCACCGCACCGGTGACGACGGCACAGCTGGCACGGCGCGCCGCGGCATCCCTCGTCCTCGTCCTCGAGCCCACCGCGGCGAGCGCGCTGTCGGGGATCGACCTCGGCGATGAGGGTGACATCCTGCTCGTCGTCGGTCCCGAGGGCGGTCTCGCGGCGGACGAGCTCGCCATGCTGGCGGATGCCGGGGCGCTCCCCGTCCGCCTCGGCGAGACCGTGCTGCGCACTTCCACCGCCGGGCCCGCCGCCCTCGCCGTCGTCAGCGTGGCACTCGGTCGCTGGTAGCCCGCGGCCGTGGGAAGAGGGTAACTAGACTGGCATCCATGAGCGAACCGTCGATCTTCACGCGCATCCTCGAGGGCGAGATCCCGTCCGAGATCATCGCCGAGACCGAGAACACGTTCGCGATCCGCGACATCGCCCCGCGCGCGCCCGTGCACCTCCTGGTGATCCCCAAGTCCGCCGAATACCGCAACGTCGTCGAGCTTGCCGCGGGCGACCCCGCCCTGCTGGCGGAGATGGTGGGTCTGGCCAACACACTGGCCGCCGAGCACTCGGACGGCGACTTCCGCCTCGTCTTCAACACCGGGCCCGGGGGCGGTCAATCGGTCTTCCACGTCCATGCACACGTGCTCGCCGGCGGCCTCGACGAAGCGAGCGTCGGTGCCTGACGCCCCCGACGCGGACCGGATCAGCGAGACGATCCTCGCCGACGGCGTCGCGATGGTGCAGCTGCTCGGCCCGCAGGATCGACTGCTGAGGATGGTGGAGGCCGAGCATCCCGAGGTCGACGTCCTGGTCCGGGGCAACGAGATCACGCTGTCCGGGCGCCGTGACGAAGTGTCGGAAGCGCGGCGGCTCGTCGACGAGCTGCTGGCCATGACGCGCGCCGGTCATGACCTCGGCCCGGTCGACGTCGCGTCATCGAGCCGGCTCCTGCGCACCGATGGCGCACCGCGCCCGTCTGAGGTGATGGGCGAGGCCATCCTGTCGTCGCGGGGCAGGGTCATCCGGCCGAAGACCCTCGGGCAGAAGACATACGTCGACGCGATCGACGAGAACACGATCGTGTTCGGCATCGGTCCCGCCGGCACCGGCAAGACCTATCTGGCGATGGCGAAGGCCGTCCAGGCCCTGCAGCGCAAGGAGGTCAGCCGCATCATCCTGAGCCGGCCGGCGATCGAGGCCGGCGAGCGGCTCGGCTTCCTGCCGGGCACCCTCACCGACAAGATCGACCCGTACCTGCGCCCGCTCTACGACGCGCTGAACGAGATGGTGGACCCCGAGATCCTGCCGAAGCTCATCGCCACCGGCACCATCGAGGTCGCCCCGCTGGCGTATATGCGTGGCCGGACCCTCAATGACTCGTTCGTCGTGCTCGACGAGGCGCAGAACACGACGCCCGAGCAGATGAAGATGTTTCTGACCCGGCTCGGGTTCGGCACGAAGATGGTCGTCACCGGCGACATCACGCAGGTCGACCTCCCGCAGGGATCGTCGGGGCTGCGGCTGGTCACACGCGTGCTCAACGCGATCGACGACATCGAGTTCATCACCCTGACCAGCGCCGATGTCGTGCGGCACAGCCTCGTCGGGAAGATCGTGGACGCCTACACCGTCTACGACGAGAAGCGGGTCGCAGCGCGGCACGAGCGGGAGCAGGCCGCGGAGTTCGCGAACCGCGCGGAGCGCCGCGCCGGCCGGCCAGGCCCACGCGATCACCAGCCGAAGCGAGGCATCCGATGACGATCGAGATCTCGAACGAATCCGGAGTCGACGTCGACGAGTCCAAGCTGCTGCGCCTGGTCGACTACGCGCTGGCCGAGCTTCATGTGAGCCCGGAGGCCGAGCTGGCCATCATCCTGGTGGACGAGGGCGCCATGGAGGCCCTGCACGTGCAGTGGATGGACGAGCCCGGGCCCACCGACGTGCTGAGCTTCCCGATGGACGAGCTGCGTCCGGGGACCGAGGACATGCCGACGCCGCCCGGACTCCTCGGCGACATCGTCCTGTGCCCGCAGGTGGCCGAGACCCAGGCACAGCAGGCACGCCACTCGACCCTCGCTGAACTGGTGCTGCTGACGACCCACGGCCTGCTGCACCTGCTCGGCTTCGATCACGCGGAGCCGGACGAGGAGCGCGAGATGTTCGGGCTGCAGCGCGAGCTGATCATCGGCTTCGAGCACGCCGAGCGCCGCAGACCCCGATCATGACCGCGGCGCTGCTCCTGGCCGCAGCGGTGCTGCTGGTCGCCTTCGGCGGTCTGATGGCGGCCATCGACGCGGCGCTGGGTGTGACCTCGCGCGCCGATCTCGCAGAGCTCGCGCTGGCAGGCCGCAATGCGAAGTCCCTGCGGGCGATGGCCGACGACACCGACGCGCACCTGAACGCGGTCGTGTTCATCAGGATCCTCGCCGAGACCGCCGCCGCGGTGCTGGTCACCGTCGCCTTCATGCTGCTGATCGAGAGCATCTGGTGGGCGATGCTCGCCGCCATCGTGCTGATGACCGCGATCTCCTTCGTGCTCGTGGGCGCAAGCCCGCGCACGGTCGGGCGGCAGCACGCGCGAGGGCTGCTCCAGTCCGTCGCCCCCGTGATCCGCGCGGTCCGGGTGATCCTCGGTCCGCTGGCACACGGCCTGGTGGCCCTCGGAGAGCGCATCACCCCCGGCGTCGTGCGCAACGCTTCCTTCTCGTCGGAGGAGCAGCTGCTCAGCATGGTCGATGAGGCCGCCTCCCAGGATCTCATCGAGGAGGACGACCGCGACCTCATCCACTCGGTGTTCGACTTCACCGACCGGTTCGTCCGGGCGGTGATGGTGCCGCGCACCGACATGGTCACCGTGGATGCCACGGCCACGACCCGAGAGGCGATGCAGCTGTTCCTCGACAAGGGCGTCTCGCGCGTTCCGGTCGTCGAGGGCGACGCCGACGACGTGGTGGGCGTGCTGTATCTGAAGGATCTCGTCCAGTTCGCCTTCCGGGATGAGCGGGCCTGGGGACACGCGTCGGTGCGACCCATCTCCCGCAAGGCGGTGTTCGTGCCCGAGTCGATGAAGGCCGAGACCCTGCTGCAGCAGATGAAGCGCGACGCGGTGCATGTGTGCATGGTGGTGGACGAGTACGGCGACATCGCAGGACTCGTCACCCTGGAGGACCTCATCGAGGAGCTCGTGGGCGAGATCGCCGACGAGTACGACCGCAGCCCCGCGGAGGTCGTGGAGCTGGAGCCCGGCCGCTACCGCGTGAGCGCACGGCTGTCGCTGGACGATATCGGCGACCTGTTCGGCATCGAGCTCGAGGACGAGGACGTCGACTCGGTCGGAGGGCTGCTGGGCAAAGCGCTCGGCCGCATCCCGCAGCCGGGCGCGACCGCCGTCGTGGAGGGACTGGTGCTGACGGGAGGCACATCCCGCGGTCGTGGCCGGGGTCTGGCGACCGTGTTCGTCGAGCGCGGAGAGGCGCTCGCCGCCGCCGAGGAGGCCTTCCATGAGTGATCCGAGATCCGGCTTCGCCACGTTCGTGGGCCGCCCCAACGTGGGCAAGTCGACGCTGACGAACGCCCTGGTGGGGGAGAAGGTCGCGATCACCAGCGAGAAGCCGCAGACAACGCGGCGCGCCATCCGCGGCATCGTGAACCGCCCGGGCGGCCAGCTGATCATCGTGGACACTCCCGGCATCCACAAGCCCCGCACCCTCCTCGGCCAGCGGCTCAACGATCTCGTCGACCAGGTCCTCGGCGATGTCGACGTGATCGGCTTCTGCGTGCCGGCCACCGAGAAGGTCGGGCCGGGCGATCGACGCATCGCCGAGTCGCTGGACGGGTATCCGCGTGCGAAGAAGGTGGCCATCGTCACGAAGACGGATGCCGCCTCCCGCGACCAGATCGCGGAGCGGCTGATGGAGGTCGACAGCCTGCGTGAGGACTGGGCCGCCGTCATCCCGCTGTCGGCGCTCACGCACGAACAGCTCGAGGTGCTCGTCGACGAGCTGCTCTCGCTCATGCCGACCGGGCCCGCGCTGTACCCGGAGGGCGTCGTCACCGACGAATCTCTCGAGGACCGGGTGGCCGAGATCATCCGCGAGGCGGCGCTGGAGGGCGTGCGCGACGAGCTGCCGCACTCGATCGCGGTCACGATCGACGACATCGCCGAGCGACCGAGCACCGATGAGACCCGCGGCGGCCTCACCGACATCTATGCGAGCATCGTCGTCGAGCGCGACAGCCAGAAGGCCATCATCATCGGGCACCGGGGCTCTCGGCTGCGCGACGTCGGCGCACGCGCACGCGCCCAGCTGGAGCCGCTGGTGGGCACGAGGATCTTCCTCAAGCTGCACGTGCGCGTCGCCAAGGAGTGGCAGCGCGACCCGAAGCAGCTGAGACGGCTGGGCTTCTGAGGTGCGTCGCGTCACCGGGAATCAGAGTCAGAATGGTGGATCGTCGGCGTAGACCTGGGGCTGCAGCCGGTTCCGTTCGAGCACGCCCAGCAGCGCGAACGGAACGTCCGGTCTGGTCTCGAACCCGGTGGGGAAGTGCAGCGCGACGGTGCCATCCGTTCGTCGCCGGTAGCGCAGTCGCGTCGCGCCCTTGGCGTTGTTCTCGGGTGCGCAGAAGGGGTGCAGATTGCCGATGTCGGTCCCGCCCTGCCGCGGTCCGTTGAATTCGATCCAGTGGTCGATCTCCGCGTCGGCAGCGGGTCTGCCGCAGCCGTCTCGGGTGCAGGTGCCGTGGCTGAGCAGCAGCCACTCGTACTGCGCCCGGGTCACTGTGCGCGCCCGACGATCCATGTCGAGAACCACCCCGGTGACGGGGTCGGTGATCACGCGCGTGAACTTCCCCGCCGCCAGCAGCATCCGCACGGCGGTGGTCTCGTCGACGGGTTCGTCGCCGTGGCCGAGCAGCAGCGGCTCGCTGTTCAGATCCAGGCCGCCGACGCGCGGCGTGATGTCGGTGCGGACCGTCTTCTGTGCCGCAGGCGTGAGCTTGTCCAGCGGCACGGTGATGAACACCTTCGTCTTCACCGCCTGAGGGCCGGCGATGCCGCGCATCCACGCTGACAGAAGGTCGGCACGCAGCTGATCGCGAGTGCGCCCATCGCACTCGGACTTCTCCATATGCTTGGCCGTCGACGTCGCGCGCCGGAACGCAGCGGTCGCCTCAACCGTCGTGGTGTGGATGTGCAGCCACGACATCCCGTCGCCCGTCCTCTCGTGGATGACCCGCCGCTCTTCACGCGCACGCACGTGCTCTGTCGCGGGGTCTCCCGGTGCGAGCATCCGTGTCGCCTTGTGCGCCTTCGATCTGAACACCGCCGGCGATGCGGTCAGCACCAACTCGGCGAGATAGTCGTCGAAGGCGGCCACGGCTGCGGCATCCTCTCCGAATCGGGACAGCAGCTTCACCGCCGACTCGACCTGCCCCATGGCGGCGAACCCCTCCCAAGCGCGCCCCCACAGCGCCGGAAGCCGCGTACGCGCCTCATCGGCGACCCACGCGAGCGTCCGCACCGTCGCCTCACCCAGCTGGAACCGCGCAGCCGCCTCCATCGCCGCGCACCGCTCAGCCGTGCGCACGCTGTCCGGGTCGTCCGACACCGCGTACACCCACGGCCGAGACCGCGCGTACGCCAGCGCGTCAGCGAGAGATGCGGCGCGACGCGCCGCGCCACGATTGAGGTCATACTGGTGCCGCTCAACGTCGTGGAAGACGAATGCGAGAGCGTCTTCGTCAGAGGGACGTTCGATGAGGGAAGGCAACGTCATAGGTACACCATAACACAGATGTACTAATCCAAGAAGGTATAGAGGAGACTCCTGTCGCAGATCTCCTCGGCGGAGCATACCCGCTCCGCGTCAGCCCACCGGCCGCAGCGCCGACTCGACCACCACGACGCCTTCGCCGAATTCCTCGTCGGCAGCCCGCTGCCATGCGCCGTCGTCCCAGATCACCTGCACGCGCAGTCGGCCGTCTTCCGGCCAGGACGACAGGTAGGCGGCCCCGAGGCGGCCGGGAAGGTCGTCCTGAATTCCCGTCAGCGTGGCCTCGTCGGCGTTTCCGGGCTCGCCACCATAGGGGTCATCCGGCACCATCGGGTCGTACAGCGCGAGCAGGATCGGCGGCTGCGTCACCTGAAAGGACGTGCCGTTGTACATGCCCTGTACGGCATACGCGCCCCAGCGCACGTCGCCCGACTGCTCGGACCCTTCGACGCCGTCCCAGGACCAGTTCTCCAGCGGAATTCCGCTGCACTGCGGAGGATACGACTCCGCCACCGCCCCCATGCAGAGTTCGGCGTCGCCTCCGGCATCCAGGACCGTCCCCTGCCCGATCACCTCTCCGTCCGGAGGGGAGGGTGCAACCGCGCCGAGCCGGTCGCCTGCCGGGGGACCGGAGGGCGCCGATCCGCTCGGTGTGGCACAGGCGGCCAGCAGCAGGGCGGATGCCGCCAGCAGGGCGACGGCGATCTGAGTGCGCTTCATGCCCGGGAAGTGTCGCCTCGGGGCAGTTCGTCTCATCGCGGTTGGCGACCCGGTCGAAGCCGGGTGTACTCTGTGTTCATGCGTGCGGGCTCCGTGCTTCTCCTTAGCCGCCGCGGCGAGTCCTCGACCTAGGGCCTCTCTCGCCGCGGAGCTTCGTCGTCGGCCCGTGAACCCAGGCGAGAGAAGAGCGACACATGGAGAACACGCAGCAGCCCTCGGGCATGCCGACCCACCGATACCGTCCGTATCACGAGCAGTTCCGCGTCCACCTGCCCGACCGCACCTGGCCGGACAAGCGCATCACCGCCGCGCCGCGCTGGTGCGCGGTCGATCTGCGCGACGGCAACCAGGCCCTCATCGACCCGATGAGTCCCGAGCGCAAGCGGATCATGTTCGAGCTGCTCGTGAACATGGGCTACAAGGAGATCGAGGTCGGCTTCCCCAGCGCCAGCCAGACCGACTTCGACTTCGTGCGGCAGCTCATCGAGGACAGCGCGATCCCCGACGATGTCACCATCCAGGTGCTGACGCAGTCCCGGGAGCACCTCATCGAGCGCACCTACGAGGCGATCGCCGGCGCGAAGCAGGCCATCGTCCATCTGTACAACTCGACGAGCATCCTGCAGCGCGACGTCGTGTTCCGCACCGACCGGCAGGGCATCATCGACATCGCGCTCGAGGGCGCCCGCCTGTGCCGCGAGTACGAGAAGAGGGTGCCCGAGACCTCCGTGTACTACGAGTACTCGCCGGAGAGCTACACGGGCACCGAGCTGGAGTTCGCCGCTGACATCTGCAACCAGGTGCTGGACGTCTTCGAGCCGACCCCGCAGCGCAAGGTCATCATCAACCTGCCGGCCACGGTGGAGATGGCGACGCCGAACGTGTACGCGGACTCGATCGAGTGGATGAACCGGCACCTGAACCATCGCGAGAACGTCATCCTCTCCCTGCATCCGCACAACGACCGCGGCACGGCGATCGCCGCCGCCGAGCTCGGCTACCTGGCCGGGGCGGACCGGATCGAGGGATGCCTGTTCGGCAACGGCGAGCGCACCGGCAACGTCGACCTCGTCGCGCTGGGCGTCAACCTGCTGACCCAGGGCGTCGACCCGCAGATCGACTTCAGCGACATCGACCAGATCAAGCGGACGGCCGAGTACTGCAATCAGCTGCCCGTGCCCGAGCGCAGCCCGTGGGCCGGGGATCTGGTCTTCACCGCCTTCAGCGGATCGCATCAGGACGCGATCAAGAAGGGGTTCGAGGCCATGGGCGCCCGCGCCGACGAGGCCGGCGTCGCGGCGGACGATCTCGAGTGGGCGGTGCCGTACCTGCCGATCGACCCGAAGGATCTCGGCCGCTCGTACGAGGCGGTCATCCGCGTCAACTCGCAGTCGGGCAAGGGCGGCGTCGCCTATCTGCTGAAGGCCGACCATGCGCTGGACCTGCCTCGTCGGCTGCAGATCGAGTTCTCCGGCGTCGTTCAGGCCAAGACGGATGCCGAGGGCGGCGAGGTCACCAGCGAGGAGATCTGGTCGATCTTCACCGACGAGTACCTGCCGGCCCCCGCCGCGGACGACAAGTGGGGCCGCTTCGAGCTGGTCTCCACCCGCACGCAGAGCGACATGTCCGGCGAGGTGTCGCTGGACGTGACCTTCCGCGACGGCGACGGAGTGGTCGAGGCTCGAGGTGTCGGCAACGGCCCGGTCTCGGCCTTCCTCGAGGTCGTGCGCGCGCAGGGCCTCGACGTGACGCTGTACGACTACGTCGAGCACACCCTCAGTGCCGGCGGCGACGCCCAGGCCGCGTCGTACGTCGAGCTGCAGATCGAGGACGAGCGCTTGTGGGGGGTTGGCATCGACGGCGACATCTCGACGGCGTCGCTGAAGGCGATCGTCTCGGCGGTCAACCGGGCGATCCGCACGCGCGAGCGATCGGGGGCACTCGTCGGGGCCTGACTCGAAGAGCGGTTCGGTCACGCTCCAGCGTCGTCAGCGCGGGATAATCGAGTGTGCCCACCTATCGCGACGACGTCGTGGTCCTGCGCACCCACAAGCTGGGCGAGGCGGACCGCATCGTCGTCATGCTCAGCCGCCGGCACGGCAAAGTGCGGGCCGTCGCAAAAGGGGTTCGGCGCACGTCGTCGCGGTTCGGTGCGCGCCTGGAGCCGTTCATGGTCGCGGATGTGCAGCTGTACACCGGGCGCTCGCTCGACATCGTCCAGCAGGCGGACTCGCTCGGGGCGTACGGCGCCGACATCGCCGCGGACTATGAGCGCTACACCGCCGCCAGCGCCATGGTCGAGACGGCCGATCGCCTCAGCGAGGCGGAGTCGGGTCCGCAGCAGTACCTGCTGCTGGTAGGGGGGCTTCGCGCGCTCACGCTCGGCGAGCACGCGCCGCGCAGCATCCTCGACTCCTATCTCCTGCGGGTGATGGCCCTGGCCGGATGGGCGCCGGCACTCGGCGAATGCGCACGCTGCGGCCGCCCCGGACCGCACGACGTGTTCGTCGCGCAGCTGGGCGGGGTGGTGTGCCGGGAGTGCGCGCCGGCCGGCAGCCCGCGCGTCGACGCCGACATCGTGCGGCTGCTGGAGGCGCTGATGGCTGGGGAGTGGGAGAGCGTGGATGCCGCGGGTCCCCGGGCGACAGCCGGTGCCTCCGGAGTCATCGCGGCGTACGCGCAGTGGCACCTGGAGCGCGGCATCCGCTCGCTCAGCCATCTGTCGGCGGGACCACCGGAGCCGGTGCGATGACGCCCAAGCCGTACACGCACCGTGACGCCGTCGCGTACCGGCCCGTGGATTGGACCGGGCAGCATCCGCAGGACTTCGACGGGAAGGTGCCCGGCCACGTCGCGATCGTGATGGATGGCAATGGACGCTGGGCGAACCGGCGCGGTCTCAGTCGCATCGAGGGGCACAAGGCCGGCGAGGAGGTTCTGCTGGATGTCGTGGCCGGCGCCCTGCAGGCCGGGGTGACCTGGCTCAGCGTGTACGCCTTCTCGACCGAGAACTGGGCGCGCTCGCCCGACGAGGTGCGGTTCCTGATGGGCTACAACCGCGATGTGCTGCATCGCCGCCGCGATCAGCTCAACGAGTGGGGCGTGCGGGTGCGCTGGGCAGGGCGCAAGCCGCGGCTGTGGGGCTCGGTCATCAAGGAGCTGCAGTTCGCCGAACAGCTGACCCGCGGCAACGATCGGCTCAATCTCACCATGTGCATCAACTACGGCGGTCGCCTGGAGATCGTCGACGCGATCCGCCGCATGGGCGAGGAGATCGCCGCGGGCCGCCTGCGGCCCTCCGCGATCACGGAGAAGACGGTGCGCCGTCACCTCTACGTGCCGGACATGCCCGACGTGGACCTGTTCGTGCGCTCCAGCGGGGAGCAGCGCACCTCGAACTTCCTGCTGTGGGAGGCGGCCTACGCCGAGATGGTCTTCCTCGACACGCTGTGGCCCGACTTCCGTCGCACCGACCTGTGGCACGCCATCCAGCTGTACCTCGACCGCGACCGTCGCTTCGGCGGGGCCGTCGACGACCCCGATCCGCCCGCTCTCTGACATAGGGGGACGAGCGACATATGCAGGGGAATAGGACCCCACGTCCGCGACGTTGTCCCGAGCATGACGGATGCCATCAAGATCGACGTGTGGTCGGACATCGCCTGCCCCTGGTGCTACATCGGCAAGCGCAACCTGGAGAACGGGCTGGCCAGCGCCGCCGCAGATGAGAACCCGCCCGAGGTCGAGGTGGTGTACCACTCCTTCGAGCTCTCGCCCGACACCCCGGTCGACTTCGACGGCAGCGAGATCGACTTCCTCGCCACCCACAAGGGCATGCCCGTCGAGCAGGTCCAGGGGATGCTCGACCGGGTGACCGGCGTCGCCGCTCAGGCCGGACTCGACTACCGGTTCGACATCCTCAAGCACACCAACACCGTGAAGGCGCATGAGCTTCTGCACCTCGCCAAGGAGCAGGGCCGTCAGCACGACATGGCCGAGCGTCTCATGGCGGCGTATTTCACCGAGGGCCGCCACGTCGGGCGGGTGGACGACCTGGTCTCCCTCGCCGCCGAGATCGGGCTCGATGCCGCAGCGACCCGCGACGCCCTGGAGAGCGGCCGGCTCACCGACGCGGTGCGCGCCGATCAGGCACAGGCGCAGGCCTACGGCATCAGCGGCGTGCCGTTCTTCGTCATCGACGGCAAGTACGGCGTCTCGGGCGCCCAGCCCGCGGAGGCGTTCGCGCAGATCGCCCGCCAGGTCTGGGCCGAGCGGCACACCGAGCAGGCCGAGCAGGCCGAGCCGGTCGCCTGAATCAGCGCGGCAGCGCCGCCTCGATCGCCTCGACGATTGCCGGGTCGTCCGGCTTGACCGGAGGCCGGAACCGGTGCACCGCGCCGTCGGCCGTCAGCAGGAACTTCTCGAAGTTCCACGCGACGCGCCCCGCCTTGCCGCGGTCGTCCGGCGTCTGCCGCAGCGACTCGAACAGCGGCGCTGAACGGTGGCCGTTGACCTTGACCTTGTCCAGGATCGGGAAGGTCACGCCCCAGGTCGTGGTGCAGTACTCCAGGATCTGCTCCATCGACCCCGGCTCCTGCCCCATGAACTGGTTGCACGGGAATCCCAGTACGGTGAATCCCCGGTCGCCGTAGGTCTCCTGCAGCTTCTCGAGCTGTTCGTACTGCGGAGTGTTGCCGCACTTGGAGGCGACGTTGACCACCAGCACCGCCGCATCCATGTAGTCGGCGATCGTCTTCGTCTCGCCCTCGGCGGTGAAGAAGGGGACGCCAAGGGGGTCGGTCGGTGCGTCGGTCATGCTCCCCAGGCTAATCGCCCGCGCCGGTGGGGCAGACGATTCTGGGAGAATGGTCCGGTGACCACCGCCCTCGCTGCCGATCCTGCCGTGCGCCCGCTGCGCATCGGCCCGATCGAGCTGGCCGCACCCGTGGTGCTGGCGCCGATGGCGGGCATCACCAACACGGCGTTCCGCCGTCTGTGCCGGGAGTACGGCGCGGGGCTGTACGTCAGCGAGATGATCACCTCGCGGGCGCTGGTCGAGCGCAACGCGACGACGATGCGGCTGATCGGCCACCACGAGTCGGAATCGACGCGCTCGATCCAGCTGTACGGCGTCGACCCGAAGACCATGGCCGAGGCTGTCCGGATCCTCGCGGCGGAAGATCGCGCCGACCACATCGACCTCAACTTCGGCTGCCCCGTCCCGAAGGTGACGCGCAAGGGGGGCGGAGCCGCACTGCCCTGGAAGCTCGGCCTGTTCCGCGACATCGTCGGCAGCGCTGTCCGCGCCGCCGGCCACATCCCGGTCACGGTGAAGATGCGCAAGGGGATCGATGCCGATCACCTCACGTACCTGGACGCCGGTCGCATCGCCGAGGACGCCGGCGTCGCCGCGGTCGCGCTGCATGCCCGCACCGCGAGCGAGTTCTATTCGGGGACCGCCGACTGGGACGCGACAGCGGCCCTCAAGCAGGCGGTGACCAGTGTGCCGGTGCTCGGCAACGGCGACATCTGGTCGGCCGAGGACGCGGTGCGGATGATGGCGCAGACCGGCTGCGACGGGGTGGTCGTGGGGCGAGGATGCCTGGGCCGCCCGTGGCTGTTCGGAGACCTCGCCGCCGCCTTCGGTGCCGACGCCGGCGGAGCGGAAGTCGACGCCACGCTCGGCTTCGTCGCCCGCGCATTCCGGCGGCACGCGGAGCTTCTGGCCGAGTTCTTCGACGATGAGGAGCGCGGCTGCCGCGACATCCGCAAGCACGTCGCCTGGTACTTCAAGGGCTACCCGGTCGGCGGTGAGCTGCGGGCCCAGCTCGCGATGGCATCCAGCCTCGCGGAGATCGACGCGCTGCTGGACACGCTCGATCACGACGCCCCCTATCCCGGGGCAGCGGCGGAGGGCCAGCGCGGGCGGGCGGGCAGCCCGAAGCGGCCCGCGCTTCCGCAGGGCTGGCTCGACTCGCGCGACATGGGCGCGGCGGCCACCTCCGAACTGACGGAGACGGAGTTCGACACCAGTGGCGGCTGACGGCGCCGCTGTCGCACCCGGGCGCCCACCGGGCTACGACGAGCACGACACCGCGCGCATCCTCACCGAGCACCACCGGTCGCGCCGCGACGATTTCGCGCGCGACCGGGCCCGCGTGCTGCACTCCGCTGCCCTGCGGCGCCTCGCCGCCAAGACGCAGGTCCTCTCCCCGGCATCCCCCGCGGATTTCGCCCGCAACCGGCTCACCCACTCGCTGGAGGTCGCCCAGGTCGGCCGCGAGCTGGCCACTGCTCTGGGGCTCGCGCCGGACGTGGTGGACACCGCATGCCTCAGCCATGACCTGGGGCATCCCCCCTTCGGCCACAACGGCGAGCGGGCGCTCAGCGAATGGGCGGAGGACATCGGGGGGTTCGAGGGCAACGCGCAGAGCCTGCGCATCCTCACGCGGCTGGAGCCGAAGGTGCTGGATGCCGAAGGCATCGGCTATGGGCTGAACCTGACCCGCGCCAGCCTGGACGCGTCGTGCAAGTACCCCTGGACGGCGGAGCGGCCGCTGCCCGATGCCGGCGGGCGCCTGAAGTTCGGAGTGTACGCCGACGACGAGCCCGTCTTCCGCTGGTTGCGCGAGGGCGCGCCCGGGCGCGTGCGCTGCATCGAGGCCGAGGCGATGGATCTCTCCGATGACATCGCGTACTCGGTGCACGACTTCGAGGACGCGATCGTCAACGGATACCTCGACCCCGCGCGGCTGGCCGATCCGCAGGAGCATGAGGCGCTCGTGACCGCGATCCAGACCTGGGTGGGCTTCGACTTCGCCCGGGACGAGCTCGGCGACGCGTTCTACCGCCTGCGCGGCATCCCGCATTGGCTGACCTCGTTCTCCGGATCGCGCGCCGACCTGGCGCGGCTGAAGAATCTGACGTCCGACCTCATCGGCAGGTTCGCCCGGGCGGCGACCACCGCCACGCGCGACGCCTATCCGGCATCCGTGCTCACCCGCTATCGCGCGCACGTCGTCGTCCCGCGTGTGATCGAGGCCGAGATGGCGGTCCTCAAGGGCATCATCGGCGCTTTCGTCGTGTCGATCGAGGGTCGCAAGCAGCTGTACAAGGAGCAGCGACGCGTCCTCAAGCGACTGGCCACGGCGCTCTGGGAGGGAGCCCCCGCAGCGCTGGATCCGGTCTTCGCCGAGGACTTCTCTCGAGCCGCGTCGGACGACGAGCGCCGCCGCGTGATCGTCGACCAGGTGGCCGGGCTCACCGACCAGTTCGCGATCGGCTGGCATGAGCGCCTGGTGGGCGCGGTGGATGCCTCGTCAGTGGGCATCTGGACGCCCCGGGCGCCGCTGCCGGCTGTGCTGCCCCCGCTCCCCGAGCCTGCCGAGGGGCGCTGATGGCGGGCCGGATCGCGCAGGCCGACGTCGAAGAGGTCAAGGCGCGCACGAACATCGCCGACATCATCGGCGAGCGGGTTGCGCTCAAGCCCGCGGGGGTCGGCTCGCTGAAGGGCCTGTGCCCGTTCCACGACGAGCGCAGCCCGAGCTTCAACGTGCGCCCGCAGGCCGGGTTCTATCACTGCTTCGGATGCGGCGAGTCAGGCGACGTGTACTCGTTCCTGCAGAAGATGGACCATCTCAGCTTCCAGGAGTCGGTCGAGCGTCTGGCGGGGCGCATCGGGTATGCGCTGCACTACGAGGATGGCGGTGCGGCGCCGGAGAAGAGCGGCCGCACCCGGATGTATGCGGCCAACGCGGCGGCGGCGGAGTTCTTCCGCGCCCAGCTGACGACGTCGGAGGCCGAGATCGGGCGGCGGTTCCTGGGCGAGCGCGGGTTCGACGCGGGCGCGGCCGCCCACTTCGGCGTGGGCTTCGCGCCGCAGAGCTGGGACGCCCTCATCAAGGCGCTCACCGCCCAGGGCTTCACGGCGGACGAGCTGAGTGCGGCGGGCCTGGTCTCCGCGGGCCAGCGGGGCGCGTACGACCGCTTCCGGGGGCGCCTGGTCTGGCCGATCCGCGATGTGACCGGCCAGACGATCGGGTTCGGGGCGCGGCGCCTGCGCGAGGACGACAAGGGTCCGAAGTATCTGAACACGCCCGAGACCACCGTCTACCACAAGGCCCAGGTGCTCTACGGCCTCGATCTGGCCAAGCGCGACATCGCACGCGGCGATCCGCGCCGCGTGGTCGTCGTCGAGGGCTACACGGACGTCATGGCCTGCCACCTCGCCGGCATCACCACGGCGGTGGCCACCTGCGGCACGGCCTTCGGTGCCGAGCACATCACCGTCCTGCGCCGCGTGATGGGGGACGAATCAGCCGCGGGCGAGGTCGTGTTCACCTTCGATCCGGATGCCGCCGGCCAGAAGGCCGCGCTCCGTGCTTTCGCCGAGGCCAAGCGCTTCAACGCGCAGACCTACGTGGCGGTCGGCCCCGAGGGGCTCGACCCGTGCGATCTGCGGATCCGCAAAGGCGACGGCGCCGTGCGCGCCCTGATGGACACCAAGGTGCCCATGGTCGAGTTCGTGCTCGACCAGCGCATCGCCGGCTACGATCTGTCGGCCGTCGAGGGTCGGGTGGGCGCGCTGCGCGCCGCTGCCCCGGTCGTCGCCGAGCTGCGCGATCGGCTGCTCCAGCCGGAGTACACGCGCGTGCTGGCCCGCCGGCTCGGCCTCGATCCCGACGACGTCCGGCGCGAGGTCGAGCGCGCGTCGCGAGCGCCCGCCCGTCGGGACGAGCCGGCGCGTGCGGGTCAGCCGTCGGCGGAGGCGGCGGATGCCCCGGCCGAGCGCGTGACGCTCGCCTCGCTGCGTCCGGACCGCGACACTCTGCTCGAACGCGACGCGCTGATGGGCTTCCTGCAGTACGGCCACCGTCTGGACGCCGATCTCCTGCGCCGTGCCACGACGTCGCCGTTCCGGCACCCGGCGCTGGAGGCCGTCCGCGCCGCGGTCGCCGAGAGCGTCCCGGCCGTCGGCCGCCCGGGCTGGGCCATGGCGGCCGTGGAGATGGTCCGCGAGCCGTATCGCCAGCTCGCCGGCCAGCTGCTCGCCGCAGACTTCCCCGCCCGCGACGAAGAGGGCGCGGTCGCGTCGGCGTCTGGCCTGGCGAGGGCCCTGCTGTCTCGTGATCTCGACGCGCAGAAGGCGGAGCTGCTCGGGGCGGTGCAGCGAGTCCCCGCCGACTCGGAGGAGGGTCGTGCCCTGCGCGTGCGCCTGCGCGATCTCGACCTCGAGCGGCATCTTCTTCGCGGGGAGCAGTGACACCCGCGACGCGCCGTGCGGTTGGCGACCCCGCGCGCGACAGGGCAGGATGAACGCATGCCGCCCCGCGACGACCCGGCCCTCGCCATCGCCTGCACCGACCTGAGCGTGGCGTGGATGAGCCCGACGCGCATGCGTGTGGTGGAGGGGATCGACCTCCGCCTCGATCGGGGCGACGCCACCGCCGTCATGGGCCCCACGGGGGCCGGCAAATCGAGTCTGCTCGCCCTGCTCAGCGGCCGGGCCGACCACGACCTCGCCGTCGACGGCGGCACCGCGGTCGTCGAGGGGATCGACGTGCGCCGGCCGGGTCGCGCTCGACGCATGCTCCTGGCCTATGTGGGCTATCTCGCCCAGGGCGCAGGAGCCCGGCTGGATGCCCGCATGACCGTCGGCGAGATCATCGCAGAGCCGATCACCAGTCGCGACCGCAAGGTGAACGCGCGGGCTCTGGCCGTGCGCACCGCCGCGCTGCTGGATGAGGTCGAGCTGCCGCTGGGAGCCGCGGTGAAGTTCCCCTACGAGCTGTCTGCGGGCATGCGTCAGCGGGTGGCGCTGGCACGCGCCCTGGTGCTGCAGCCGCGCATCCTCATCGCCGACGACCCGCTCGCGAACCTGGACGTCGAAGTGCAGCACATCGTCCGCGATGCGATCGCACGGCGGCGCGAGGAGTACGGCATGGCATCCCTGATCGCGACCAACGACCCTGCGCTGCCGCGGCGCCTGCGCGCCCGTCGCATCGTGCTCCATCAGGGTCACGTCGTCGCCCGGGACGGTGCCGGCGGGCTCATCTGGACACCCGGCGCCGAGGCCGATCACGGGCTCATATCCTCGTGATTCGGAGCCGCCGGCATTTGCTAAGCTGGACGGGTTGCCTGCTCGGCGGGCACATTCCCCTGTAGCTCAATTGGCAGAGCAATCGGCTGTTAACCGATAGGTTGTTGGTTCGAGTCCAACCGGGGGAGCCACTTTCGCACTCGCGCGCGGGCTCGCAGGGAGTACAGTCACACTGTGACCTCACCGGGGCACGATCCGAGGTACCTCCGCACAGTGAGCAGGGGGATGCCGCCCCTGCTGATGATCGCGCTCGTCGCCGGCTGCACCGCGACCGCCGGGCCGACCGGCACGCCCAGCCCCACCGCCGGTGCCGATCCGGCCTACTGCGCAGAGCTTCGTCCCACCATCGCAGCGATCTCCGAAGACGAGCTGAAGGCCACGGGCGTGGTCGTCTACGTGCGCTCGGCTGAGCTCGGGGACTGCTTCATCTCGATCGGCACGCGCGTCCTCGGGGAGGATCAGCCGATCGGGATGGACGACCAGTTCCGCATCGGAAGCAACACGAAGACCATGACCGGAACCGTCATCCTCCAGCTGGTCCAAGCGGGCGCGCTGAGCTTGGACGACCCGGTCTCCAAGTACCGCGACGATGTGCCGAACGGCGATGAGATCACGATCGATCAGATGCTGACGATGCGCAGCGGACTCGTGGACTACAGCGATCTGCCCGAGCTCACGCAGGCGATGGACGAGACGCCGGATCGGGTGTGGACGCCCGACGAGGTGCTCGCGCTCTCCTTCGCCGAGCCGCCCGCGTTCCCCCCGGGTGAGGGGTACCTCTACTCGAACGCGAACACCGTGCTGCTGGGGCTCATCATCGAGCAGCTCACCGGGACACCTGTCGAAGAGGCCTTCCAGACGCGGCTGTTCGAACCGCTCGGCATGGAGAGCACCCTGCTTCCGCCGCTCAGCTCGGACGTGATCCCCGAACAGCACGCGCATGGGTACATGTTCGGAACGGTCGCCGACGTGGTCGCCACGGGTGGGGTCCTCACACCCGCCCAGATCGAAGAAGTGGACGCGGGAACACTCCTTCCGAACGATGTGACCGACAACAACCCATCTTGGGGATGGGCCGCCGGCGCCGGCATCTCGACGACCGCCGACCTCGCCGACTGGGCGGAGGCGCTCGTCGGGGGCGGCCTGCTCGACGACGAGATGCAGAAGCAGCGGCTGGAGAGCCCGATGCCGGTCGACCCCGACGCTCCGGACGGCTCGGCGTATGGGCAGGCGATCGCCCGGTACGGCGCCCTCTACGGCCACACCGGCGAGCTTCCCGGCTACAACTCGTTCATGGGACACGACCCTGTGCGCGATATCACGGTGATCGCATGGTCGAATCTGATGTCCGCCCCGGACGGGCGCCTGACCGCGAACGTGCTTTCGCAGGCGGTCATCGACGAGCTCTATCGCGGCTGATCGGTCATCACGGGTCGATGTCGTCGACCCCCGGCATCCAGCTCTGTCCCGGGCGGCCCCACCCGCGCTTGCGGGCGATCTTCTGCACCGTCTTCCAGTCCGCGTCCGAGAGGCGGTCGATGTAGAGCACGCCGTCGAGGTGATCGAACTCGTGCTGCAGGATGCGCGCGCGCCAGCCGTCGACCTCGATGTGCACGGGCTCTCCGTCCAGATCGGTTCCGGTCAGCAGCGCGCGATCGGAGCGACGCAGGGCGAAGCGCTCGCCCGGGAACGACAGGCATCCCTCCGACTCGGTCTCGTCATCCGGGGCACCCGGCTCTGAGGGGACCACCCACAGCACGGGGTTGATCACCGCGCCGCGCCAGGGTGCTCCGTCCTCATCGGAGTATGAGTATGTGAACACCCTCAGCGAGACGCCCACCTGGGGAGCCGCCAACCCGACTCCGGGCGCCGCATCCATCGTCTCGAACATGTCTCCGACGAGGGTGCGGATCTCATCGGTGACCTCTTCGACCGGTGCCGCCGGCGCGTGGAGGACGGGATCGCCCATGATGCGGATCGGTCGAACGGCCACGTCCAGAGCCTAGCGGGAGCACCCTGCAGGTAGTGTCGAGACGTGCTGTGGACGGATGCCGGCCTCGACGACGTCACGGACGTGCTGCTCGGCGTGTTCGGCGACCCGCGCATCCTCATCGGCATCCCGCTCGCGCTGCTCGGAGCGGTGTTCATGTCCTTCGGCGCGCAGTACCAGCATCGCGGAGTGCTGAAGGTCGAGCGCCTCACCGGTCAGTCCAGCAGCGAAGGGCTGAAGGCCGCGCAGCTGGTGCGCCTGCTCCAGCGACCTTCCTGGATGATCGGCACCATCATGCTCGGCGTGGCGATCATCTGCCAGCTCGCGGCACTGTCGTTCGCACCCCTCATCGTGGTCCAGCCTCTCGGTGCCATCGCCCTGGTGATCACCACGCTCCTGAACGCACGCATCTCCGGACACCGGCCGACCCGGCGCTCGATCCGCGCCATCGTCGAGTGTGTAGGCGGCATCTTCCTGTTCGTCGTGCTGGCGGCGCTGTTCGCCACCGACGAGGAGATCCAGAACTCCCAGCTGATCACCATCCTGGTCATCCTGCTCGTCGTCGCGATCCTGCTGACGGCCGCGTGGCTGTGGCTGCGGCACCGCATGACCGCGCTGTTCTACATCGTGGCCGCCGGGGTCATGTACGGTTTCGTCGCTACCCTGGCGAAGGTCGTCATCAACCGCATCCAGAACTCGAACTTCGACTGGCTCGCCGTGGTGTGCCTTGTCGCGCTCATCATCGCCGCGGCGGTGGGCGCCTACTTCGTGCAGACCGCCTATGCGTCCGGCCCGCCCGACCTCGTGATCGCGGGACTGACCGTCATCGACCCGATCGTCGCCATCATGATCGGACTGTTCGTGCTGGGTGAGGCCTCGCAGGCGCCGTGGTGGGTTTTCATCTGCTTCGCCATCGCCGGTGCGATCGCCGTCTACGGCGTCTTCGAACTGGCACGGCACCACCCGCAGGTCATCAGCGACAGCCAGGGGCTGCCGATCCAGCGGGGCAGCAGCGGGGGAGTGGATCCCGCACAGCCCAAGACCGGCGCCGTCCGCATCACCGAGGTGGTGTCGAAGGTGTGGCCGGAGCCGCCGGTCCGCGACAAGGAGGACCCGCCGCCACGGACCTGAGGCGGCCCTGCTACATGGCCGCGCCGATGTAGGAGTACTTGACGAACACCTCCGGCGCGAAGCCGGCCTCGTCGAGCGCCCCCTGCACCGCGGTCAGCATGTACTTCGAGTCCCAGCCCATGTACAGGAAGTGCTCGGCATCCAGTGTGTCCCATTGGCCGTTCCACGAGCGGGCGGGGAAGATCGGTCCGCCGCGCCGGGCGCTGTAGGTGAGCACATCGTCGCGGGCATCGGCCCACAGCCGCAGAAAGATGCGGTGGAACAGGTGCTTGACGTCATGCACCTCCCAGTGCTCGCCTCGGTATTCGACGTAGTCGAACTCGCGCTCCCACCCCCGCGGCCAACCGCGCCGGCGCTTCGCGTCCAGGATGGGGGTCAGGCCGTCATCGTCGATCAGGGTCGTGGCCGGACGCCGCCAGATCTGCAGCAGGCCGTCGGTCAGGTCCGCGGTGCGCGCGGAGATCGCCGCGGTGGTCCATGCGGGCTGCTCGCCCAGGCGGCGGGTGAGTTCGACGCCGCTGCGCGCATAGGCCTCGTCGCGCTTGAGCGGGAACGAGGCGCCGAAGACCCGCTCTGCCAGATCCTGCTCGAGCAGCGTCATGTTGCCGAGCGACTGCGCGAGCGCGCGGTGACTGTTCTGCTGGTCTTCGGTGTAGTCCGCCCACGCCCGCACGCCGTCGCCGCTCCACTCGTCGGACGGGGCGAGCGGGACGATGTGCTCGACCCCCAGCCCGTCGAGGTCGGCGACGTCCGCGAGGCGTCCCAGCACGTATGCCGCATGCGGCAGATCGGTGTACTTCAGCGAGACGCGCACCCGCTCATCCGACGGGGTGATCCGTGAGAGGGCGTGCGTGAATGCCTCCGGTCCCTCCTCGCGCGCCCGGCACAGGCGCGCCACGAGGCGATCGCTGGGCAGCCCCACCAGCGCGCGGCGCAGCAGCAGCGCCTGGATGTGCTCGAGCGTCGTGATCAGGGCATCGCGATCGAGATCGCCGTGGAGGTGGTCGGCGTACGCGCGCATGACCAGCGGGTACATGCCCCGGCCGAAGGTGTTGAGGTAGGCCAGCTGACGCGCGACGGCGGGATCATCGGCCTCTCGCGGATCGAGCAGCACCCGATAGATCGCGCTGTGCTCCCGCCATTGGGCGGCGTGGCTGCGCAGGGTCTCGGCATCGAGTCGGGGGAAGAGCTGACGGAAGGCGTCGTACACGCCGCGCTCGCCCGCGACGGTGACCTCGCGACCGGTCGTCATGACGAGGTAGTGGCGCCAGAACGCGCCGATCGCCTCGCCGGTGTTCTGCTCGATCGCAGCCCAGTACTCGTCCTCGATCTCGGTCTGCTGTGCGTGCGAGAGGCCCATCAGCACGTAGTTGTGGATCAGCTCGTGATCGCGCAGAGGCGCTCCGGTCGAGTTGAGGCTCTCGAAGATCTGCTGCGCGTTCGCCCCGGCGCCGAGCGCGATCGACACGTGCTCCAGCCTGCGCAGGCCGGCCCAGATCGCCGGGGCCTCCTCGGCAGGCACCTGGCTGCGGAAGAACGCGTAGTTGTCGTCGAAGCGGGAATCCCGAGGCATCCCGTCGGTGCGGTCCAGCACGACGTCCTCGAAGACGTGCGCCCACGCGCGGTGCGGGCGCAGCTTGGTCCGCGCCGGATCGGACGCCCGCACCAGCACCCGCTCGAGCTCGGCGGCCAGCACGGGATCGGTCGCGGCGATGGTGTGCCGCAGCGCAGCCACGAGCAGCATGATCGTGGTGATCCGCTGCTGACCGTCGATGAGCACGAGCTCGGCCTCGCCGCCCTCGGCACCGCGCGAGGAGAGGATCGAGCCGATGAAGTGCATGTCCTGCGTGTCGGACCCCGCGACCGCACGGATGTCGCCGAGCAGCTGCTCGCAGCCGCCGATGTCCCACCGGTACTGGCGCTGATAGAGGGGGACGACGATGTTCGTCTCCGGCGCGGACAGCCAGGCGATGGTGTTGACGGCCGTGGCATCGATGTTGGTGGCACTGCTCATGTCGTCTCGTCGTCCTCCGCATCCACCTTAAGCGGTGCCTCGATCATTGAGCGGCAGGGCCCCGGGGCGGTGCGGTGACCGGGAGGTAGGCTTGCCCGGTCGGGCCTGTAAAAACGTGCTGGCCCCTCTACGAAAGGTCATGTCTGACATGGGTTACATCAAGTGCGCAGCGCTCGAGGAGACAGGCTACGTCGTCCTCGACTCGTACAACCAGGAACTCGATCCGAAGGAGTGGCTCGACATCGAATATGTCGACTGGAAGTCCTCCGGAGACACGCGGTTCGCGCCGCTGGCATCGGCTCACGGCGAGATCGAGTGCAACGGGTTCTGGAACTCCGTGCCGCCCCGAACCGACAAGGACGGCGTCTGGATCGACTCGCAGGTCGCCAAGGCCCCGATCCTCACCCGCCGCGCACAGGAGCCCGGTGCGAACGTCGGCCGCTGCCGCGTCATCGAGCTGCAGCCGAACACGTACGGCGACTGCCTGTACAACCTGCACCAGGACGACAACAACCGCCTCAACCCCGACGGCACCGGCTGGGTCGTGCGCGGGTTCTTCAACCTCTCCGACGACAAGGACAGCTTCTTCGTCCTGCGCGACAACCGCACCGACCCGCAGGGCGAGACGCGCATCGCGCTGCCGGCGGGCGCGCAGCTGATCATCGACACGCAGCGCCTCTGGCACGCCGCCACCCACGTGGGCACCGAGCCGCGCTACAACCTCATCACCTCGTGGACGTCGGGGCCGGAGCTGGACGCGTACATCGAGAAGCACCACGGCCGCAATCGGGTCGACAGCGTCGAGGTGCCGCAGGACGTGCTCGACGCCGGCTATGCCGAGCAGGCGAAGCGGGATGCCGCCCGTGCGGCGTACTACGCCGCGAAGGGCCAGGCCGAGGTGGCCCAGGCCATGAGCGAGGCGTGATCGCCTGAGCCCGGCTCCGGAGGGGCCCCGGTCTGCGTTGCGGATCGGGGCCCTCCCGTGTCAGCTGAACGCGGCGAATGCCGCCGCATTGCCCTTCTCGGCGCGGCCGAATGCGGCCTTCGTGCCCGGCCCCGGCGCGCCGTCGACGCCACCGGAGTACTGCCATCGCTCGGTGAGCCACTGCTGCATCGCCCGCACCTCGTTGGCGCCCCAGGCGCCGTCCACGATGAGGTTGCGCGTGAGTCTGGGCGCACGGCGCGCGTAGCCCTCCGTGTTCATGAACCTCTGGAATGCCGCGACCGATGCAGTGCCGGGCTTCGCGCCGATCGTGCCCGTGAACCCGTGCCGGGCTCTGAGCATGCGCTGCACGCCTGTCCAGCGCCACGCCAGTGCCTGAGCGGGCTTCGGAAGCGCGGCGACCAGCCCGAGAGACGCCGCCGATCCACCGCCTCCACCGCCGAGGACCTTCTTCACGAGGATCATGGGATCGACGAACCTGCCGGCGGAGACATCGAACACCTCGAGATGCATGCAGGGGCCCTGGGTTGCGCCGGTCAGGCCCTCCGTGGAGAGCAGGTCGCCCTGCTTCACGGAGTCGCCCACCGTGAACGGCGAGGTGCGACTGCCGTGTGCGTAGGAGACGTCCCACGTCCTGCCATCGAGGACGACCCTCGTGGTGATCTGGAATCCGAACCCGTGACCGGGTCCCGGCTTGAGCTTGCCGGTGACTCTGCCCCCCAGCAGCGCCGGAACAGCCGTGCCGGGACTGGTCGAGTGCGAGAAGTCAGTGCCGCGATGCTTCCGGGCACCCCCGTCTCGCGGCGCTCCGAATCGCTGGAGGCCGTTGGGTCGAGCGTTGTAGAACCTGGCCGTGCTCGCCGAGACCATCACAGTCCCCGGCGACTGTCGTCGTCGCGCATGTCCGCGCCCCCTCTGAGTTCGCCCCTTGTGTGAGAGGGGGACGACGAGGGCGTGATACCGGGCCGCCCGCAGAGGGAGCCGAGAAGTGCCCCGAGCGGGGCTTGAACCCGCGACCGACGGATTATGAGTCCGCTGCTCTGACCGGCTGAGCTATCGGGGCCGAGCCGTGATCCATCCTACGGGCGACTGCCCCGCGCATCCGGAACGCGCCGAATGACACGCTTGTCATTTCGGGTGCGGGTGGGCGATAATGGGCGCACAACCGAACAACGCCACGTTCACGTGACACAGGTCGTAGGGGAAGACGCACCTGAGGAACGGAGAGACGGATGGCGACACCACAGGCGCGTGGGGTGATCTTGATTCACTCCGCGCCACGCGCGTTGTGCCCCCACCTGGAGTGGGCCGTCGGTCGCGCGCTCGGCCGGCCCGTCAGCTTCGACTGGGCCGATCAGCCGGTCCTGGCCGGCGCGCGGCGGACCGAGTACTACTGGGAGGGGCCCGCGGGCACGGGCGCCCAGCTCACCACCGCGATCCGCGGCTGGGAGCACCTTCGCTACGAGGTCACCGAAGACCCGACGCCGCGCAGCGACGGCGGGCGCTGGCTGCATACACCGGATCTCGGCATCCACTATGCGCAGACCGATACCGCCGGCAACGTCGTCATCGGCGAGGACCGCATCCGCTACGCGATGGAGCTGGCCGCCGGCGATGCCTTCGAGCTGCACCGTGAGCTCGCCGTGGCGCTGGGCGCCGCGTGGGACGACGAACTGGAGCCCTTCCGGCATGCCGGCGACGACGTGCCGGTCGTCTGGCTCCACAAGGTCGGCTGACATTCAGGCGGGGCGAGGCGCGACTATCGGATGCCGGTGACGGATCCCGGTGCTGGGAAGGCGAATCGCCCCCGCCTGAGTCAGGCGGTCGTGAACGCCGCGACGGCGTTGTGGCCGCCGAAGCCGAACGAGTTGCTGATGGCGAACTGATCGCCCGCGGTGAGCGGCTGACCCTCCCCGGAGAGCAGGAACGGCACCTCCGGGTCCTGCTCGGTGATGTTGATGGTCGGCGGGGCGATTCGGTCGCGCAGTGCGAGCACGGTGAAGATCGCCTCGAGGGCACCCGTGCCGCCCAGGAGGTGTCCGGTGGAGGCCTTCGTGGCCGAGGTGGGGATCTCGCGCACGCGGTCGCCGAAGACCGTGAGCAGGGCCTGATATTCGTTCGGATCGCCCACCGGGGTTGACGTGGCGTGGGCGTTGATGTGGGTGACGTCCTCGGGCGAGGCATCCGCCATCTTCAGGGCCATGCGCACGGCGCGGGCGGCCCCTCTGCCCTCGGGGTCGTTGGCGGTGATGTGGTACGAGTCGGCGGTCACACCCCCGCCCACGACTGCGGCGTAGATCTTCGCGCCGCGCGCGCGGGCATGCTCCTCGGTCTCGAGGATGAGCGCACCGGCGCCCTCGCCCATCACGAAGCCGTCCCTGTCGATGCTGCCCGGGCGCGATGCGGTCTCGGGGGAGTCGTTGCGCCGCGACAGGGCCTGCATCGACGAGAAGGCCGCGAGGGTGATGGGATGGATCGCCGACTCGGTGCCCCCGGCGATCACGACGTCCGCGTACCCGGCGCGGATGTGCTCGAGCGCATTGATGATCGATTCCGTGCTCGACGCGCAGGCGCTGGCGACGGTGCGCGCATAGGCCTGCGCGCCGAAGTGCAGCGACAGGTTGCCCGCTGCGGCGTTCGGCATCAACATGGGCACCGTCATCGGCATGACCCGGCGCGGGCCCTTCTCCCTGAGAGTGTCCCACGCGTCCAGCAGCGTCCAGACCCCGCCGATGCCGGTGGCGAAGTCGACCCCGAGCCGGTCCGGCTCGACGTCGGGGCTGCCCGCGTCCGCCCACGCCTCCATCGCCGCGACCAGCGCAAGCTGGGAGGCGGGGTCGAGGCGCTTGGCGATGGGGCGCTCCAGCACCGTCTCAGGCCGCACCAGCGCCTCCGCCGCGAACGTGACCGGGAGGCTGTGCTCCTCCACCCAGTCGTGGTCGAGCGTGTGGGTGCCGGAGGCACCCTCCAGCAGGGCGGCCCAGCTCTCAGGAGCGGTGCCGCCGATGGGCGACGTGGCGCCGATGCCGGTGACGACGATGCGGGAGGTGCTCATGGATTGGATCCTCTGTGAGGCAAAGCGGGATGCGCGAACACCGGCGGGCGGGCACGCCGAGGCGCCCCGCCCGCCGTGTGGCTCACGCCTGGTTCGACGCGATGTAGGTGACGGCGTCGCCGACGGTCTTGAGGTTCTTCACCTCGTCGTCCGGGATGGTGACGCCGAACTTCTCCTCGGCGTTGACGACGATCGTCATCATGGAGATCGAGTCGATGTCGAGATCGTCGGTGAACGACTTCTCCAGCGCGACCGCGTCCGCCGAGATCCCGGTCTCGTCGGTGATGAGCTCGGCGAGCCCGGCGAGGACCTCGTCGTTGGTGAATGCCATGGTTTCTCCCTGTCCTTACTTGATCGGAGTATCGATGATTCTTCGGCCGGGGCCGCAGTTCAGTCTAGAGTCGCGACGGCCGGCATCACGGAAGCACGACCACCTGCGCGCCGAAGACGAGGCCGGCGCCGAAGCCGATCTGCAGCGCGAGACCTCCGCTGAGGTCGGGATTCTCCTCGAGCAGCCGGTGCGTCGCGAGCGGGATGGAGGCGGCCGACGTGTTGCCGGTCGTCTCGATGTCGCGCGCGATGGCGACGGTCTCAGGCAGCTTCAGCTGCTTGGCGAACTCGTCGATGATGCGCATGTTCGCCTGGTGGGGGATGAAGGCGGCGAGATCGGATGCCTCCACGCCCGCCTCCTCGAGGGCCTGGCGCGCGACCTTGACCATCTCCCACACGGCCCACCGGAACACGGTCGGGCCCTCCTGACGCAGCGTGGGCCACGGGACCTCGCCGTCACGGAACTGGGTGAGGGTGCCGTTCATCCCCACCGCGTCAGCGCGGGATCCGTCCGAGCCCCACACCGTCGGGCCGATGCCCGGCGCGTCGCTCGGGCCGATGACTGCCGCTCCGGCGCCGTCGCCGAGCAGGAACGAGATGCTGCGATCGGTCGGGTCGACGATGTCGCTGAGCTTCTCGGCTCCGACCACCACGGCGTAGTGGGCGGCGCCGGCTCGGATCAGTGCGTCCGCCTGGGCGATGCCGTACGCGAAGCCCGCACAGGCCGCGTTGACGTCGTAGGCGGCAGCAGGGTTTGCGCCGATGCGATCGGCGACGATCGCCGACACCGACGGCGTCTGCTTGGGATTGCTGACCGTCGCGACGATGACCGCATCCACGGCGGTGGGGTCGATCCCCGAGCGGGCGATGGCCTCGGCGGCCGCGTCGGTCGCGAGGTCGATCGCATCGGTGCCCCTGTCTGCACGGACGCGGGTCACGATGCCGGTGCGCTGACGGATCCACTCGTCACTCGAGTCGATCGGCCCGACGAGGTCGTCGTTGGGGACCGCGTTCTCGCCGCGCGCCGCGCCGTAGGCGTAGATCCGCGTGTGAGCAGGCCCGGTCGTCTGCCGCAGCGTCGCGGTCATGCGCGGTCCCTCGCGATCAGCGCGACCGCGTCATCGAGATCGTCCGGCGTCCGCAGCGCCACGGTGGGAACGCCCTTGAGCGCACGCTTGGCCAGCCCCGTGAGGACGCCTGCGGGCGCCATCTCGATGATCCCCGTCACACCGTTGCCGGCGAAGGACTGCATGCACAGATCCCACCGCACGGGCGAGGCGATCTGGCCGACGACGAGATCGAGCGCCTCGCGCCCGGACGTGACCAGCGAGCCGTCGTGATTGGTCCACACGGCGATCTCGGGATCTGCCGTCAGCACTTCGGCGGCCGCGCGTCGCATCCGTTCCACGGCCGGCTCCATGAACACCGTGTGGAACGCACCCGCCACCTGCAGCGGGATGACGCGCGCGCCGTGCGGCGGCTGCTGGCGCAGCTGGTCGAGCTGGCCGATGCCGCCTGCCGCGACGATCTGCCCGCCGCCGTTGCGGTTGGCCGCCGTCAGGCCGAGTTCTCCGATTCGGCCCAGCACCACGTGCTCGGCACCCCCGAGAACGGCGCTCATCCCGGTGATCTCGAACGCTGCGGCATGCGCCATCGCGCGAGCGCGGATCCCGACCAGGCGCATCGCGGCGTCATCGGTGAGCACGCCCGCTCCGGCGAGGGCCGCAAGCTCGCCCACCGAGTGCCCGGCGATGCCGCGGACGGCCCCGGTGGTGATGCGATCCTGGAGGGCGTGCCAGGTGAGCAGGCTCGACGCGACGATGAGCGGCTGGGCGATGCTCGTGTCGCGGATGACGGCGGCATCCGAATGCACACCGTGCTCGATGACGTCGACCTCGGACGCCTCCGAGTACGCCGCGAGGCGATCTCGTGCTCCGTCGAGTGCAAGCCATGGCTCGAGGAAGCCCGGGGTTTGAGCGCCCTGACCCGGGCAGACGACGATGATCACGCTTCCATCCTGCCAATCATCTCAGACCCCTCGCTGGTGGAACCTGTCACAAGAATCCGCGGCATCGTTGTCATTCTCCCCTCAATGGACGCTTTCCGACACTGATCCGCGTCGGCCGGTCGCAGGACGTCGTCGGACCTCGGCGGGACCGATGGAGCCCAGGATGAGCGCTGTCTGCAGGATCAGGGCCTCGCGCGGTCCCGTGGCATCCCAGCCGATGACGTCCGACACCCGCTTCAGGCGATACCGCACCGTGTTCGGGTGCACGAACAGCTCCCGCGCGGTGGCCTCCAGCGAGCGGCCGTTGTCGAGGTAGCTCCACAGGGTCGCAACCAGATCCGTGCTGTGCGCCTGCAGCGGCCGGTAGATGCGCTCGACCAGGGTCTGCCGTGCCAGCGGATCGCCGGCCAGAGCCCGCTCGGGCAGCAGGTCGTCCGCCTCCACCGGTCGGGGGGCGTTGCGCCAGCCGCGGGCGACGGCGAAGCCCGCCAGCGCCGCCCGGGCGCTCTGGCTCGCATCCACCAGAGCGGTCACCGGCGGCCCGATCACGAGATAGCCCTCCCCGAACCCCGGCTCCAGCTGGCGGGCGATCTCGGGGAAGGAAAGCTCCGGCCCGGGATCCTCTCCCGGCCGCCCGGAAGGCTGCGCCCGGCCGATGACGATGACCAGACGCGAACCCTGCACGCCGATCAGCACGTCCACGCCCAGCTTGCGGGCCAGGCGGCGCAGCTGATCGATGTCGAACTGCGGGGGAGTGGTGCCCACGAGCACGCAGGCCTCGCCGTGGCCGTGCCAGCCCAGCGCGGCGATGCGGCTGGGCAGCTCCTCGTCGGTCTCCCCGGTCAGGATCGAGTCGACCACGAGCGCCTCGAGCCGGGCATCCCAGAGACCGCGCGCCTCGGCCGCGCGCGCGTAGACGTCGGCGGCGGCGAACGCGACCTCGCGCGAATAGAGCAGGATGGCCTCGCGCAGGTGCTCGCCCTTGCCCGCGACCCGCTCCTCGGTGACTTCGACGGTGACGCGGATCAGCTGCAGCGTCTGCTGCAGGCTCACGCTGCGCAGCAGCTCACGAGGCGCCGCGGCGAAGATGTCGGCGGCGATCCAGGGTGTGGATGCCGGATCGTCGTACCACTGGATGAACGACGTGATCCCCGCCTGGGCCACCAGTCCCACCGCCGAGCGGCGCGCCGGCGGCATCTCGGCGTACCACGGAAGCGACTGCTCGAGTCGGCGCAGCGTCGCCGTGGCCAGGTCGCCCGAGATGCGGCGCAGCCACGCCAGGGTCTCGTCGCGATCCATCGGCGTCCGCGGCGACATCGTCAGCTCTCGCCGCCTGCGTTGCCCGTCGTGCCGGCTGTGACATCCGAAAGCCGGTACTTCTCGATCGCCTGCGCGGCGAGCCCTCGGTCGACCACACCCTCCTCGGCCAGTGCCTGCAGCGCTCGCACCGCGATCGAGGGCCCGTCGATCTTGAAGAACCGCCGTGCGGCGGCGCGGGTGTCCGAGAAGCCGAAGCCGTCCGCACCCAGACTGGCGAAGCGGTTGGGCACCCACTGCCGGATCTGGTCCTGCACCGCCCGCATGAAGTCGCTCACGGCGACGACCGGGCCGGCCGCGTCGCGCAGCTTCTCGGTGATGTACGCCGTGCGCGGCTCCTGGTCGGGATGCAGGAAGTTGTGCTCGTCGGCGGCCAGGCCGTCGCGGCGCAGCTCCGACCAGGAGGTGACCGACCAGACGTCGGCCTGCACGCCCCAGTCGTCGCGCAGCAGCTGCTGCGCCTCCAGGGCCCACGGCACGCCGACGCCGGAAGCGAGCAGCTGAGCCCGCGGGCCGTCGCCGTCGGCGGTTGCGACCCGGTGGATCCCTCGGATGATGCCCTCGACATCCGCGCCCTCCGGCTCCGCCGGCTGAACCAGGGGCTCGTTGTACACGGTGAGGTAGTACATCACGTCGGAGTCAGGGTGCTCGCCGCCGTACATGCGGTCCAGTCCCGAGCGCACGATGTGCGCGATCTCATACCCGTACGCGGGGTCGTAGGCGACCGTCGCGGGGTTGGTCGAGGCGAGCAGCGGCGAGTGGCCGTCCGCGTGCTGCAGGCCCTCGCCGGTCAGCGTGGTCCGTCCTGCCGTCGCGCCGATGACGAATCCCCGGGTCATCTGGTCTCCCGCCGCCCAGAAGGCGTCGCCGGTGCGCTGATAGCCGAACATCGAGTAGAAGACGTAGATCGGGATGAGGGGTTCGCCGTGCGTCGCGTACGCGGTGCCGGCGGCGGTGAATGCGGCTGCCGCGCCGGCCTCGTTGATGCCGACGTGCATGATCTGGCCCTGCGGGCTCTCCTTGTAGGCCAGCAGCAGCTCGCGATCGACCGACGTGTAGTTCTGGCCGTGCGGGTTGTAGATCTTCGCCGTGGGGAAGAACGCGTCGATCCCGAACGTCCGGGCCTCGTCGGGGATGATCGGCACGATGCGGTGCCCGAAGTCCTTGGCGCGCAGCAGGTCCTTCAGCAGCCGGACGAACGCCATCGTCGTGGCGATCTCCTGCGTGCCCGAGCCCTTCTTCGGCTGCGCGTAGGCGCTGTCGTCGGGGAGGGTGATGGCGGTGTGGCGGGTGCGCCGCTCGGGCAGGAACCCGCCGAGCTCACGTCGCCGCTCGATCATGTACTGGATCGTCTCGTCGTCCGGGCTCGGGTGGTAGTACGGCGGCAGGTAGGGGTTCTCCTCAAGCTGCGCGTCGGAGATCGGGACCCGCATGCCGTCGCGGAACTGCTTCAGGTCGTCGAGGGTCATCTTCTTCATCTGGTGCGTCGCGTTGCGCCCGGCGAAGTGGTGCCCGAGGCCGTACCCCTTGATCGTCTTGGCGAGGATCACCGTCGGCTGGCCGGTGTGCTCGACCGCGGTCTTGTAGGCCGCATAGACCTTGTGATAGTCGTGTCCGCCGCGGCGGAGGTCGCTCCAGATCGCCTCATCCGACCAGTCGCGCACCATCTCGAGTGTGCGCTCGTCGCGACCGAAGAAGTGGTCGCGGATGAACTTCCCGTCCTCGGCGCGGTAGGTCTGGTAGTCGCCGTCGGGAGTGGTGTTCATCAGGTGCACGAGCGCGCCGTCGGCATCCCTGTCCAGCAGCGCGTCCCAGCCGCGCCCCCAGACCACCTTGATGACGTTCCACCCGGCGCCGCGGAAGAAGCTCTCCAGCTCCTGGATGATCTTGCCGTTGCCGCGCACCGGCCCGTCCAGCCGCTGCAGGTTGCAGTTGACGACGAAGGTCAGGTTGTCCAGTCCCTCGTTGGCGGCGACCTGCAGCTGCCCGCGGCTTTCCACCTCGTCCATCTCGCCATCGCCGAGGAACGCCCACACCCGCGACTCGGAGAGATCCTTGATGCCGCGGTCGGTGAGGTACTTGTTGGTCTGGGCCTGGTAGATGGCATTGATGGGTCCGAGCCCCATCGACACCGTCGGGAACTGCCAGTAGTCCGGCATCAGCCGCGGATGCGGATAGGACGGGATGCCGTGGGGCGCCATCGACTTCTCCTGGCGGAAGCCGTCCATCTGCGCCTCCGAGAGCCGGCCCTCCAGGAACGATCGCGCGTAGATGCCGGGGGAGGCATGCCCTTGGATGAAGATCTGGTCGCCGCCGCCGGGGTGGTCGAGTCCGCGGAAGAAGTGGTTGAAGCCGACCTCGTAGAGCGATGCCGACGACGCGTAGGTCGAGATGTGCCCGCCCACCCCGATCCCCGGTCGCTGTGCGCGATGCACGGTGATGGCGGCGTTCCAGCGGATCCAGCGCCGGTAGCGCCGCTCCAGCTCCTCGTCACCGGGGAACTCGGGCTCGTTCTCCGGGGGAATGGTGTTGATGTAGTCGGTGGTCGGCACCTGCGGGACGTTGAGCTGGAGTTCACGCGACTTCTGAAGAAGGCTCAGCATGATCTCGCGGCCGCGGCCGGGTCCCTTGGCCTCCACGAGCTGGTCGAGCGACTCCTGCCATTCCGCGGTCTCGTCCGGGTCGCTGTCGAGCGGGCCCTGGGAGTACGGATCCTGGTCGTGGACGGTCACAGGAGGCCTTTCGTCGGCTGGCAGATCGTGCCAGATGAACACGGTGGCTGGTGGATGCCGTTTGTCGGCGTACGACAAAGCAGGCCGCCAACAGCCTAGCGACAGTCCACGGCTCCACGTCGCTCCGGCGACGGCGCCGATGGAAGGATGTCGGTATGACGATCGAGACCGGTGATCAGGCCCCGGACTTCACCCTGCCGACCGCGGGCGGCGGCCACCTCACGCTGAGCGAGGCGTGGCGCGACGGTCCCGTTCTGCTGGTGTTCTTCCCGCTGGCGTTCTCGCCGCGATGCCAGGAGGAGCTGTGCGCGCTGCGTGATGACATCGCCGTCTTCGACGACGCGTCCGTGCGCGTGGTCGGCGTCTCCGTCGACAGCCCGCACAGTCTGCGGGCGTGGGCGAAGGAGCAGGGGTACAGGTTCGACCTGGCATCCGATTTCTGGCCGCACGGCGAGGTCGCGGGCGCTTACGGCGTCTTCCTGCGCGAGCGTGGCGTCGCCGACCGGGCGAGCTTCCTCATCGATCGTGAGGGTGTCGTGCGCTCGAGCGTGGTCGCCGAGGCCGGGGCGGCCCGCTCGATCGAGGCACATCGCGCGACCCTCGCGGCCCTGTGAGGGCACGTGGGCCCTGCCGGGATCGAACCGACGACCTACTGGGTGTAAACCAGTTGCTCTGCCAGCTGAGCTAAAGGCCCTGACCGGATCAGTCTACGAGCGGCACCCCCCAGTCGGCACCGCGTGCGCCCACGATAGGTTGGAGTCGTGAACGCGACCCCTGCAGACCAGCGCCTGCTGCTCGACATCGCCGCCCTCGACGCCCGCCTGAAGCAGGCCGATGACGCCCGGCGCAGCCCCGCCCAGGCGGGCCGGGTGCAGGAGCTGCTCGCGCAGCGGCAGGAGCAGTCGCAGGAGCTCGCCACCCGGCTCGGGGTCCGCGACGACATCACCGCCCAGCTCGCCCGCGTGGAATCCGACGTGGCGATCGTGGATGCCCGTGCGGACCGCGATGCGCAGCTGCTGACCACGGTGACCAGCCCGAAGGACGCCCAGGGCCTGGAGCACGAGCTCGCGTCGCTCGCCCGGCGCAAGAGCGATCTCGAGGACGCGCAGCTGGAGCTCATGGAGCGTCTCGAAGAGGCGGATGCCGAGGTCGCCGCCCAGGAGGCGCTCATCGCCGTCACGAACGACGAGGGCGCTCGGCTCAGCGCCGACGCCAAGGCGGCCGTGGCCGATGCGACCGCGCGGTTCGACGCGGCGACGCGAGAGCGCGCCGCTGTCGCGGCCGCGGTGCCCGGCGATCTGCTCGCCCTCTACGAGCGGCTCGCGACCCGCAGTGCCGGGGCCGCCCTCCTGCGGCGGCAGACGTGCGAGGGGTGCCGCATGGTCCTGTCCGGAACGGACCTGCAGGCGATGCGGCAGGCGGCCGAGGATGCGGTGATGACCTGCCCCGAGTGCGGGTGCATCCTGGTGCGCACCGATG
>DASSYC010000126.1:0-5928 GCA_035703465.1 Microbacterium sp. | reverse complement strand
CGCCGGCGCCTGCGACGTGCCGCTGGACGCCACCCTGCACGTCACCGGCAACCTCACGATCAGGCCGGGTGCCATGCTCGACGCGCAGAGCGCATCGTCCACCGTCGTCGTCGGCAGGAATGTGACCGCCGGCGCCGGCTCCATGCTGGGGCTCGGCTGCCAGTCGCCGGAGTCGGTGGGTAACAGCGGCCACCCGTGCACAGTCGACCCCGACGGCGTCTCGAGCGTCTGGGTCGGCGGCAACATCACCGCGACCGGTGCCTCCGAGGTCGCTCTCAACGGGATTACGGTCGGCCGCAACATCACCGTGACCGGCGGCAGCTCCGACGGCTACTGGTCGCTCAAGAACAACACGGTCGCCGGCAACATCACGGTCACCGGTGTGACCGTGGCATGGATCGGCGTCATGTTCAACCAGGTCGGCCGCAACGTGACGCTGACGAACATCACGGTCAACGACGAGCACCCCGATGCGCCCGGCATGTACATCGTGCGCAACACCATCGAGCGGAACCTGGTCTGCACCGGCATCGTCCCCGGTGTCTCCGGTGGATTCATTCCCGGAGAGGTGAACACCGTCGGCCGCAACGCCGTCGGACAGTGCGCGGCGCTGGTCTGACTCGCAGGTGATCCGCCCGTCACCCGGCAGGCGGCGGGCGGATCGCCTCACGGCCGAACCGACGCCGTCACGGTGAAGGTGCGGTCGCGGGCGACCTGCCGCGTAGGCCCGACGAGCCGCTCGAGCGCGGGCCGGTGTCGCAGGTGCGAGTTCCACACCGCCCACAGCTCGCCGCCGGGCGCGAGCACTCGCCCGGCGTCGGCGAAGAGCTTGTGCGCGATCCCGGTGTGCACCGCGGCGCCGATGTGGAACGGCGGATTCAGCACGATGAACTCGGCGGTCGAATCAGGCTGTGCGCTGAGCGCATCGTCGCGCACGACCTCGACCCGATCGGCCACGCCGTTCGCCTGTACGGTGGCGCGGGCCGAGGCGACGGCGGCGGCCGACTGGTCGGTGGCGAGCACCCGCAGCTGGGGGCGGCGTCGCGCGAGCTCGACAGCGAGCACGCCCGTGCCGCAGCCGAGATCGATCGCACTCGTCGCCTGCGGCACCGCCTCGTCGAGGTGGGCGAGCAGCAGACGCGTTCCCGGGTCCACGGCCGGACCGGCGAAGGCGGCGCCGCGCGCGACGATGGTGAGCCCGGTCGCCGCATCCACGCGGGTGCGCGGCCAGCGCGGATCGCCCGGTGGAATCGGGCCGGATGCCACGAGCACCCGTGCCTTCTGGCGTGCGTGCGTCACGTCGAGCCGATCGAAGTGCCGGCGCAGCACGTCATTCATGGCGAGCGTCATGTGCTTGACCATCCCGCCCGCGTAGACGCGGACATCCGGCGCCGCCCACCGCGCCACGGCCTCGGCGATCTCGTCGAGCGCGTCCAGCGATCGCGGAAGCCGCAGCAGCACGAGCCGCGCGCCGTCGAGCAGCGCGGCATCCAGGCCGTGCGATGCATACGCCGTCTCCAGCCCGAAGCGGACGGCGTTGGCCGCGAGCGCGCGCTCGCCCGACAGGGCGTCCTGATGGGCCCGGATGCCGCTGGCCCCGTGTCGCGCTGCCGCCGCGAGCGTCAGCGCGCCATAGGCATCCCCCACCACCGCCACCGTTGCCGGTGCGGCTGTCGCCAGCGCGTCGGCGGCCTCGTCCAGGAGCAGCGGATCGGCGGCATCCGCCGCGTGCAGATTCGGGGCCTCGACATCGGGATGCCGCCGCAGAGCCGCGAAGTCGAAGGCCATTCCCCCACGGTACGGCCGGCAGCACAATGGTGGGGTGAGCCTGCCGTGGGAGTTCCACCCCGTCCAGGGCGCCCGGGTGCGTCTCGACCTGCTGCGCGACGACGATCTGGACGGCTTGTCCGCGATCCAGGGCGATCCGGATGTCTGCCGCTACCTGCTCTACGAACCCCGCACCCGCGACGAGGTCGCGCGTCGGCTCGCCGAAGACTCTGAGGCCACCCGACTCGCCGCCGCCGACGATTACCTGCAGCCGGCGATCCGCGACGCGGAGGGCACCCTGCTCGGCACGATGTACCTGCGGCTGACCAGCGTCGACGATCTCACCGCCGAGATCGGCTGGCTGCTCGCACCGCAGCACCAGGGCCACGGCTACGCGCATGAGGCCGCGGCCCTCGTGCTCGATCTCGCCTTCGGCGAGCTGGGCCTGCATCGGATCTACGCCGAGCTCGACCCGCGCAACGACGCCTCGGTCGCACTGTGCGAGCGTCTCGGGATGCGGCACGAGGCGCACTTCGTCGAGCACATGATGTTCAAGGGCGACTGGGCCGACACCGGGGTCTACGGCATCCTCGCCCGCGAGTGGCGCGAGCGGACCTGACCCCTCAGCCGCCCCAGCACGGCAAGCCCCGCCGCCTCGGCCGCACGGCCGAGCTCTCGGTCGAAGCACGCGAATCCGGCAAGCAGCTCGGCCAGTCCCACGGCCGTGGCAAGATGCAGCGCATCGAGCGACCGCAGGCCAGAACGCAGGGCGACCGCGCGATCGCAGACGTCGTCGTCGAGCGAGACCAGTGCGACCCGACGCAGAACGCGCTCGATGCTGTCATGATCCAGTCCGCGCCGATGTGCAGTGGCGTGCAGTTCCACGGCGAGCAGTCGCGACGAGACGGCACCCGGCGGCTCGGCGAGAAGTGACCGGACGTGATCCGATCCTTCCTCGTCGACGACGGCTTTCAGGGCAGCAGACGAATCCAGGTAGATCACGAACGGTCCGCGCGAATGTCGTCGATCATCTCCTGCACCGTGACCTCGGATTTCACCGGATCGAAGGGCAGCGGACCACTCTCTGTCGCCGGCCTCACCTTGCCCGCCGCGATGAGCTCGTCCCAGCGCGACGGCGCGGGCGGCGAGATCTCAGCGATGGGGGCGCCGCGCTCGGTCACGGTGATGCGCTCACCCTTGGCCACGCGGGCCAGCACGCGCGCCGTCTGCTGATTCAACTCCGTCTTCGTCACGCGGCCCATGCAACCAGAATACGCCTGTACTAGTACAAGTACTACACAGCATCACGGTGGCGCCGTCGGCGCCCGGTCCCGATAGCCTGAGCCTGCGCCGCAACGCCGCGGCGCGGCATCCGTCTTTCCGGAAGGACCCCGCGTGCCCGACATGTCCTCCCCCGACCCGACCCGTCGCGAGCCCGCCGAGCCGCTGCTGTCGACGGCGGCTCTGCAGACCGACGGACTCGACGAGACTCCCGTACCGCGCAGGCAGGTGTTCTCGTGGGCTCTGTGGGACTGGGCGACGCAGCCGTTCAACTCCGTCATCCTCACGTTCGTCTTCGTCTCGCTGTACCTGGTGTCCGACGCATTCCTGCCACCGGAGGTCGCCGCGCAGAACGCCGACGGCACCCTCGTGTGCGCGAACGCCGCCGATGCCGCGACCGAGTACTGCCGCGGTCTTTCCGACCTGTCGGCCTGGTACGGCTGGATCACGTTCGCCGCCGGCATCCTGATCCTCGTCCTGGCCCCGGTGCTCGGTCAGCAGGCCGATGCGCGCGGCAGCAAGAAGCGCTGGGTCGTCGGTGCGACCGCCGTGCTGGCGCTGTTCCAGTTCGGCCTGTTCTTCGTGTACTCCGACCCGGCGTTCTTCTGGCTCGGCGCGGTGCTCGTCGCCCTCGGGTCGGTCGCGTCCGAAATCGCAGGCGTCAACTACAACGGCATGCTCGTGCAGGTCTCGACGCCGAAGACCATCGGCCGGGTGAGCGGCCTGGGATGGGGGCTCGGGTACATCGGCGGCATTCTCGCGCTGGTCATCGTCGTCGTGCTCACGCAGCTGAACTGGTTCGGGCTGGATGTCTCGGACGGTCTGGCCTACCGGCTCATCGCGCTGGGCGCGGCGGTGTGGACGATCGTGTTCGCCCTGCCGTTCGTGTTCAATGTGCCGGAGTCGCCGGCGCGCCGGGAGAGCGCGAAGGTGGGCTTCTTCCGCAGCTACGCCGTGCTCGCGCGCGATCTGGTGTCGCTGTGGCGTGAGCACCGGCCGACGTTCTGGTTCCTCATCGCGAGCGCCGTCTATCGGGACGGGCTCGCGGGCGTGTTCGCATTCGGCGGCATCCTGGCGGCCGTGTCGTTCGGGTTCTCGGCCACCGAGGTCATGCTCTTCGGCATCGCCCTGAACCTGGTCGCCGGCGTCTCGACGATCCTCGTCGGGTGGCTCGACGACCGGTTCGGCGCGAAGGCGGTCATCGTCGCGGCGCTGACCATCCTCATCCTCAGTGCGCTGTTCGTCTTCTTCTTCCGCGACGGCGGCAAGATCGTGTTCTGGATCGGCGGCATCATCCTCTCCGCCGCCGTGGGGCCCGCACAGGCATCGAGTCGAGCGCTGCTGGCCCGCGTGTCGCCGATCGGCATGCAGGGCGAGATCTTCGGCCTGTATGCGACGACAGGTCGAGTCATGAGCTTCCTGGCACCGTGGCTGTGGGCCGCGTTCATCGGATGGTTCGGCGCCACCCACTACGGCATCCTCGGCATCACGATCGTGCTGGTCGTCGGGCTCGTGCTGCTGCTGTTCGTGCGGCTGCCCAAGCACACGCGCGCGTAGCGCCGGGGGTCGTCGAGCGAGCCGCGAAGCGGCGAGACGAAACGAGGTGACCAGGCGTCGGCGCCTCAGCGGGGCCAGGCGTCGGCGCCTCAGCGGGGCCAGGCGTCGGCGAGCTTGGCGAGCAGGCGGGCGAGATCGATGCGCTCCTGGTCGGTGAAGCCGGCGAGCGCCTCGGCGACAGCCTCCCGGCGATCGCCGCGGAAGCTTCGCACGATCTTCGCCCCCTCGTCAGTGAGCACGATGCGCGTGCGACGCGCATCGTCGGGATCGGCTTCGCGCCGCACCAGCCGCATGTCGACGGCCTGCTGCACGAGACGCGACGCGCGGGGCTGATCCACGCCGATCGCGTCGGCGATCTCGCTCACCGAGAGGGGACCGGATGCCGCGCTCAGCGCCTCGAGGAGGCGCAGTCGCGCCGGTCCCGCGAAGCGGGGGTGCGGTCCCCAAAACGGCAGGCCGTGCGGGCCATGGCCGCCGTGCTCATCATGTCCGGTGCGTCCGGCGCCCCGCCCGCCGCGGCGGTCTGGGTGCGGGCCGGCCCAGTGCGGCATCCCGTCGGCGCCGCCCTGCCACGGACCACGAGGTCCGCGACGGCCGCGCAGGCGCGCGAGGGCGGCGGCGATGGTCTCGGCCGGGTCCGGTGTCGACATGCCTCCAATTTACATGCGACTTGACAAGCATCCACATTGCATGTCACACTACATGTACATGCGATATGACAAGCATTCGCATCTGAAAGGACTTCTCTCATGACGAACGAAGAATTCACAGGGGCCGCCGAGGGCGGCCTCCCCGACGATCGGCGCCCGCTCGGCTACTGGCTGCGGGTCGTCGACCGGCTCATCACACGCGAGTTCGCTGCGGCCCTTGAGGCCGAGGACGTCTCACGGCGCGACTGGATGCTGCTGAACCTGCTCTCCGGAGACGTCGAAGCCCCGGCTTTCGCCGCCGCGAGGCTGGAGCGGCGCGACAAGCACCTGCGCCGCCTCAAGGAGCGCGGCTGGGTCGCTCGCGGCGACGACGGCTGGGAGCTCACCGACGAGGGGCGCGCCGCGAAGGAGCGCCTCGCCGAGATCGTGCAGAGCGTGCGCGAGAAGGTCTCAGGCGCTGTGTCGCCCGAGGACTGGGAGCGTCTGGGCGCCTCGCTCGAGGCGATCGCACGCGAGCTCGGCTGGGACGAGAGTCAGGGGATGCCGCGCGGACGCGGCTTCGGACGCGGCTTCGGTCGCGGTCGCGGTCACGGGTTCGGCCCGGGGCGCCGCTTCGGCTCTGGTCGCGGCTTCGGCCCGGGCTTCGGCCACGGTCACCGCGGCTGCGACCACC
>DASSYC010000119.1:0-5590 GCA_035703465.1 Microbacterium sp. | reverse complement strand
GCGATGCCCTGGTCGCGCAGCAGCCATTCGCCGATGAGCTTGGACTCGCCGTACGGCGAGGCCGGACGCAGCGGCACGTCCTCGGTGACGACGGCGGCATCGGGGGTGCCGTAGACGGCCGCTGACGACGAGAAGACGATGCGCGAGACATCCGCCGCCGCCATCGCCTCCAGCAGCACGCGCGTGCCCTCCACGTTCTGCGCGTAGGTGTGCAGCGGCCGCTGCACCGAGACCCCGGCGTACTTGAACCCGGCGACGTGGATCACGCCTTCGACGCGGTGCGCCCGCAGCGCCTTCTCGACGGCGCCGCGGTCGAGGATGGATGCCGCAGCGAACGGCACGCCTGCGGGCACGAACTCGGCCCGGCCGCTGGAGAGGTCGTCGACGACGACGGGCTCGAGGCCCGCGGCGGCGAGCGCGCGCACCACGTGCGCGCCGATGTAGCCGGCGCCGCCGGTGACGAGCCAGGTCATGCGTCTCCTCATGCCGTGCCCCGGTGCGGGCACGGTCGATGATCTCACGCCTGTGTCGGCTGCCGAAGGGGAGCGGTCGATCGGCGTGCGACGAGCCTCGGCTCGATCATCCCGCTCGCGACCTGCGTGTCACCCTCGAGGGCGGCGATCAGCGAGGTGATGGCGAGCGCGCCGAGGGCGTGGAAGTCCTGGCGGACGGTCGACAGCGGAGGCAGGAAGTGGCGCGCGTCGGGAAGGTCGTCGAAGCCGATCACGCTGATGTCGTCGGGCACGCGCAGACCGCGCTCGTGCAGTCCGTGCAGCAGCCCCAGCGCCATCTGGTCGTTCGCGGCGAAGACGGCGGTGACCTCGTCGATCTCGGGGGCATCCCGGCCGACGCGGTACCCGAAGTCGCTCGACCAGTCGCCGATGATCGGGGCGTGCACCTCGAAGCCCTCCATCGCGATCCGGTCCGCGCACGCGCGGGATCGCTGGCGCGCGTCCACCCAGTCCAGCGGACCTGCCAGGTGCAGGATGTCGCGGTGTCCGAGTGAGATCAGATGATCCACCGCCAGCACGCCGCCGGCGTACTGGTCGACCGCCACGGTGAGCGCGTCCTCCTCGGGCTCGGACTTCACCAGCAGCACCGGCACGTCGTCCGTCGCGTGGCGCAGCGCGTCGAGGGTCGAGTAGCGGGGGGCGATGACGCACAGCGCGTCCACGCCCTGCACGCGCAGATGGGCGACCGCCGCCTCCACGGCGAGGCCGGCCCCGTCGCCGACCGTGGAGGCGATCACCGCATAGCCGGCGGTGTGCGCGGCCTCCTCGATGCCGCGCATCGTGCTGCCGGGCCCGTACTTCTCGGGGCTGTCGACCAGCACGCCGATGCGCTTGGTGCGACTCGTCGCCAGCGCGCGGGCGATCGAGCTGGGCGCGTAGCGCACCTGCGCCATCGCCTCGATCACCCGCTGCCGGGTCGACGCGCGGATGTTGGGGTGGTCGTTGAGAACGCGCGACACGGTCTGGTGCGAGACGCCGGCGAGCTCGGCGACGTCGTAGATGCTCGGCTTGCCCGCGCGTCGGGAGACGGCCGCGGCATCCTTCGCCATGCGCGCTCTCCTTTCCCGGTTTCGTCGTCTTAGGTTACCGCTAACATTTCTCTTGCGGTCTCCGGTTGTGACCGCTAACATCGCCGACACGCACACAACAGAGTGTCCCGCGGGACACCAACCCCCGCTCACCCGATGCGGGGTCTCAAGGAGGAGATGACATGAAGCACAACAAGCTCGCACGCGGGCTGCTCGGTCTGGTGGCCGCGGGCACGCTCGCGATCGGCATGTCCGGCTGCGCCGGCGGCGGCGGCGGTGGCGGCGCGACCGACGGCGGAGACGGCGGCGACGAGCTCACGACCGTCGGATTCGTCGCGGTCGGTCCCGAGGGCGGCTGGCGCGACGCCAACGAGCAGGCCATCAAGGACGCCTTCAGCACCGAGGCGGGCTTCGACCTGAAGTATGCGCCGGCTGCAAGTCCGTCGGACCAGAAGTCGCAGCTGGATGCCTTCGCCACCTTCGTCAACGACGAGGTCGATGTCATCCTGCTCACCGCCACCGAGGCATCCGGCTGGGACGACTCGCTCAAGCTCGCGCAGGAGGCCGAGATCCCGGTCGTGCTGCTCGATCGCGGTGTCGAGGCCCCCGAAGACCTCTACGTGACCCGGATCGCTCCGGACAACTTCCAGGTCGCGGCATCGGTGGGCGCCTGGGCGGTGGAGACGTTCCCGGATGGGGCGAAGTACTTCGTCCTCGAGGGCGTTCCCGGCCTGTCGGTGGTCAACGAGCGCAACGACGGCTTCAATTCCGAGGTCGAGGGCAAGCCCGGCTGGACGAAGGTCGGGGCGCAGACCGCGAACTGGAGCGCCGATGAGGGCAAGTCGGTCATCGAGACCGTGCTGAAGGCGAACAGCAACGACATCCAGTTCATCTTCGCCCAGAACGACGAGATGGGCATCGGCGCGGCGCAGGCCGTGAAGGACGCCGGGCTGACCCCGGGCACCGACGTGAAGATCGCGACGATCGACGGCACCCTGGGCGCGCTCGAGGCACTGGCGGCGGGCGAGCTGAGCTTCGTCGCCCAGTACAACCCGTTCTTCGGCGACATCGCGGTCGACGTGGTGAAGAAGGCTCTCGCCGGTGAGAGCGTCGAGAACCCGCTCATCGTCGACAGCGAGACGTTCGACTCGCCGGAGGCAGGTCAGGCGGCGATCGACGCAGGCAAGGGCTTCTGAGTCCGATCCTTTCCCGTACGCGGAGCCGGGGCGGCCGACGCTGAGCGCCGACCGCCCCGCACCGCATCCCCCGTACGACCCGTCCCGCCGAGTGCCCTAAGGAGTGCATCAGATGACCGAACCGGCTCCGATCGTCGACGTGCGCCACGCGTCCATCGCCTTCCCCGGCGTGAAGGCGCTCGACGACGTCGACTTCCGGCTGCTGCCCGGCGAGGTGCACTCCCTCATGGGCGAGAACGGCGCGGGCAAGTCCACGCTGATCAAGGCTCTCACCGGGGTCTATCAGCTCGATGCGGGCGAGATCATCGTCGAGGGCACGCCGCGCCGATTCGCCGGCACCGCATCCGCGCAGGCGGCGGGCATCTCGACGGTGTACCAGGAGGTCAACCTCTGCACCAACCTCACGATCGGCGAGAACGTCATGCTCGGCCATGAGGTGCGCGGATGGGCGGGCATCAACTGGCGCCGGACGCATGAGCGCGCCCGCGAGGTGCTCGCCCGCATGGGCCTGGGCGCTCTCGACCCCCACGCGCCGCTGTCGTCGATCTCCATCGCGATCCAGCAGCTCGTGGCGATCAGCCGCGCGATGGTGACCGAATCGCGGGTGCTGATCCTCGACGAGCCCACCTCGAGCCTGGATGCCAACGAGGTCGAGGTGCTCTTCAGTGTCATCCGCCGGCTGCGTGACGAGGGCGTGGCCATCCTGTTCGTCTCGCACTTCCTCGACCAGGTCTACGCGATCAGCGATCGCATCACGGTGCTGCGCAACGGCCGGTTCGTGGGCGAGTACCTCACCGAGGACCTCGATCGGGCGCAGCTGATCTCGAAGATGATCGGCAAGGACTTCGCCTCGCTGCGGGCCCTCGGTTCGAACCGCCAGGTCGAGCAGCGCGATCGCACGTCCACGCCCGTCTACGCCGCGGCCGGGCTCGGTCGCAAGGGCGCGCTCCATCCCGCCGACGTGGAGATCCACGCGGGAGAGGTGGTCGGCTTCGCCGGGCTCCTCGGCGCCGGCCGCACGGAGCTGGCCCGCCTGATCTTCGGAGCGGACCGCGCCGACTCCGGCAAGGTCCGCATCCACGGCCGAAGCATCTCGCTCGGGTCGCCCGGCGCAGGACTCGCGCACGGGATCGCCTACTCGACCGAGAACCGCCGCGACGACGGCATCATCGGCGACCTGAGCGTGCGCGAGAACATCATGCTGGCCGTGCAGGCGCGCCGCGGCTGGCTGCGTCGCGTGCCCGCGCGCGAGGTCGATCGGCTCGTCAGCACCTACATGGACCGCTTCAGCGTCCGCCCCGCCGATCCGGACCGGCCGATCCGGATGCTCTCCGGCGGCAACCAGCAGAAGGTGCTGCTGGGCCGGTGGCTGGCCACGAATCCCGATCTGCTGCTGCTGGACGAGCCGACGCGCGGCATCGATGTGGGCGCCAAGGCCGACATCCAGGAAACGGTCGCCGAACTCGCCGAAGGAGGCATGGGAGTGGTGTTCATCTCGTCGGAGCTCGAGGAGGTCGTGCGCCTGTCAGAGCGCATCCTCATCCTCAAGGACCATGAGAAGGTCGGCGAGGTCGTCAACGGCGAGGGGGTCACGGCCGAGAGCATCGTGTCGGTCATCGCCGCGAGCTCGGACCAGGCCGCAGAGGACCGCGCCGAGGCCCTCGCCGAGGAGGCGGATGCCGTCGAGCCCGACCCGCCGACGCAGGGAGGCGCGTCGTGACATCCATCACCGGCCGACTGCTGCGCACCCCCTGGTTCTGGGGGCTCATCGGGATCCTGCTGCTGCTCGTCGTCAACACGGTCAAGGACCCCGCGTACCTGGCGATCTCCGTGAACCCGACGACCGGGCAGCTGACCGGGAACGTGCTCGACATCCTGCGGATCTCCGCGCCGATCATCATGATCTCGCTCGGCATGACGTTCGTCATCGCCACCGAGGGCATCGACCTGTCGGTGGGATCGATGATGGCCGTCGGCGGCGCTGTGGCCATGCAGACCCTCAGCGATCTGAATCAGCCCGACTCGGTCGGCGCGATGTTCGCGGCCATCGGGCTGGCACTGCTGCTGGCGGCCGTGCTCGGCGCGGTCAACGGCATCCTCGTCGCGGTCTTCGGCCTGCAGCCGTTCATCGCCACGCTCATCATGATGCTCGCCGCCCGGGGGATCGCGCGGGTCATCACCGGCGGCCAGAACACGAACGCCACCAACGAGCCCTTCCGACAGCTCGCGAACGGACAGATCCTCGGTCTGCCCACGAGCTTCGTGCTCGCGATCGCGATCGTGGTGCTCATCGCGCTCGTCATGCGCCGCACGGCCCTCGGCCTCATGATCGAATCGATCGGCATCAACCCGAGCGCGAGCAGGATGGCCGGCATCCGCCCCCGTCCGATCCTGATCGCCGTCTACGTCCTCGCGGCCGTGCTCGCCTCCTGCGGCGGTCTGTTCACGGTCTCGGAGGTCATGACCGTGAGCGTGTCGGGAACCGGCAACCTGATGGAGCTCGACGCGATCCTCGCGGTCGTGATCGGCGGCACGTCGCTGGCCGGCGGGAAGTTCTCGATCCTCGGCTCCACGATCGGAGCGCTGCTGATCGCGACCCTCAACAAGACCGTGCTGTTCCTCGGCGTGCCTGCGGCGGCGACGCCGGCGTTCAAGGCGATCGTCATCATCGTGCTCGTGCTCCTGCAGTCCGAGCGGATCCGCTCGGTCGCCTTCCGCCGGCGTTCCCACAGCGGACCGGGCTCGCCGCCGGCGATCGCCGGCGCAGCGCGCGCCGCCGCGATGAAGGAGGCGGCACGATGACCGGCCCCCGCACCCTCGCCACAGACGTGCCCCCCGCCTTGCCGGAGGCCGG
>DASSYC010000080.1:0-34661 GCA_035703465.1 Microbacterium sp. | reverse complement strand
AGTCCGCGGATGGGGCTGACCGACTGCTCCGCCTCGTGGTCGGGGCCGAGCGGGATGCCGCTGCGGTCGCGCAGCAGCAGCGTGGCGATGAGACCGACCACCGTCATGCCGGCGAGGTACCAGGTGACCGACACGGTGGTCCCGGTGGCCTGCACGAGTGCGGTGGCGATGGTCGGAGCGAACGCTCCGCCGACGATCGCGCCGATGGCGTACGAGATCGAGACGCCCGAGAAGCGGATGGATGCCGGGAACAGCTCCGTGTACAGCGCCGCCTGAGGTCCGTACGTGAAACCCAGGCCCGCGGTGAGGATGACAAGGCTCAGGGCGAGCAGCCAGACGCTGCCGGTGTTGACCAGCGGGAAGAGCAGGAAGACGCCGACCAGCTGGAGAACCCAGCCGATGAGGTAGGTCGTGCGACGCCCGAGCCTGTCCGAGAGCCAGCCGGCGAACCACGTGAAGACCAGCCAGGTCGCACCCGACAGTGTGACCGCCCACAGCACGTCGGACGTCGCAAGGGCAACCGGCCCTTCGGGGTCGGTCGCGTACCGCTGGACGAATCCGCCCGTGGTCATGTAGCCGACGGCGTTGTTGCCCGCGAACACCAGCGCGGCGATGATGACCAGCAGCGTGTGCTTCTTGAAGAGCTGGACGATCGGCATCCGCGTCTCCTGCTTGCGCTCGGCGATCTCGGTGAACACCGGGCTCTCCTCGACCCGGCGGCGCACGTAGTAGCCGACCAGGATCAGGACGACGCTGAGCAGGAACGGGATGCGCCAGCCCCACGTCGCGAACCATTCGTCGCCCGGAAGCGCGACAAGGGCCATGACCCCGGAGGCGAGCAGCAGCCCGATCGGGACGCCGATCTGCGGCGACGCCCCGAAGAGGCCGCGCTTCGTCTTGGGAGCGTGCTCGACCGCCATCAGCACGGCACCGCCCCACTCGCCGCCGGCCGAGATGCCCTGGAGGACGCGCAGGAGGATCAGCAGGATCGGCGCCATCATGCCGATCGCCGCATACGTGGGCAGCAGGCCGACGAGCGTCGTCGCCGCGCCCATCAGGATCAGCGTCCACATCAGGACGACCTTGCGGCCGTACCTGTCGCCGAAGTGCCCGGCGAGGAAGGCGCCCAGCGGACGGAACAGGAAGCTGATGCCGACGGTGATGAACGCGAGGATCTGCGCGAACCCCTCGCCTGCGGGTGCGAAGAACAGGTCGGCGAAGACCAGCCCCGCCGCGAACGCATAGATGAAGAAGTCGTACCACTCCACGGTGGTGCCGACGACGGTGGCGAAGACCACCCGGCGGCGATCCTTCGCGCTGGCGATTGTTCCCGTGGGGGTGAACCCGGGAGGGGGTGTCGAACTCATTGGGGACTCCTTCGTCGATTCGACGTCTGTGTCGCCGGGCTGTCGCACGTCGTTGCTTGCCCGAACAGAACCGATGATATACGATTTCAAATACGACGCAAGACGCAAGGGAGCCTCATGACCAACGACACGCACTCCGGAAGCGCGGACGGGCGATTCGCGGGCCTTCCAGGCCGCCCGGGCAAGATCATCGCCGTGCACCTGAGCTACGCGTCGCGCGCCGACCAGCGCGGGCGGCGCCCCACCGCCCCCTCCTACTTCTTCAAGGCATCCAGCTCCATCGCCGCCTCGGGAGGAGTCATCGAGCGCCCGTCCGGCACCGAGCTGCTCGCCTTCGAGGGCGAGATCGCCCTCGTCATCGGCAGGCCCGCACGTCACGTCGGCCTCGCCGACGCGTGGGACCACGTCGCCTGGATCACCGCCGCGAACGACTTCGGCGTCTACGACCTGCGCGCCAACGACAAGGGCTCCAATGTCCGCTCCAAGGGCGGCGACGGCTTCACGCCGATGGGTCCCGCCCTCATCGACGCCCGCACCGTCGAGCCCGGTGCGCTGCGCCTGCGCACCTGGGTCAACGGCGATCTCGTGCAGGACGACACGACGGCCGGACTCATCTTCCCGCTCGCTCAGTTCGTGGCCGACCTGTCGCAGCACTTCACCCTCGAGACCGGCGATGTGATCCTCACCGGCACTCCAGCCGGCTCGTCGGTCGTGGTCCCGGGCGACGTCGTCGAGATCGAGGTCGACGCGCCCGGCACCGGTGCGACCTCCGGCCGTCTCGTCACGACGGTGGCAGAGGGCAGCGGCCCCGGGTACGACGAGACGCTCGGCTCGCTTCCGTCGGTGGACGAAAAGCAGCGGGCGGATGCCTGGGGCACGGACGAAGCCGTGCCCGCACCGACTCCCGAGGCCGGGCGACTGTCGCCGGATCTGCGGGAGAAGCTCGAGCGCTGCCCGGTCGCCGGCCTGTCCGGCCAGCTGCGCAAGCGGGGGTTGAACAACGTCTCGATCGACGGCGTGCGGCCGCTGCATCCCGATGCCAAGCTGGTCGGCGTCGCCAAGACCCTCCGCTTCGTCCCCAACCGCGAAGACCTCTTCAAGACCCACGGCGGCGGCTACAACGCCCAGAAGCGCGCCTTCGACGCGGTCCGCCCCGGCGAGGTCCTGGTCATCGAGGCCCGCGGCGAGTCCGGCTCGGGCACCCTTGGCGACATCCTCGCCATCCGCGCCCACGCTGCCGGCGCGGCCGGCATCGTCACCGACGGCGGGGTCCGCGACCTCGACGCGGTGAGCGCCGTCGGCATCCCCGTCTACACCTCCGGCGCCCACCCCGCCGTCCTCGGCCGCCGGCACGTGCCGTGGGACGCCGACATCGCCGTCGCCTGCGGCGGCGCCACGGTGCTGCCGGGCGACGTGATCGTCGGCGATGCCGACGGCGTCATCGTCATCCCCGCCGCGATCGCCGAGGAGGTCGTCGACGCCGCCCTCGCGCAGGAGGACGAGGATGCCTGGGTCGCCGCGCGTGTCGCGGAGGGCCATCCCGTCGACGGCCTGTTCCCGATGAACGCGGACTGGCGTGCGAGGTACGAGGCGGACCGGCGATGACGATCGATCAGACGCCCGGGCAGCTCACCGAGCTCAGCAAGTCGCAGCGCGCCCACCGCTGGATCAAGCAGCGCATCGCGAACCAGCAGTTCACACCCGGCTACCGGCTGGTCCTGGGCACGATCGCCGCCGAGCTCGACATGAGCGTCGTGCCGGTTCGCGAGGCCATCCGCCAGCTCGAGGCGGAAGGCCTGGTCACCTTCGAGCGGAACGTGGGCGCCCGCGTCGCGATGGTCGACGACTCCGGCTACCGTCACAGCATGCAGGCCCTCAGCATCCTCGAGGGCGCTGCGACCGCGCTCGCCGCGCGACGGCTCACCCCGGATGACCTGCGCCGCGCCCGCGCGGTCAACGAGCGGATGGTCCAGACGCTCGAGCACTTCGATGCGCACCAGTTCACGCGGCTGAACCAGGAGTTCCACGCGATCCTGTTCACCCCGTGCGCCAACCCCCGCATGCTCGAGCTCGTCAACGCGGAGTGGGCCCGGCTCGGACACCTGCGCGACTCGACCTTCAGCTTCGTGCCCGGCCGCGCGCAGGAGTCGGTGCGCGAGCACGAGGACATCGTGCGGCTGATCGAGCGCGGCGCCCCGCTCGGCGAGATCGAGCAGACCGCCCGGCGCCACCGCGCCACCACTCTCGACGCCTACATGATCCACGAGCACCCCGGCGAGGCGCTGGGGATGCCCGCCTTCTGAACCCGGAGATACCATGACCACCACCCCCTCGCTCTCCGAGCGACACGTTCCCGCCGACCTCCCCGAGCGCATCCGGCACTACATCGACGGCGAGTTCGTCGACTCGCTCGACGGCGACACGTTCGACGTGCTGGAGCCCGTCTCCAACGAGGTCTATGTTCGGGCGGCATCCGGAAAGGTCGCCGACATCGACCGGGCCGTGCAGGCCGCCAAGCGCGCCTTCGCCGAGGGCCCGTGGCCGCGGATGATCCCCCGCGAGCGCTCCCGCATCCTGCACCGGGTCGCCGACATCGTCGAGTCCCGCGACCAGCGGCTCGCCGAGCTGGAGAGCTTCGACTCGGGCCTGCCGATCAGTCAGGCGCTCGGCCAGGCGCGCCGGGCGGCCGAGAACTTCCGCTTCTTCGCCGACCTGATCGTGGCCCAGTCCGACGACACGTTCAAGGTGCCCGGCCGCCAGGTCAACTACGTCAACCGCAAGCCGATCGGCGTCGCGGGCCTGATCACGCCCTGGAACACGCCGTTCATGCTCGAGTCCTGGAAGCTCGGACCTGCCCTCGCCACGGGCAATACGGTCGTGCTCAAGCCCGCCGAGTTCACGCCGCTGTCGGCGTCGCTGTGGCCGGGGATCTTCGAGGAGGCCGGGCTGCCCAAGGGCGTGTTCAACCTCGTCAACGGCTTCGGCGAGGAGGGCTTCGCCGGGGACTCGCTCGTGAAGCATCCCGACGTCCCCCTCATCTCGTTCACGGGCGAGAGCCGCACGGGGCAGATCATCTTCGGCAACGCGGCGCCGTTCCTGAAGGGCCTGTCGATGGAGCTGGGCGGCAAGAGCCCGGCGGTCGTGTTCGCGGATGCCGATCTGGATGCCGCGATCGACGCCACCATCTTCGGGGTCTTCTCCCTCAACGGCGAGCGCTGCACGGCAGGCTCGCGGATCCTCGTGCAGCGCGAGATCTACGACGAGTTCGTAGAGCGCTATGCGGCCCAGGCCAAGCGCGTCAAGGTGGGCTACCCGCACGATCCCGCCACCGAGGTCGGCGCGCTCGTGCACCCCGAGCACTACGAGAAGGTCATGAGCTACGTCGAGCTCGGCAAGGGCGAGGGCCGCCTGGTCGCCGGCGGCGGACGGCCCGACGGCTTCGAGTTCGGCAACTTCGTCGCACCGACGGTGTTCGCCGACGTGGCGCCTTCGGCCCGCGTCTTCCAGGAGGAGATCTTCGGCCCGGTCGTCACGATCACGCCCTTCGACACCGATGAGGAGGCGCTGGATCTGGCCAACAACACCAGGTATGGGCTCGCCGCCTACATCTGGACGAACGACCTCAAGCGCGCGCACAACTTCGCGCAGTCGGTCGAGGCCGGCATGGTGTGGCTGAACTCGAACAACGTGCGCGACCTGCGCACCCCGTTCGGCGGTGTGAAGGCCTCCGGCCTCGGGCACGAAGGCGGCTACCGCTCGATCGACTTCTACACCGACCAGCAGGCGGTGCACATCACCCTCGGCAAGGTGCACAATCCCAGCTTCGGCAAGCAGGAGCCCGCCGCCGAGCACCAGACCGGGTCAGACCTGGACGACCCCGACCCCCGCTGACCCGACCCCCGCTGACCCGACACCATCGGGCACCGACACAGAGCAAGGATGCTGAAATGACCGATCGCAAAGACATGACCCAGACCTCGTCCGGCTTCTTCGTGAGCCAGGAGGCGGCGATCAGCTGCGACAATCCGACACCGACGCCGACTTCGCCGGCCCCCGACATCCTGCGCTGCGCCTCCATGGAGATCGTCGTGACCGACCTCGCGGCCTCGCGCGAGTTCTATGTCGACGTGCTGGGGCTGACGGTGACAGAGGAGGACGAGGAGACCATCTACCTGCGCTCGCTGGAGGAGTTCATCCACCACAATCTCGTGCTGCGCAAGGGTCCGGTCGCGGCCGTGGCCGCCTTCTCGTTCCGCGTGCGCACGCCCGAAGACCTCGACAATGCCGTCGCGTTCTACGAGGAGCTCGGCTGCGAGGTGCGCCGCAGCAAGGACGGGTTCGTCAAAGGCTTCGGCGACTCGGTGCGCGTGGTCGACCCGCTCGGGTTCCCGTACGAGTTCTTCCACGACGTCGAGCACGTAGAGCGGCTCGCGTGGCGCTACGACCTGTACTCCCCCGGCGCGCTCGTGCGCCTGGACCACTTCAATCAGGTCACGCCCGACGTGCCGCGGGCCACGAAGTTCATGCAGGACCTCGGGTTCCGCGTCACCGAGGACATCCAGGACGAGGACGGCACCGTGTACGCGGCGTGGATGCGCCGCAAGCCCACCGTCCACGACACCGCGATGACCGGCGGCGACGGCCCGCGCATGCACCACGTCGCGTTCTCGACCCACGAGAAGCACAACATCCTCGCCATCTGCGACAAGATGGGCGCGCTGCGCATCTCGGATCGCATCGAGCGCGGCCCCGGCCGCCACGGCGTCTCGAACGCGTTCTACCTGTACCTGCGCGACCCCGACGGCCACCGCGTGGAGATCTACACGCAGGACTACTACACCGGCGACCCCGACAACCCGGTCGTCACCTGGGACGTGCACGACAACCAGCGCCGCGACTTCTGGGGCAACCCGGTCGTGCCGTCGTGGTACACCGACGCGTCGCGCGTGCTCGACCTCGACGGCAACCTGCAGCCGCTGGTCACGCGCGAGGAGGCGTCTGAGCTGGAGGCCACGATCGGTGCCGATGGCTTCTCGTACACCCGCCGCGCCGAGGGCGAGGAATCGATGCCGGAGTGGAAGCAGGGCGAGTACAAGCTCGGCCACCAGCTGTAGGCGGGCGGCCGCCCGGGTTCGGGGCGCCTGCGCTCCGTTGGGGCGCACGCTTTGCGCCCCAACGGAGGAATCACGCCCCAAACCCCGAGAGTATGAGGAGACCGGATGCTTGATGCCGACACGATCGCGCAGATCGCTGCCGAGCTGGCCGAAGCCGACCGCACGCACGGCGTGATCCCGCGGATCACCGCGCGCTGGCCGGAGGCGACGATCGAGGACTCGTACGCGATCCAGGGCGTGTGGCGCGACCGGAACCTGGCGACCGGCCGCAGGCTGGTCGGCCGCAAGATCGGGCTCACATCGAAGGCGATGCAGCAGGCGACCGGCATCGCCGAGCCCGACTACGGGGTGATGTTCGACGACACCGTGTATCCCAGCGGCACCGACATCCCGTTCGACCACTTCTCCAACGTGCGCATCGAGGTCGAGCTGGCCTTCGTGCTGAAGTCCGCGCTCGAGGGTCCTGACTGCACCCTCGAAGATGCCCTGACCGCGACCGAGTACGTCGTGCCGGCGCTGGAGGTCCTCAACTCGCACATCGAGCTCGAGGGTCGCACGATCGTCGACACCATCAGCGACAACGCCGCCTACGGCGCGATGGTGCTCGGCGACACGCGCAAGCGCCCCGACGAGGTCGACCTGCCCTGGGTGCCCGGCGTGCTGTGGCGCAACGGCGAGGTGGAGGAGACCGGCGTCGCCGCCGGCGTCCTCGGGCACCCGGCGACCGGCGTGGCGTGGCTGGCGAACAAGCTCCACCAGCACGGTGCCAGACTCGAGGCGGGCGAGATCATCCTCGCCGGGTCGTTCACGCGGCCGATGTGGGTCGAGCGCGGCGACGAGGTGCGCTGCGACTACGGTCCGATGGGAGTCGTCACATGCCGCTTCGTCTGAGCCCCACCTTCCGCGATCGGCTGGCCGAGGCACCCAGACCGCTGGCCGGGATCTGGGTGTGCACCGGCAGCCCGCTGGTCGCCGAGATCTGCGCCGGAGCGGGCATGGACTGGCTGCTCATCGACGGCGAGCACTCCCCGATCGGCCTCGAGTCGATCGTGGCGATTCTGCAGGCATCCGCCGCGTACCCCGTCACTCCCCTCGTGCGCGTGCCCGCCGGCGATGTCGTGACGATCAAGCAGGTGCTCGACCTTGGCGCTCAGAACGTGCTCGTGCCGATGGTCTCGTCCGCCGACGAGGCGCGCGACGTCGTCGAGGCCGTGCGCTACCCGCCGCGCGGGCGACGCGGCGTCGGCTCGGCGCTGGCGCGGTCGGCGCGCTGGAACCGCGTCGACGACTACCTCGTCAATGCCGACGAGCACGTGTCGCTGACGGTGCAGATCGAGACCGCCGAGGCCGTCGCGGCGGCCGCCGACATCGCCACGGTGGACGGTGTCGACGCCGTCTTCGTCGGGCCCAGCGACCTCGCGGCATCCATGGGACTGCTCGGTCAGCAGTCGCACCCCGACGTCACCGCCGCCGTGCTGCGCACGTTCGACGCCGTCCACGCCGCCGGCAAGCCCGTCGGCGTGAACGCGTTCGACCCCGATGTCGCGCAGTCCTACGCCGACGCCGGCGCCGATTTCATCGCCGTCGGCGCGGACGTGGCGCTGCTGGCCCGCGGCTCGGAGGCCCTCGCGGCGCGGTGGACTCCGGCATCCGATTCGCCCGACCGCGGGTCCTACTGATCTGAACTGGCGGCTTCCGCCGCCTCCGTGTCAGGCTGAGCGCATGAAGAAGTGGATCGTGCGGTTCGTCTCGCTGCTCGTGTTCAACGTGGTCGTGCTGCTGCTGATCGGGTTCCTGACCCCGGCGCGCGTCGGGTGGGCCGCGCTGTGGGCGGGAATCATCATGACCCTGCTCGTGATCTGGGTCAAGCCGCTCATCGCGAAGTGGTTCGGGTCCATGGCCGCCAAGTCGGCGGGCCAGCGCACCAAGGCCGGCGAGAAGGTCGTCGAGTTCCTGCTCGCCCTGGCGATCGCCTTCATCGTCTGGATCCTCACCGTCATCCTCAGCGGCGTGACGATCTCGGGCTGGTTCTGGGGCTATATCCTGCCGCCGGTGATCCTGCTCATCGGCTGGGCGATCTACGATGCCATCGACGACAGAGTCGAGACGCACGCGGGCGCGGTCTACGACCGGGCGACGGGTGCGGGCCAGGCCGCCGAGGGCGCGGCTGCCGCTCCTGCCGTGCCCTCGCCCGAGACTCGGGCCGGGCAGCGCGAGCTGAAGGACGGGCTCACCGACGAGCAGCGCCGCATGCTCGACGAGCTCGGATAGTCCTCTCCCTGCCCGATTCGTTGGACTCGGTGTAACAATGCGACACCGATGACCTCCGCGTGCTCTCGGGCGCGAGAGAATGGCAGGTGGCGCCTGCACAGCACCTCGGCGCAATCCCGACTCCTGGAGGCATCCCCATGTCGCGTCCTGTCCTGCGTTCGCTGATCCTGGCCGCCGCCGCGGTCACCGCGCTCACCCTCGCCGGGTGCGCGTCCGGCACCGCCCCCGCGGCAACCGATGACCCGGCGAGCGTCGACGAGGGATACATCACACCGGGCAAGATCACCATCGCCACCGGCGAGACTGCGTACTACCCGTATGTGATCGACGACGATCCCGCCTCCGGCGAGGGCTTCGAGGCGGCCGTGGCCTATGCCGTCGCCGACCGGCTGGGCTTCGCCCCCGACGACGTCGTCTGGGTACGCACCAGCTTCGAGGCGGCGATCGCGCCAGGGCCGAAGAGCTTCGACGTCAACATCCAGCAGTACACGATCACCGATGAGCGCAAGCAGGCCGTCGACTTCTCGTCGCCGTACTACCAGGCCAGTCAGGCGGTGGTCGCGATCGAGGGCGGTGCCGCCGACGGGGTGGCCGACATCGCGGGTCTGAAGGACCTCGTGCTCGGGGCCATGGCCGGGTCCACCAGCGCCACGACCATCGACGAGGCGGTGCAGCCGAACGTCGCGCCGCAGCTGTACAACTCGAACGAGGATGCCGTCGCGGCGCTGAACGCGAACCAGATCGACGCGATCGTGCTCGACCTGCCCACCGCGTACTACGCGACCGGCGTCTACATCGAGAACTCGTTCATCGTGGGCGAGCTGCCCGCCGCCGGGGTGCCGGACGAGTGGGGTCTGCTGCTGCCCAAGGACTCGCCGCTGACCGCTGCGGTGACCGCCGCCGTCGACGAGCTGCGATCCGACGGCACGCTGCAGGAGATCACCGACGAGTGGCTCGGGTCGGGCCAGGGCGTCACCCTGCTGAAGTGACGTCGCGCCAGCCTCGCTCTGTGACCGTCACGCACCAGCCCAGCGCGCTCGAACTCGATCGACGCGCGTACCGCCGGCGCCGGTCGCAGCGGTCGGTGCTGGTCGCGATCGCCTCGTCGGTCGCGTTCGCGGTGATCGTGTGGGCGCTGCTGATCAACACCCCCGCGTGGTCGGACGTGCAGCGCGCGTTCTTCAGCCCCGAGGTGGCGCTGCAGGCGCTGCCGCGGGTGTGGGACGGCTTCCTGCTGAACCTGCAGGTGCTCGGGCTGTCGGTGATCACCGTCGGCGTCTTCTCGCTGCTGCTCGCGGTGCTGCGCACCCTGCGCGGGCCGGTGTTCTTCCCCGTGCGGGTCATCGTCGCCGGCTATACCGACATCTTCCGCGGGCTGCCGTTCATCATCGTGCTGTTCCTGTTCGGCTTCGGGTTGCCGACGCTGATCGACACCCGCATCCCGCCCATCGTCCTGGGCACCCTGTGCGTGACGCTCACCTACTCCGCCTATGTCGCCGAGGTGATCCGTGCGGGCATCGAAGCGGTGCATCCGTCGCAGCGGCTCGCCGCGCGCGCCCTCGGGCTCGGCTACGTGCAGACCCTGCGCCGTGTCGTGCTGCCGCAGGCGCTGCGCAAGATGACTCCGCCGCTCATGAACGACTTCGTCGCGATGCAGAAGGACGTCGGCCTCATCTCGATCCTGGGTGCGGTCGACGCCGTGCGCGCCGCACAGATCGTGACCGCGCAGACGTACAACTTCACGCCGTACGTGGTCGCCGGCATCCTCTTCATCCTTCTGGCGATCCCGACGATCCGCCTCACCGACTGGTACACCGCGCGCCTGCGCGAGCGCGAGCAGAGCGGTTCGATGCTGTGAGTGCGCTGCTGCAGGCCGACGGACTGTACAAGGCGTTCGGCGACAAGCCCGTGCTGCGGGGCGTCTCGCTCGCGCTCCAAGCACACGAGGTCGTCGCCGTCATCGGTGCGAGCGGCTCGGGCAAGTCGACGCTGCTGCGGTGTCTGAATCTGCTGGAGCCGATCGACGACGGGCAGATCCTGCTCGGCGGGGTCGACATCTCCGATCCCCGCGTCGACGCGAACCGGGTGCGGGCGCGGTTCGGCATCGTGTTCCAGAGCTACAACCTCTTCCCCCACCTGTCGGTGCTCGACAACGTCACGCTGGCGTCGCGGGTGGTCAAGCGGATGCCGCGGCGCACCGCCGACGCACACGGCCTCGCGCTGCTGGACCGGGTGGGCCTGGCCGACAAGGCCCGCGAGCACCCGGACCGTCTCTCCGGCGGACAGCAGCAGCGGGTGGCGATCGCGCGGGCGCTGGCCACAGACCCCGAAGTGCTGCTGCTCGACGAGATCACCTCGGCCCTCGATCCCGAGCTCGTAGGCGAGGTGCTGGAGTTCGTCCGTCAGCTCGCCGGCGAAGGGGCGACGATCCTCATGGCCACGCACGAGATGGCCTTCGCGCGTGACGTCGCCGACCGGGTCCTGTTTCTGGATGCCGGTGTGATCCTCGAGGAGGGCTCGCCGGCCGCGCTGTTCGGCGCGCCGCGCGAGCCGCGCACACGGGAGTTCCTGGCCCGGTTCACCGCCTGAGCCTCGGGCACGCCCCACACACACCCCGAGCCGAAAGTCGGGTCGGTGACGTCGACACCCCGTCATGGACCGTGGAACACCGGCGTGTCGTGTTACGGACCCGACTTTTGGACCGGGTGGAGGGTCGGCGGCCGCGCGGAAGGAGGCCGGGTGGAGGGTCGGCGGCCGCGCGGAAGGGGACCGGGGATGCCTCGGGTCAGCCGGCCGCCCGCTCGGCGGCCTCCACAACGTTCGTCATGAGCAGGGCCACCGTCATCGGGCCGACGCCACCGGGGTTCGGCGACAGGTGTCCGGCGACCTCGGCGACATCCGGATGCACGTCGCCGAAGACCTGGCTCCTGCCCGTGTCGGGGTCGGTCTCACGCGTGACGCCCACGTCCAGCACGGCGGCGCCGGGCTTGACGTGCTCGGCGCGGACGATGTGCTTGACGCCCGCGGCGGCGACGATGACGTCGGCCTGGAGCAGGTGGTGGGCGAGGTCGGCGGTCCCGGTGTGAGTGAGGGTCACGGTCGCGTTGACGTCGCGTCGGGTCAGCAGCAGGCCGATGGAGCGGCCGATCGTGACACCGCGACCGACGACGACCACGTCCTTGCCCTTCAGGTCGTAGTCGTTGCGGCGCAGCAGCTCGATGACGCCGCGGGGCGTGCACGGAAGCGGACTCGTGATCGGCTCATTGACGTTGAGCACGAGGCGGCCGAGGTTCGTGGGGTGCAGACCGTCCGCGTCCTTGGCCGGGTCGATCCGCTCGAGGATCGCGTCGGTGTCGATGTGCTTGGGCAGGGGCAGCTGCACGATGTATCCGTGGCAGGACTCGTCGGCGTTCAGCGCGTCGATCGCCGCTTCCACCTCCGTCTGCGTGGATTCGGCGGGCAGCTCGACCTGGATCGAGTTCATCCCGATCTCCTCGGACTGGCGGTGCTTCATGCCGACATAGAGCTGCGAGGCGGGGTCGGCGCCGACCAGCACGGTGGCGATCCCCGGCACGATCCCGCGGGCGCGCAGCGCGTCGACCCGCTCTTTCAGCTCGGACTTGATCTCCGCGGCGGCGACCTTGCCGTCGAGCCTCTGCGCTGTCATCCCAGACTCCTCACGATACCTATCGACATAGTGATGCTACCGCTTTCGGGTTTGGGGCGGCATCCCTCCGTCGGGGCGCACGGTTCGCGCCCTGACGGACGATCTGCGCCCCAAACCCGGGTTGCCGGGCCCTCGACGCCGAGCCTACGCGAAGCCGTGCGCGAGGTCCGGGTAGAGCGGGAACGCCGCGGTCAGGGCCGCGACCCGGGCGCGGAGGGCCTCCACATCGGCACCCCCGAGCAGCGCCAGCGCGACGATGTCGGCCACCTCGGCGAACTCCGCGTCACCGAAGCCGCGGGTCGCGAGCGCCGGGGTGCCGATGCGCAGCCCCGAGGTCACCATCGGCGGGCGCGGGTCGTTCGGGACCGCGTTGCGGTTCACGGTGATGTGGATGTCGTGCAGCAGATCCTCGGCCTGCTTGCCGTCGATCTCAGCCTCGCGCAGGTCGACGAGCACGAGGTGCACGTCGGTGCCGCCCGAGCGCACGGTGATGCCGGCCGCGGCCACGTCGGGCTGCGACAGGCGCTCGGCCAGCAGCGCGGCGCCGCGCAGCGTGCGCTCCTGCCGGTCGCGGAACTCGGGGGTCGCGGCCAGCATGAAGGCCGTCGCCTTGGCGGCGATCACGTGCATCAGCGGTCCGCCCTGCTGCCCGGGGAACACCGCCGAGTTGATCTTCTTCGCGATGTCGGCGTCGTTGGTCAGGATGAAGCCGGAGCGCGGACCGCCGATGGTCTTGTGCACTGTCGACGACACCACGTCGGCATACGGCACTGGGTTGGGGTGCAGCCCCGCGGCGACCAGGCCGGCGAAGTGCGCCATGTCGACCCACAGCAGGGCACCGACCTCGTCGGCGATCTCGCGGAACCGCGCGAAGTCGAGCTGCCGCGGGTAGGCCGACCACCCGGCGATGATCACCTTGGGGCTGTGCTCGCGGGCCAGGCGCGCGACCTCGTCCATGTCGATGACGGATGTCTCGGGGTCGACGCCGTAGGCGACGATGTCGTACAGACGGCCCGAGAAGTTGATCTTCATGCCGTGGGTGAGGTGCCCGCCCTGGTCGAGTGCCAGGCCCAGCAGCGTGTCACCGGGCCGGGCGATCGCGTGCAGCACCGCGGCGTTGGCGGAGGCGCCGGAGTGCGGCTGCACGTTGGCGAACCCGGCGCCGAACAGCGCCTTGGCGCGCTCGATCGCGAGCTCTTCGGCGACGTCGACCACCTCGCAGCCGCCGTAGTAGCGGCGGCCGGGGTAGCCCTCGGCATACTTGTTCGTGAGCACCGACCCCTGCGACTGCAGGACCGATACGGGCACGAAGTTCTCGGAGGCGATCATCTCCAGATACCCGCGCTGGCGTTCCAGCTCGCGATCGAGCACCTGCGCGATCTCGGGATCGACTTCGGAGACAGGACGGGTGAACAGCGGATCGGTCATGGGACTCCCTGACGACGGCGTGCGGATGATTCCTGCATCGGCCCAGGCGTGCGGTCGAATGCCGTGTCGGTCGCTCCCCGGTGGTCACCCACCTCAACGCCAGTTGCGACGTTCCGAGCATAGCGGAAACCGCCGCCCTGCTAGGCTGAACCACTCGTTTTGTAAGGAGTCCTAACATGACGATGGCCCCGAGAATGACCATCGTGCCCGCCCCCGCGGAGATGAATGCGGATGCCGCGGCTCCCCCGTTCACGTCGGCCACCGCCGTCCCGCTCGCCGATGCGGCCACGTTCGGCATCGTCCCCGACGGCCCGCCCGAGTCGTACCGCATCCGCGTCGACGAGGCGGCCATCGCCGTCACCGCAGCCGATGAGGCCGGCCGGTTCTACGCCCTCCAGACACTGGAGCAGCTGCAGACCCGCGACGGCGGCGGCTGGAGCATCCCCGCCGTCGAGATCGCCGACGCCCCGCGCTTCGGATATCGGGGCCTCATGCTCGATGTCGCACGGCACTTCTTCGATGTCGGCACGGTCACCGCGGTCATCGACCGCGCCGCGAGCCTCAAGCTGAACCGCCTGCACCTGCACCTGAGCGACGACCAGGGCTGGCGGATCGCCCTGGATTCGCGGCCGCTGCTGACCGAACGGGCATCGGCCAGTGCCGTCGGCGGCGACCGGGGCAGCTTCTACTCGAAGGCGGACTACGCCGAGATCGTGCGCCACGCGGCCGCCCGGCACATGGTGGTCGTGCCCGAGATCGACCTGCCCGGGCACACCCACGCGGTGGGCCTGGCCCACCCCGAACTCGCCGAGGACCCCGTGCTCTCGGAGACCGTCACGCAGACGATCGCCCGGTTCGGCGGCGGCCCACCCGTCCCCGGCGAGCCGTACACGGGCCTCGCGGTCGGGTTCTCGTCGCTGCGGACCGGCGACGAGGCCACCTACGACTTCGTGGCCGATGTGTTCGGCGAACTCGCCGCGATGACTCCGGGCGACTATCTGCACTTCGGCGGCGACGAGTCGCTGGCCACCTCCGCCCAGGACTACGCGGGCTTCGTCGCGCGCGTCTCGCAGCTGATCGCCGACCGCGGCAAGACGCCCGTCGCCTGGCATGAGGCCGGTGCCGCCGCCAAGCTCGACGACACGACGATCGGCCAGTACTGGGGGTTCACGACGCCCACCGGCGGCATGGACGAGAAGGCGCGCGCGTTCGTCGCGAACGGATCGCAGGTCATCCTCTCGCCCGCCGACGCGGTGTACCTGGACATGAAGCCCCAGGCGGACTTCCCCATCGGGCTCGAGTGGGCGAACGGACCGACCAGCGTGCGACGGGCGTACGAGTGGGAGCCGGCCGACCTCATCCCCGGCATCGACGAGAGGGCGATCCTCGGCGTCGAGGCGGCGCTGTGGACCGAGACGGTGCGCACGCTCGACGACATCGACGCCCTCGCGTTCCCGCGCCTGGCGGCCGCCGCCGAGGCGGCGTGGTCGCCGGCGACCGGCACGAGCGCGCTGCGCACGTGGGAGTCCTTCCGCGAGCGGGTCGGCGGCCTCGGGCCGCTGTGGGCGCGCCGAGGCATCCGATTCACCCGCTCGCCCGAGATCGACTGGAGCACCGTGTGAGCACGATCATCCACTCCGCGCGCCTCGTGGACGGCGAGATCGTCGACGACGCCTGGGTGTGCTTCGACGGCGACGGAAGCGTGTCGCGGACGGGCACGGGTGAGGGATGGCAGGGCCTGATCGCCGACACGATCGTCGACGCCGACGGCGGGTACCTCACCCCCGGGTTCATCGACATGCACGGGCACGGCGGAGCGGGCGTCTCGTACGACGACGGTCCCGAGGCTGTGCTGCGCGCGCGGGCGATGCACCGCCATCACGGCACGACCCGCGCCGTGATCTCGCTCGTCACGGCCCCGCTGAGGGATCTCGCCGCGCGCGCGGCGATGGTCGCGGAGCTGACCGAGCGGCATCCCGACATCCTCGGGTCTCACCTGGAGGGGCCGTTCCTCGACCCCGGCCACCGCGGCGCGCACGACGAGAGGCTGCTCACCGAGCCGGCGCCCGATGTCGTCGCGCGGCTGCTGGAGGCGGGGCGGGGCACCGTGCGGCAGGTCACCCTCGCGCCGGAGCTGCCCGGAGCACTGGCGGCGATCGGAAGGATCGTGGATGCCGGGGCCGCCGCCGCGATCGGGCACACGAGCGCGGACTTCGCCACGGCCGGCGCGGCATTCGATGCGGGCGCGACGATCCTCACCCACGCGTTCAACGCCATGACCGGTCTGCACCACCGCGAGCCCGGCCCCGTGGGCGCCGCGACCGCCGACGACCGGGTGACCCTCGAGGTCATCGCCGACGGCGTGCACCTGCACCCCGAGATCGTCCGTCTCGCGTTCGCTGCGGCGCCGGGGCGCATCGCGCTGGTGACCGACGCGATGGCGGCGGCCGGCTCGGCGGACGGCCGCTATCGGCTGGGGTCGCTGGAGGTCGACGTGATCGACGGAGTCGCCCGGCTCGCAGACGGCGGCGCGATCGCCGGATCGACCCTGACCCAGGATGCCGCGCTGCGCACCGCGGTGGCCGCCGGCGTTCCGCTGGAGGCCGCGGTCGACGCGCTCACCCGGGCGCCGGCTCGCACGATCGGCCGCGACGATCTCGGGTCGCTGGGCCCCGGGCACCGCGCCGACGCGGTGCTGCTGTCGCCGTCGCTGCGCGTCGATCGTGTGTGGTGCGACGGCGTCGCCTGCTGATCGCCACGCTTCGCGCTCAGCGACCGGCGGGCACGCGGGTGGCGCGCTGGTAGCTGTCCGGCTCGATCCGCAGCTCGGCCTGGCCGCCGGTGAGCGAGCGCAGGTCGAGCACGTACCGGCCGAGCTCTGCCTCGGGGACACTCGCGATCACGCGAGTGCGCCCGTCGTCGGCCGTCTCGGTCGCCGTGACGTGCCCGTGGCGGCCGGACAGATCGGTGAGCACCGGCCCCTGCAGGTCGGGCGGCACCACGACGGTCACCGTCGACACCGGCTCGAGCACGACGGTGCCTGCCTGGGTGAGCGCCGCCCGGACGGCGTGGGCCGCGGCCGTGCGGAACGCCATCTCGGACGAATCCACCGAGTGTGCCTTGCTGTCGTACAGCTCCACACGCAGATCGACGACCGGGTGGCCCTGCGGTCCGCCGGCCGTCATCGCGTCCTGCGCGCCCTTCTCGACGGCGGAGATGTACGAGCGCGGCACCGCGCCGCCGACGACCTTGTCGACGAACTCGAACCCGCCGCCCAGCGGCAGCGGTGACACCCGCAGCTGCACGACGGCGAACTGCCCGTGGCCGCCGGACTGCTTCTTGACCTTGCCCTCCACGTCGGCCGATCCGGCGATGGTCTCGCGGTAGGGCACGGGCGCGTCGGCCGTGTCGACGTGCACGCCGAACAGGCGGGCGAGCCGGTCGACGGTGACGGCGATGTGCGTATCGCCCAGGCCTCGCAGCACCGTGTGCCCGCCGTGCCTGTCGATCACCAGCGTCGGGTCCTCGCCGGTCGCGCGGGCCAGGGCGGTGGAGAGCTTCGCGTCGTCCGACTGCGAGACCGGCGTCACGCTCACCGCGTACACAGCCGGGCGCTCGGGCCGGTCGAGGGGACGCGCGGACCCCTGCGGACGCGACCACAGCAGCGACCCGGATGGAGTGCCTGCGAGCTTGGCGACCCCGCCGACCTCTCCGGGTGCCAGCGCGCCGACCGGCAGGTGCTCGGCGCCGCGCAGACGGAACAGCCCCGAGATCCGCTCCTCCGTCCCGGTTGTCGCGTTGCGCAGCCGATCGCCCTGCCGCAGCGTGCCCGACAGGACCTTCAGCATCGACACCTGCCCGACGAAAGGATCGGCGACGGTGCGGAACACGTGCACGAGCGCCTCGCCTCCGGGGTTGGGTGCGACGGCCACCTCGGAGGCCGCCGCACCCTCGCCGACGAGGATGCGCGCGTCGCGCGCCCCCGCGTGCGGTGCCAGCTCACACAGCAGATCCAGCACGCGGTCGACCCCCGTGTCGGTGAGCGCCGAGCACACGACGATAGGCACGGCCTCACCCGCCGCGACCTCGCGGGCGAGTGTGCGCCCGAGGTCGGCAGGGCTCGGCTCACGGCCATCGAGGTAGGCCTCCAGCTGCTCGTCGTCGTGCGAGACGACGTCCTCGGTCACCTCGACGTGCATGCGGTGCTCCTCGGGCGCGACGTCCGCGGGCATCGGCTCGTCGTGGTGCCGTCCCGTCTCGTCGTAGACGAGCGCCTGCTCGCTGAGCACGTCGGCCACGCCGTGGAAGTCGTGCTCCTCGCCGAGGGGCAGCTCCAGCGGCCACAGGTGGGCACCGAACGTCTCCCGAAGCTGGGCGATGACGCTGCGGAAGTCGGCCCGCGCGCGATCCTCCTGCGTGACCACGACGATGCGCGGCAGCTCGCCGGCGGCCGCCCATGCGGCGCGCGTGCCGGCGGTGACGCCGTCGACCGCGCTGACGGTGACGAGGGCGACGTCGGCCACGGCGAGCGCCGAGTCGACGGCGCCGGCGAAGTCGGGATGCCCGGGGGTGTCGGCCAGAGTAAGGCCGTGCGAGGTGGCGTCGGTGGCCGTCCACTCCAGATAGGCGAGCGACAGCCCGAGCGACTGGCCGCGGGCGATCGCCTCGGGCTCGTTGTCGCACACGGTGGCGCCCTGCTCGACGGTGCCCTTCCTCGGGATCGCCTCGGCGCGGAACAGCATCGCCTCGGCGAGGGTCGTCTTGCCCGATCCCGCCGCGCCGATGAGCGCCGCCGTGACCGTCTCCTGTGGTGCTGACTCCATCCGGGCCCTCCCGCGACGATGTTCACGTACGGCTATCGTTGCGCGTCGAACCGGGCAGGGGAAGAGGGAGGCGGCCGGTTCCCCCGAACCGACCGCCTCCTGCTGTCCCCGCGAACTGCGTGAGGTCGAGGGCGGGGGCTCGGAGCCCCTCCCCCCGGAGTTCCTCCGAGCCCCGCCGGCCGGTGGTGAACTCCCCCCACCACCGGCATCCGCCCGATCTCCCCCGTCACGGGCAGAAGCTCCTTGTCCATGAGACGGCGGCGGGGGCGATCTATGACGCGAGTTCCGAGATCTTTTTCGGGAAGGGGTGCGAAGCTGTGCTCCGGCTGGCAGAAACACCTGATCCGGGTGAAGATGGAGACGAGCCGCGTAACGACAGCCCGGAATCCGCGTCTCATCATCGACAGCGTCCGTTCCCGGGCGCGCGAGCCCAGCGGACCAGCACAGGGATGACATGACGCATCTGGAGGCGCACGGCGGCGGATCGGCCTCGATCGACGAGACGTCCGACGCCGATCTCGTGCTGCGCACGCGCTCGGGCGACAGCGGGGCCTTCGGCGAGCTCTGGCGCCGCCATTACCGATCCGGCATCACGGTCGCGCGTTCGATCACATCGAGCCTGGACGCCGACGATCTGGTGCAGGAGGCGTACGCGCGCATCTACCAGGCGATACTGAGGGGCGCAGGCCCGACCGGCGCGTTCCGCGCCTACCTGTTCACCAGCATCCGCAACACCGCCGCAGCGTGGGGTCGCGCGCGCAAGGAGACGACCATCGACGTGCTCGAGGCGCTCGAAGACCCCGAGACGACGGCCGAGGCGACGGAGGAGGCGCTGGACCGCAGCCTCACGGTGCAGGCCTTCCGGAGCCTTCCGACCCGCTGGCAGGAGGTGCTCTGGTACACCGAGATCGAGGGCATGAAGCCCGCCGAGGTCGCGCCGCTGCTCGGCATGAAGGCGACCGCCGTCGCCCAGCTGGCCTTCCGCGCCCGCGAGGGTCTGCGGGAGGCGTGGATCCAGGCGCACCTGCGCTCGGTCGCGGACGGGTCGCCCTGCCAGTGGACGATCGAGCGGCTCGGCGCGTATGCCCGCGGCAACCTGGGAGCGCGGGACAGCGCCAAGCTCGAGGCCCACCTGTCGGAGTGCGCGCGCTGCACGATCGTCGCCGCCGAGGCGCGCGAGGTGTCCAACCGGCTCGCGCTGGTGCTCCTGCCTCTCACGGTGGGGGTGGCGGGGACGGCTTCATATCTCGCGTGGCTGCAGGGCTCCGGTGCACCTGTCGCGGCGATGGCGGCGATGCCCTCGAGTGTGGTCGACGGAGCTGTGCTGGCCGGATCGGCAGCGGCCGGCGGGGGTGCCGCGGGCGGTGCGACAGGCGGCGCGACAGGCGGTGCGACATCGGCCACCGGCGGCGTCTCCGGCGTCGGTGCCGGCATCGGCATCGCCGCGGCAGCGGTCGTGGTGGCCGGCGCGGTCGCCGCGGCGCTCGTCCTGCCCGGAATGCTCGCGGATCCCCCGGCCGCGCAGAGCAGTGCCGTCAGCCCGGTCGAGCCCGGACCGGATGCCGGCAGCATCGTCGTGGAGGGCGAGCCCTCCCTGCCCGCCGATGAGCCCATCGAGCCCATCGTGCCCGTCGAGCCTCCCGTGACCGCGCCCGATCCGGTGCCGCAGGTGCCCCGACCCGACACCGTCCCGGCACCGGTCGTGAAGGCGCCGCCGCCCGCCCCCCAGCCGCCGCCGGAGCCCCAGCCGCAACCAGAGCCGGAATCCGGTCTGCCCGCGGGGACACCGGAGATCACCGCGTCCAGTGCGCAGTTCGCGCAGGGCCGCTGGACGATCGAGCTCACGCTGCGTGCCGCTCCGGGCTCGACGGTGCAGTCCGTGGTGCGCGACGAGGTGCGCGCCACCGCGCAGACCGGCGACGACGGCGTCGCCGCGCTCACGTTCACGGCGTCGAACGGCGAGGTGCAGAGCCGGCAGGTCGTGACGCTGCGCTACGTCTCCGACGGCGAGACCGGCCAACCCCCCTCCCGGCCGCTGCTGACCCTCGTCTCCTGATCAGCGCGCCGTAGACTCGGGGCATGCCCGAGCCCTCGCGTGTCGAGCCCACTCCCCCGGCCCGCCCTGCACCCGCCTCCCCCGCGGAGCAGGAGCAGTGGCTCGCGCAGCTCCACCCCGGAATGGTCGTGCTGCTGGCGGTGCGGCTGATCGTGGAGCTGTTCGCGTTCTTCACCTTCGCGTGGTGGGGCTTCACCGCGTGGCCCTTCGCCTGGAACATCCTCGCGGGCGTCGCGGCGCCGGCGGCTGCGATCCTGGTCTGGGCTCTGTTCGTGTCCCCGCGAGCGGTCATCCCGGTGCATCCGTTCGTGCGCGCCGCGGTCGAGCTCATCGTCTTCGCCGCGGCGACAGTGGCCTGGTGGACGCTCGGTCACCTCTGGATCGGGATCGCCTTCGCCGTGGTCGCCGTCGTGTCGGGCGTGCTCGTGGGCCGGCGGCGCCTGTCATGACCGATGCGGTCGCCGCTGCGCTGCGCGCGGCGCTGGGCGACCGCGTCGACACCGATCCCGGCAGCCTCGAGGCGGCGCGCTCGGACAAGTCGGGCCACGCCTCGGCGGGAGCCCCCCGGGCCGTCGTGCATGCGGCATCCGTCTCCGACGTCCAAGCCGTCATGCGCATCGCCACCCAGACGCGCACTCCCGTCGTCGTGCAGGGGGCGCTGACCGGCCTCGCCGGCGCCGCGAACGCCGGCCCCGGCGAGATCGCGCTCTCGCTGCGCGGCATGGACCGCATCCTCGAGGTGCGCCCCGACGACCTGCTCGCCGTCGTCGAGCCCGGCATCCTCAACGGCACTCTCAACACCGCCCTCGCGGCCGACGGCCTGTGGTGGGCGCCCGACCCGGCCAGCCGGGACATCTCCACCGTCGGCGGCAACATCGCCACCGGGGCGGGCGGCCTGCTGTGCGCGAAGTACGGCGTCGTGCGCGACGCGGTGCTCGCCCTGGACGTCGTGCTCGCCGACGGCCGGCTCCTCCACCTCGGGCACCGCAGCGTCAAGGGCGTGACCGGTCTGGACCTGACCGCGCTGTTCATCGGGTCGGAGGGCGTGCTCGGCGTGGTCGTCGGAGCGACGCTGAAGCTGCGCCGTCTCGTGCCCGGCGAGGTCTGCACGATCGCGGCGACGTTCCCGACGGTGCGCGATGCCGCCGTCGGCTCGGCGGCGGTCACGGCAGCGGGCATCCAGCCCGCGATCATGGAGCTGATGGATGCGGCGTCGCTGGTCGCCGTGCACGCGCTGCTCGGGATGGCCCCGCCCGCGCCGGGCACCGCGCAGCTGACGATCCAGACCGACGGTCCCGCAGCCCGCGTCGAGGCCGACGCGATCGCCCGGGCGCTGCGGGATGCCGGCGGCGCGGTCGCCGTCTCGCACGACGCGCAGGAGGGCGAGCGGCTCCTGGCCGTGCGCCGGTCGATGCACCCGGCGATGGAGACACTGGGCACGACCCTCATCGAGGACGTCTCGGTGCCGCGGAGTCAGCTGCCCGCGATGTTCGACGAGATCGCCCGCATCGAGCGGGAGCACGGCGTGGCGATTCCCGTCGTCGCGCACGCAGGGGACGGCAACCTGCACCCGAACTTCGTCTTCCCCGCGACGGGTCCCGGCGGCGAGAGCACCGTGCCCGATCACATCTGGGCAGCGGCGGACGACCTGTTCCGCTCGGCTCTGCGCCTGGGCGGCACGCTCACCGGCGAGCACGGCATCGGAGTCCTCAAGCGCCGGTGGCTGGCCGAAGAGCTCGGCGACGACCAGTGGCTGCTGCAGCGTCAGATCAAGGCCGTGTTCGACCCGCTGGGCATCCTCAACCCCGGCAAGGTCTTCACGTCCTGACCGGCTACAGACCCTGCCACGCGGGCTTGTTCTCCCATGTATGGCGGTAGTACTCCGCGAACCGCAGGCGCGATGCCGCGGCCTCGTCGACGACGACGGTGACGTGCGCGTGCAGCTGGATGGCCGAAGCCGGCAGCACCGCGGCGAGCGGGCCCTCCAGTGCGCCGGCGACAGCCTCCGCCTTGCGCTCGCCCCAGGCGAGCAGCACCAGATGCCGGGCGCGCAGGATCGTGCCCAGCCCCTGCGTGATGCAGTGGGCGGGCACCTCGTCGATCGCGTCGAAGAAGCGCGCGTTGTCGGCCCGGGTGCGCTCGGTGAGCGTCTTCACCCGCGTCAGGGACGCGAACGACGAGCCGGGCTCGTTGAATCCGAGGTGGCCGGTCCTGCCGATGCCCAGCAGCTGCAGGTCCACCCCGCCCGCGTCGCGGATCGCCGCCTCGTAGGCGTCGCCGGCGTACTCGATGCCCTCCACCGAGCCGTCGGGCACGTGCACGCGCGCGGGGTCGAGCCCCAGCGGGTCGACGACCTCGCGGCGGATCACGCTGCGATAGGACTCGGGATGCCTCGGGTCGATGCCCACGTACTCGTCCAGCGCGAAGCCGCGCACTCGCGACACATCCACCCCCGCCAGCCGCGGCACCAGCGCCTCGTAGACCGGCAGCGGCGTCGAGCCGGTCGCAAAGCCGAGCACGGTCTCGGGGTCGCGCCGGATCAGGCGCGTGATCTCGTCGGCCACCAGCTCCCCGCCCGTGGCGGGGTCGGGCACGATGACCACTTCAGCCACGCGGCAGCACCTCCTCCTCCGCATCGAGGCTAGCGCCGATCAGCGCCGCCCCCAGCGCCGCCGCGGGCGATCCGGCCGGCAGCAGGTCGACGCGCTCGTCCAGGTGCAGAGAGCGCAGGAAGGCGGAGGCGGATGCCGAGCCCTGCAGCGCGCGGCGGACATCGCCGACGAGCCGCTCGCCGAGGCCGGTCAGTCCGCCGCCGAGCACGACGACGTCGACGTCGGCGGTGAGGACCAGCACGCGCACGGCGGCCGCGACGCCGCGGGCCAGACCGGCGCGCAGGGCCGCGGCATCCGGATCGCCGACGTCGGCCGCGTCGAACACGTCCCGCACCGGCAGCGCTCCCGGTCTCGCCCAGCGGGAGGCGATCGCCGCTCCCCCGGCGAACGCCTCGATGCAGCCGCGCTGACCGCACCGGCACAGGGGGCCGCCGGGGTCGACGGAGATGTGGCCCACCTCGCCGGCGGTGCCGCGCGCACCGCGCCACAGCGCGCCGTCGAAGACGAAGCCGGCGGCCACCCCGGTGCCGAGGTTCAGGTACGCCATCGACCCGGGCGTCCCGCGCAGGGCGTACGCGCCGAGGGCCGCCGCCTTCACATCGTTCTCGATGCGCATCCGGCCGGTCGCCAACCCCTGCCTGGTCCCGAGTCCGGGTGCGAGCGCGCTCGCCAGATCGAGCTCCTCCACCCCGAGATTCACCGCGTGCAGCACACGCGTCCCGTCCGCGGCGACCTGGCCTGGCATCCCGATCCCTATCGAGTCCACCGGGCCTGCCGCCGCGGGGTCCGCCGCCAGGGCGGCGACCGCATCGAGGATCGTCTGCACCACGGCATCCGGCCCCCACCCCGTCGCCAGCCGCACCCGTGCCGCCACCTCGCCGGTCTCGGTCACCGCGACGGCATCGGTCTTGGTGCCGCCGACATCCAGCCCGACCCGCATCAGCCCTTGACCGCCCCGGCGACCATGCCGCTTGTCATCCGGTGCTGCACGATGAGGAAGAACACGATCACCGGCACGGCCATGATGGTGGACGCCGCCATCACGAGCGACCAGTCCGTCGCCTTCGTCACCTGCACGAAGGCGCGCAGCCAGATCGGCAGGGTCAGCGACTCGGCGCGCGTCATGATCACCAGCGCGAAGACGAACTCGTTCCACGCCTGGATGAACGCGAACACTCCGGTCGCGATCAGCCCGGGTGCCAGCAGCGGGAAGGTGATGCGCCAGAACGCGCCGGCCCGGCTGCATCCGTCGATCATCGCCGCCTCCTCGAGGTCGACGGGGACGCCGGCGACGAAGCCGCGCAGCGTCCAGATCGTGAACGGCAGCACGAGGGCGATGTAGACGAACGACAGGCCGATGATGGTGTTGAGCAGGTACCACCCGTCCAGGACGCGGAACACCGAGATGATCATCGCCTCGGCGGGGATCATCTGGATCACGAGGATCGCGACGATGAACGCGGTGCGGCTGCGGAAGCGGTAGCGCGAGACGGCGACCGCGGCCAGGAACGCGAAGATGAGCGCGGCGACCAGGGTGATGGCGGTGACGGCGACCGAGTTCAACAGCGCGGTGATCAGGCCCTCGTCGCCCAGGGCGCGCTCGTAGTTGCGCAGCGTGAACTCGTCGGGCCACCAGTGCGGGGTGTCGCTGCGCACCGCCGAGGCGGGCAGGAGGGAGGTGTTGACCATCCAGTAGACCGGGAACAGCGACGCGATGATCACGATGACCGCCGCGACGTTGAGCAGGACCCGTGCGGCGACGCGACGGGGACGAGCGCTCATGACTCCTTCTCCTGCCGCAGCATCGTGCGGATCCAGTACCCGGAGATCAGCAGCAGGATCGCCACGAGGATGACCGAGATGGCTCCGCCGCCGCCCAGATCGCCGGTCGCCATCGAGACGCTGTAGATGTAGACCCCGATGGTGTTGGTGTCGGCGCGCACGCCGCCGATCGACTGCAGCGCGTAGATCTGCGCGAAGACCCGCAGATCCCAGATGATCTGCAGCACGAGCAGCACGAGCAGGATCGAGCGGATGTAGGGCATGACGATGAGCCGGAAGCGCGCGAATCCGCCGGCCCCGTCCAGGGATGCCGCCTCGAGCACCTCGCCGGGCACCTGGGTCAGTCCGGCGTACGCGCTGAACGCGACGAACGGGATGGCGCCCCAGGTGATGATGATCGCGGCCACGGCGTAGAAGCTCACCGGATCGCTCAGCCAGCTGTGGCCGGTCCAGGTCTGGCCGGTCAGCTGGGTGAGCACCCAGTTGACCAGTCCGTACTCGGTGTCGAAGATCCAGCCCCACACGATCGTGGCGGTCAGCGCCGGCATCGCCCAGGCCAGCAGCAGCGCCACCGACACCGCGGTGCGCATGACCGCACCGAGCTTGGTCATGAGGATCGCGATCAGCACGCCCAGGGCCATGGTGGCCACCACGCTGACCACGCACAGCGCGATGCTGCGAGCCAGCACCGTCCAGAACTCCGGGTCGGTGAGCACGTCGACGTAGTTGCCCAGGCCGATGAACTCCGGCGGGGCGCCGAAGATCTGCTCGCGGCCGAACTTCTGGAACGACATGATCGCCAGCTGCACCAGCGGCCAGCCGACGAAGACGGCGATCATGATGAACGCCGGGATCAGCATGGCAAGCGGCGCCCAGGGGAACCGGCGGGCGCTCCGGGGGCGCGCTCCGGCGGAGTCCGGCGCGGAGGGCGACGACGGGATCGCCGGTGGTGCGGTGACGGTCGGCACAGCGCGCCTCCTCTCGGTTCTCATACTGGGCGCGGCACGGGTCTCATGAGCAGACACAGGTCCAATGAGCAGACACAGGGCCAATGAGCAGACACAGGGCGCCCGGCATGCAGGGCGCCCCGTGTCACAGCATCAGCCGTTGAGGATCGACTCGATCTGCTCGTCCGCCGCTTCGGCGAGCTCCTGGACGTCGCCCCCGTTGGCGATGTTGACGAACAGGTCCTGCATGATGCCCTTGGCCTCGACATCGGCCCAGTTCGGGGATGCCGGGGTGAGCTTGGCGTTGGCCGCAGCCTCGGCGATGATCGCCGCGAGCTCGGGAGTGGCACCGGCGACCTTGTCGCCCAGCGACGTCAGCGCCGGGACGAGCCCTGCACCGGCCAGGATCGACTGGTACTCGTCGCTGAGGATGATCTCCAGCGCCTTCTTGGCCAGCTCGGGGCTGTTCGACTTCGCGGCGATGCCGATGTTCGAACCGCCCGCGAAGACCTGTGCGGCCCCGCCGTCCTTGCCCGGGAGCGCGAAGTAGCCGGTCGTCTCGGCGACGGCCGTCGGCTTCTGGTCCTCATCGGCCACGATCGACCAGTAGGCCCAGCTGGGCGCCGAGTAGGTCGCGGCCTTCTCGGTGCGGAACGGCACCCAGCCCTCGGTCTCGTCGCCGTCCTTGGGCGCCAGCGAGGCCTTGGTCATGAGCTCCTGCACCTGGGTGAGGCCGGCGACCGACTCGGAGCTGGACAGCTGAGCGTCCCAGGTCCCGTCCTGCTGGACTGCGATCTCACCGCCGTTCTCCCACACGAAGGGCAGGGCGTTGTACCAGTCCTTGCCGGGGAAGTACACGCCCGAGACGCCGGGCAGCTGCTGCGCGAGGGTCACGCCGTTGGAGACGTACTCGTCCAGCGTGGTCGGAACGGCCACGCCGGCCGTGTCGTACATCGCCGTGTTGTAGAACACCACGCGCGAGCCGGAGTAGTACGGCGCCGCGTACAGGGTGCCGTCCCACGTGCCGGCCTCGACGAAGCCGGGCAGGAGGTCGGAGCCGCCGAGCTGCTCCTTGATGTCGTCCAGGCTCAGCAGCGCCCCGGCCGACGTGAACGCCGGCGCCTGGGTGTTGCCCATCTCGACGATGTCGGGGCTGTCGTTGGACGACAGGCTGGTGGTCAGCTTGTCGACCAGCCCCGTCCACTGCTGCTCCTCGATGACGAGGGTCGAGCCGGCGTTCTGGTCCTCGAAGGTCTTGACCAGGTAGTCGCGGGCCTCCTGCGGGGTGTCGGTGCCGACGAGCCACACGCGGATCTCCGCGGGACCCTCGGTGGTGGGCGCAGCGCCGCCGGTCCCGGCGCATCCGGAGAGCACGACGGCCGTCGCTGCGATCAGGGCGAGGGCTCCGAGCTTCTTGTTCATGAGTGCCTTCCTTGGTTCTCTTGATCTTGGAGGGGCCGCGTGGCCCATCCGGGGGGGTGTTGTGGCGTGCCTAGGACACGCCGAGTTGTCCCGACAGGACCACGACGGCCGCTCCGCGCAGGACGATGTCCTGGCCTTGCTCCGTCATCCGCACCCGGACGCCGTCGTGGAACTCGGCGAGCGTGCGGCTGCGAAGGGTCTCGACGCTCGCCCGGGCAAGCGCTCCGTCGAGAAGCTCTGGGGGTCCGGAGAGCACGATCTCCGGGAGGTCGAGGGCTCCGACGATGGGGGCGACCGCGATGCCGAGACGCTCGCCCGCGTCGCGCAGGACACCGTCGCGGTCGGCAGGGGCGGCGGCGGCGAGCCGCCCGCCCAGCGACGGGACCGAGAGCCAGGCCTCGAGGCATCCGTCCTTCCCGCAGGCGCACCGCGGGCCGCCGTCGGTGCCCACGGTGACGTGGCCGAACTCGCCGGCGGCGAAGTGGCTGCCGAGCATGAGGCGACCACCGGTGAGCAGGCCCGAGCCGACGCCGCGGCCGACCTTGATCAGCATCAGGTCGTCGCCGCCGCCGCCGTAGGTGTACTCGGCGAGCACGGCGGCGTTGGCGTCGTTCGCGACGAGCACCGGCACGCCCAGCCGCTCCTGGAGGATGCGCTGGAGCGGGAGGTGCGACCACCCGACGTTGGGGGCCGACAGCACCGTGCCGGCAGGGTTCACGACACCGGGCGTGCCGACGCCCACCCCGAGGACGGGGGCCGTCGCGACGGCGAGCAGCTCGGCGGCGAGGGCGACGACGGCCTCCACGGCCGCGTCGCCGTCGGCCGCCGCCGGGCGCGCGAGGTGGCGCCGCTGGACGATCTCGCCGTCGAGGGTCAGCACGGCTCCGAGGAACTCATCGGGACCGGAGAGGTCGATGCCGACGATCTGGTGGCCGGTGCGGTCGAGGTCGACGAGGATCGCGGGCTTGCCCGGGCCGGACGCCGCACGCACGCCGCGCTCGGCCACATAGCCGTCGGCGATCAGGTCGGCGATCAGGTCGGAGACGGTGACGCGGGTCAGACCCGAGTGCCGGGCCAGATCGGCACGGCTCATCGCCCCGCCGTGGAAGAGGGTCTGCAGCAGCAGGGAGCGGTTGTGGCTGCGTGCGTGCTCCGGCAGCACCTTCGTCCCGCGACGCAGCGCTCGGCCGGTGCCGAACGCGGTCACGGGCTCGATCCCCGCGGCGCTGCGGTCGGCTGCGGTGTTTGCCATGTTTGTTAGTAAACCTTCCGAACAAACACTTTGCAAGCACTTGATCAATTCGTTATCTCCATCACCGTCCCGTGGGAATCTCAGGCCGCGAACCGGTCCGGCTGTCCCGTACGATAGAGCGCGGGGGCACGAGGCAACCGGGGGGTGATGTCGTGGCCGATACGACGAGCACGCCGTCGACACCTGACGCGTCCGGCGACCCGTCGTACGAGTGGGCTCCGGCGCAGCCGCCCAAGCGGTCTCACCGCGGCGCGTGGTGGGCCGGGGGCATCGCGGTGACCGCCGTCGCCGGGCTCGTGGCGGCATCCCTCGTCCTCATCGCCCCGGGAACGGCCATCGCCGGTGTCTCGGTCGGCGGGCTGACCCCCGGCGCGGCCGCCGACGCGGTCAGCAGCCGTCTCGCTCAGACGCAGGTCGTGCTCACCGGCGCAGGCGCCGACGCGATCGTGACCGGCGCCCAGCTCGGCGCCCAGGTCGACGCACAGGCCCTGGCCGATGCCGTGTTCGCCGAGCGCCCGATGTGGAATCCGTCGACCTGGTTCTCCGAGGCGTCCGACGCGACGGTGCAGGTCGACGACGTCGCAGCGGCCGCAGCGCTGCGCGCCGCCGTCCCGTCGATGTACTCCGACCCGGTGGACGCCGTGGTCGCATTCGACGCCGGCACGAAGAGCTACGTGGTCACACCCGCTGTTCCGGGCGAGGGCATCGACATCGCCACGGTGCAGCAGGCGCTGCAGAGCGCGTTCGCCGAAGGGCGCCCGACCGTCGACGTGCGCCCCGGGGTCGTGGCGATCGAGGCGCGGACGCCGACGTTCGTCGCCACTGCCGCCGCCGACATCCTCAACGGCATGATCGCCGACGCCGGCTTCTATGTCGGCGACGAGCGCACCGTTCCGATCGCCGCCGAGACTCTGGCCTCATGGGTGACGATCGGCACCGACGAGCGGGGCGCGATCACCTTCACCGCCGATGCCGCGGCGATCCAGACGACCGTCGACACCCTCGCCGAGAAGGTCGACCGCAAGGCGGAGCCGACGACGGTCATCGCCGACGGCAACGGCAAGGTGCTCAACACGCTCACGCAGGGTCGCACCGGGCGCACGCTGGGCGCCACCGCCGGCATGGCGGCGGAGTTCGCGCAGCAGCTCGAGTCCGGCAGTGCCGCCTTCGCCCTGCCGGTCACCATCATCGAGCCAAAGGTCACGAAAGTCAGCCGGTCGATCGAGGTCGATCTCAGCGAGCAGCGCGTCTACCTCCGCCAGGACGGCCAGGTCGTCAAGTCCTTCCTCGCCTCCACCGGCAAGCCGGGAACCCCGACGTTCACGGGCACGTACCGCATCGGCTGGAAGCTGACGATGCAGAACATGGGCAACAAGGACCTCACCAAGTCGCCGTACTACTACACCGAAGACGTGCCGTGGGTGATGTACTTCAACGGCGACCAGGCGTTCCACGGTGCCTACTGGCACAACAACTTCGGTCACGTCATGAGCCACGGGTGCATCAACCTGCGCATCAGCGACGCGAAGTACCTGTTCGACTGGGCGCCCAACGGCACCGTCGTGTGGATCCACGGCTGAGCGAGGCGCCCTGACCGGACGGCCGGGCGCAGCAGCCCCGCTCAGTCCTCGTCGATGATCGCGTTCAGCGTCGCCGACGGCCGCATCACCCGGTCGACCCGCTCCGGGTCGGGGTGGTAGTAGCCGCCGATGTCGACGGCATCGCCCTGCACGGCGAGCAGCTCGGCGGCGATCTTCTCCTCGTTCGCCCCCAGCGCCTCGGCGACGGGCGCGAACGCGGCGGCCAGCTCGGCATCCTTCGTCTGCTGCGCCAGCTCCTGCGCCCAGTACAGGGCGAGGTAGAAGTGGCTGCCGCGGTTGTCGGTCGTGCCGAGCCTGCGGCCGGGAGACCTGTCGTTCTCGAGGAACGTGCCGGTCGCGGCATCCAGAGTCTCCCCCAGCACCCGCGCGCGCTCGTTGCCCGTGACGTCGGCGTAGTGCTCGAACGACGCGGCGAGCGCGAAGAACTCGCCCAGCGAGTCCCAGCGCAGGTAGTCCTCGGCCAGCAGCTGCTGCACGTGCTTGGGCGCCGAGCCGCCGGCGCCGGTCTCGAACAGGCCGCCGCCCGCCAGCAGCGGCACGATCGAGAGCATCTTGGCCGACGTGCCGACCTCGAGGATCGGGAACAGGTCGGTGAGGTAGTCGCGCAGCACGTTGCCGGTCACCGAGATGGTGTCCAGGCCCTGGCGCATGCGGGCCAGTGAGTACCGGGCCGCCTCGGCGGGCGGCAGGATCGTGATCTGCACGTCCCTGGTGTCGAGGGTGGCGAGCGCCTGGTGCACCTTGGCGATCAGCTGCGCGTCGTGCGAGCGGTTGAGATCGAGCCAGAACACCGCCGGGACCCCGGTCGCCCGCGCCCGCGCGACGGCCAGGCGCACCCAGTCCATCACCGGGATGTGCTTGGTCTGCGTGCCGCGCCAGATGTCGCCCGCGCCGACCTCGTGCTCGATGACGACCTCGCCCGAGCTGTCGACGACCTGCACCACGCCGGGCGCGGCGATCTCGAATGTCTTGTCGTGGCTGCCGTACTCCTCGGCGGCCTGGGCCATGAGGCCGACGTTGGGCACCGTGCCGATGGTCGCCGGGTCCAGCGGGCCGTTGGCGATCACGTCGTCGAGGACCGCCTGGTAGACGCCGGCATAGGAGGAATCCGGGATGACGGCGAGCGTGTCGTCCTCCGAACCGTCGGCGCCCCACAGCCGCCCGCCGTTGCGCACGAGGGCGGGCATCGAGGCATCCACGATCACGTCGGAGGGCACGTGCAGGTTGGTGATGCCCTTGTCGGAGTTCACGTACGACAGGCGGGGGTCATCGAGCGCGGCCTGGAACGCGGCGATGATCTCGTCGCCGCCGTCGACGTCGGCGAGGCCGGTCAGGATCGCGGCGAGCCCGTCGTTCGGCGTTAGCCCGACCTCGGCGATGCGGTCGCCGTAGCGCTCGAAGACGTCGGCGAAGTAGGCCCGGACCACGTGGCCGAAGATGATGGGGTCGCTGACCTTCATCATCGTGGCCTTGAGGTGCACGGAGTACAGGACGCCCTCGGCCCTGGCGGTCTCGATGGTCTCGGCGAGGAACGCGTCCAGCGCGTCGGCGGAGAGGAAGGTCGCATCGATGATCTCACGCGGCAGGACCTTGAGCCCCTCCTTCAGCACGGTCTCGGCGCCGTCGGCGGCGATGTGCCTGATGGTGAGCACATCGTCGTGCGCGGCGATCCACGACCGCTCGTTGTGCTTGAAGTCGTTCTCGCTCATCGTCGCGACGCGGGTCTTCGACCCCGACGGGAACGGCTTGTTCAGGTGAGGATGCCTGCGGGCGTAGTTCTTCACCGACAGCGGTGCGCGGCGGTCGCTGTTGCCCTCGCGCAGCACGGGGTTGACCGCGGAGCCCTTGATGCGGTCGTAGCGGGCCCGGATATCCTTCTCCTCCAGCGTCTGCGGCTCGTCGGGGTAGTCCGGGATGTCGTAGCCCTGCGCCTGCAGCTCGGCGACCGCCGCCTTCAGCTGCGGAATGGACGCCGAGATGTTCGGCAGCTTGATGATGTTCGCCTCGGGCAGCGTCGCCAGGCCCCCGAGCTCGGCGAGCGCGTCGCCGACCTGCTGCTCGGGCGTCAGCCGCTGCGGGAAGGCGGCCAGGATGCGGCCGGCCAGCGAGATGTCGCGCGTGGCGACCTCGACGCCCGCCTTGCCGGCGAACGACCGGACGATCGGCAGGAATGAGGCGGTGGCCAGGGCCGGCGCTTCGTCGGTGTGGGTGTAGATGATGGTCGACTCGGTCACCCGTCGATCCTAACGTACGAGCCTGCCATTTATCTCGACGTCAAGATATCTCCGCCGCCCATCCAGGCATCACCCGGCCCGTTCCACGATGCGCTGGATGGCGGCTGCGACGAGCGCGGGCTGCTCGACGGCGAGGCCGTGGCCGCTGTCGGTGTCGGCGATGTGCTCGGCGCCGAGGGATTCGGCCAGCAGCCGCTGCGCCTCGGTCCATGCCGGCCACGTCGACTGCCCCGGTGTCACGCCGAGATCCCACCCCGAGTCCGATGAGATCACGACGGTCGGTACACGGGGCATGGCTCCGGCCGCGTCGAGCTCGACGATGCTCGGCGGATAGTCCGGCGACTCGGCAGCGGGATCCTTCTCGTGCGCCGCGGAGATCACCTCCATCCACGCGGTCCACTGCGCGGGGGTGAGGGTCTGCTGAAGGTAGGCCGATGCGGCATCCAGCAGCGCGATGCCGTGCGTCTGCTCGGGGTGGGCACGGGCGAACAGCTGCGCGATCAGGCCGCCCCACGACGCGCCGACGATGACGTACGGACCCTGCTCGCCCGCCGCTGTCAGCAGTGCCGTCAGATCCGCGACATCCTGCGCCGCCGTCGTGGGCTGTGCGACGGGCGTCGAACGGTCAGGCGAACCCGAGATCAGGGTCGTCCCCGGCCGGTCGTAGGCGCAGACGCGCCCGGTGCGGGCGAGTTCGTCGAACACCGACTGATCGCTCGGCACGAGCACCGACGGATCGCCCGGGTCGATGATGCTCATCCACTCGTCTGCCGCTCCGCCGGTTCCCGAGATGAGCACGACGGTCGGAGAGCCCGAGCCGCGGCACTCGAGGTAGAGCTGCCTGCCATCGCCGATGCCCACGGGTCCTGCGATGGGAGTGCCCGCGGGTGCCGCCGTGGTCGGCCCCGGACTCGCCGTCGGCGGCGGCGGCGGCGCGGCCGCGGAGCAGCCCGCGAACAGCAGCACGGCCAGAAGGCCGGCCGCCAGCATCGGCGCCCGAGCACGATCGTCCATCGGCTCCTCCGAGGTGACTATAGCCCCGGCTCAGCGCGCTGCACGAGCACCCGCGCCTCGTAGGGGGCGAGCACGGCAGGCTCGGCGGGGCCCGACGCGTACAGCACGACCTCCCCGGCGCGCTCGGCGATCCGCCGTGGCCGGTCGCCGAGGTTCGCCACGATGCGCAGCCGCTCGCCGTCGAGGGCACGCTCGTACTCCCACAGCCCGCGGCGATGCGGGGCGAACGACACCTCGCCGTACACGAGCGCCGGGTGCGCGCGGCGCAGCGCGATGAGCTTGCGATAGGTGTTCAGCACCGACGCTGAGTCTGCACGCTCGGCCTCGACGTTCCATCTCTCGTGGTCGCCATCGCCCTCCAGCCACGGGGTTCCGGTCGTGAAGCCGCCGTGCGCCGAGGCATCCCACGGCATCGGCACCCGCGCATGGTCGCGGGCGCCCGCCATCACCCCGGCGAAAGCCGCGGCATCCGTCTTTCCCTCCGCCCGCAGCGCCGCATACCGGTTCAGACTCTCCACATCGCGCAGCTGCGCGATCGACGAGAACGCGTGGTTCACCAGCCCGAGCTCCTGCCCCTGGTAGATGAACGGCGTGCCGCGCAGGGTCAGCTGCAGCACCGCCAGCAGCTTGCCGATCGCGACTCGGTGCCCCGGGCGCGGGTCGACCTTGGAGATCATGCGCGGGTTGTCGTGGTTCTCGAGGAACAGGCTCGGCCAGCACGTGAGGCCGTAGTCGAGCTGCCACTGCTGCCACGTGTCGCGCAGGTACTCCAGGTCGTAGCGGTAGTCGTCGAAGCGGGTGCGGCCCGGGTTCTCCAGATGATCGAAGCTGAAGATCATGTCGAGCTCACCGCGGTCGGGTGCGCTCAGGAGCTTGCCCAGCTGCGCGCCCACCGCCGGCGTCTCGCCGATCGACACCGCCTCGTACGGGTCGAACGCCTCGGCGCGCAGCTGCCGCAGGTGCTCGTGCAGCCGGGGGCCGGCGAAGTAGTGCTCCACCCCCGTGTAGTTCATCAGCCTGCCGATGAACGGGTCGCCGTCGGGAAGGTCGGGCGCCTTGGAGATGTAGTTG
>DASSYC010000218.1:0-23098 GCA_035703465.1 Microbacterium sp. | reverse complement strand
GGGACGAGACCGTCCGACGGGGTGACGTGCTCGCCCGCCTCGCCGTCGATCGCATGAACCCGTCGAGCATCGCCTACGCGCTGACCGCGGCCCGCGAGAACGCCCGTCGCGCGCGCGAGATCGTCTCGACCGAGCTGTGGGAGACGCTCAACACCACGAACGCGCGGATGCCTCGGCGGCTGCAGACCGAGAAGGTGCACGAGTTCTTCCAATGGGTGCGTGAGCGCTCGGCGCTCGCTGTCGGGATCGTGGACTCGTCGACGAGCCGCGACGAGGCCTGGCAGTTCTTCACGCTGGGCCGGAGCATCGAGCGCGCGGACATGACCGCGCGGATGCTGGCGACGCGTTCGCTGACCGAGGCATCCGGCCCGTCCTGGACGACCATCCTGCGGTCCTGCGGAGCGTACGAGGCGTACCTGCGCACCTACCGCGGCACGCCCAGTGCGAGCAACGCCGCCGAGTTCCTGCTGCTGGACCGGCTCTTCCCCCGCTCGATCGTGTACTCGGTGACCCGCGCCGAGGAGTGCATGAGCGCGATCGACCCGCGAGTGGACCGGGTCGGCCACTCGAACCAGGTGCTGCGGACGCTCGGCCGCATCCGCAACGAGCTGGAGTATCTGCCCCTCGCCGAGATCCTGCGCGAGCTGCCCGAGCACATGGACCGTGTGCAGCAGGTCACCCGCGAGGCCTCCGAGGCGATCCGCCAGCGGTTCTTCCCGACGCAGTCCGACACCCGCTGGATCGGAGAAGTGTCGTGAAAAGGCTCCGCATCGAGCATTCCACCGGCTACGAGTACGAGGGCGAGGTGTCGGCGTCGTACAACGAGGCGCGCATGCTGCCGATCACGAGCACGAATCAGTTCCTGCTGAGCTCGTCGCTGGACACCGAGCCGTCGACCTCGGTGAACTCGTACATCGACTACTTCGGCACCCGCGTGACCGCGTTCGACGTGCTCTCGCCGCATCGCCGGCTCGAGATCACCGCGCGCAGCCTCGTCGAGGTGCGCGCACGGCCCGTCGAGCATCGCGAGCTGACCTGGGGAGAGCTCGCCGCCAGCACCGGTCGCGCGATCGTGACCGCCGAGCAGCTGGGGCAGACGGCGCGCACCGACCCGCCGCCCGAGGTGGCCGAGCTGGCCCGCGCGATCGCGGCTCGTCACAGCGATCCCGCCCGCGCCGCGCGCGAGATCGCCACGGCGATCGGCGAAGCCGTCGAGTACGTGCCCGGGGCGACCGAGGTGCACTCGACCGCTCAGGAGGCGTGGCCCGAGCGCAAGGGCGTCTGCCAGGACATCGCGCACATCGCCATCGGCGCCCTGCGCGTCGTGGGAATCCCCGCGCGCTACGTGTCCGGGTACCTGCACCCCGTTCCCGACCCCGAGATCGGCGAGCCGGTGGACGGCGAGTCGCACGCGTGGGTGGAGTGGTTCGCCGGCGATTGGCAGGGCTTCGATCCGACGAACCGCATCGACATCGGCGACCGGCATGTGCTGGTCGGTCGTGGCCGCGACTACAACGACGTGCCTCCGCTTCGCGGTGTGTACGCCGGGCCGTTCGACTCGGTGCTGCACGTGCGGGTCACCATCACCTGCGAGGCGTGACGGGGTCGAGCGTGGCGCGCAACTGGGCGGGAACGTACGAGTACACGGCGCCGCGGATCGTGACGGCGCGCTCGGTCGACGATGTCCGGAGGGTCCTCGCAGAGCACGGCCGCGTGCGCGCACTCGGCACGCGGCACTCGTTCACCGACCTGCCCGACACTGCGGGCACGCTCGTCGATGTCACCGGGTTCGAACCGGGCTTCGCCCTCGACGCGGAGGCCCAGACGGTGACCGTGTCCGCGGGGACGCGGTACGGCGTGCTCGGGCGGTGGCTCGACGCGAGGGGCTGGGCGCTGCATAACATGGGTTCGCTCCCGCACATCAGCGTCGCCGGGGCCACCGCCACCGGCACGCACGGGTCCGGTGATGCGAATCCGGTGCTGTCAGGGTCCGTGCGTGCGCTGCGGTACGTGGGCGCCGACGCAGAGGTGCGCGAGGTCCGGCGCGGTGACCCCGACTTCGACGCACTCGTGGTCGGACTCGGCGCCTACGGGATCGTGGTCGCGGTCACCCTCGACATCGAACCCGCGTTCCGGATGCGGCAGGACATCTACACCGGAGTCTCGTGGAGCGCGCTGCTGGCGGGGTACGACGAGCTGACGTCGTCGGGCTACAGCGTGTCGGTGTTCTCGCGCTGGCTGGGCGAGGCCGTCGGGTACGTGTGGGTCAAGACCCGGCTCGAGGCCGACGGCGACCGCGTGCCCGACTCGCTGCTCGACGGCACGCGCACGCTCACCGGCGACTCCCCGCTCGGTGCCGAAGACAACGTGACCGAGCTGGGCGGCGTGCCCGGACCCTGGGTGCTGCGACTCCCGCACTTCCGCCTCGACGCTCAGCCGTCGTTCGGCGACGAGATCCAGAGCGAGTTCCTCCTCGATCGCGCCGATGCCCCGGCGGCCCTGGCCGCGGTGCGTGCGCTGGGCGACAGCATCCGTCCGCACCTCATCTGGACCGAGCTGCGCACCGCTGCGGCCGACGAGCTGTGGCTGAGTCCGGCGCACCGCCGCGACGTCACCGCGATCCACTTCACGTGGAAGAACCATCCGGATGCGGTCACGGCGCTGATCGCGCGCATCGAAGCGGCGCTCGAGCCGTTCGGCGCACGCCCGCACTGGGGCAAGCTGCACGGGTTCGACCGTGCCGCGATCGAGCGGGTGCACCCCCGGCTCGCCGACGCGCGCGCGGTCTTCGAACGCCTCGATCCCGAGGGGCGGTTCACGAACGCGCATCTGGAACGGGTCGGGGTGCGCGAGCCGCGCTGAGGGTTCGCCGGCGTCACTCGGGAGGTGTGATCCCGGCGGCGAGTTCGGCGAACACATCGCCGATGTCATCGTGTCGCGCCAGCGGAGCGGACTGACCTGCCCACAGCGACTGCAGGTCGCCGATGCCGCGCCGCAGCGCCTCGGTGCGCACCGGGCCGAGCAGCCAGCCCTGCGCGGGGAAGGGAAGAGCGAGGCCGGCCTCCTCGACGAGACGGATGAGGCGGTTCGGGATGCCGCGGGCCAGCCTGCCGGTGACCGCCCGGGTGAGCACGGTGCCGCGTTCTGCCACCTCGCCGACGGCGGCGCGATGCGCGTCGGTGGCCGCCGACTGGCGGGTGCGCAGGAACGCCGTGCCCACCTGCACCCCGCTCGCGCCGAGCGCGAGGGCGGCGGCCACGCCGCGGCGGTCGGCGATGCCGCCCGCCGCGATCACCGGGATGTCGACGGCATCGGCGACCTGCGGGATCAGTGCCAGGCCGCCGATGAGCGACTCCTCCGCCGGGCGATCGAACGACACGCGGTGACCGCCGGCTTCGAGGCCGGTCGCCACGACGGCGTCGGCCCCGCCTTCGGTGATCCGCACGGCCTCGGCCACGGTCGTGGCGGTGCCGACGATGCGGATGCCGCGATCGTGCGCGGCGCGGATGGCTGCGGCATCCGGGAGCCCGTACACGAAGCTGGCGACGGCGGGGCGCGCGTCGAGCACGGCCTGCAGCTGCGCCGGGAAGTCGGGGACGCGGGCGGGCAGCTCGGGGAGGGCGAGCCCGAGCTCGGCGTACAGCGGCGCCACGATCTCAAGCGCAGCGGTGAGGTCCACCTCGTCGGGCCCGACCTCGTCGCCGACGGGGACCCACAGGTTCAGGGCGAACGGGCGGTCGGTCGCTGCGCGCAGCTGCGCCGCGGTCTGCGCGATGCGTTCCGGATCGTACCCGTACAGCCCGTACGAGCCGAGACCTCCGGCCTCGCTCACGCCGGCGGTGAGCGCGATCGACGACATGCCGCCGAACGGGCCGAGGACGATGGGCGTGGAGATTCCGAGCAGATCGGCGAGCGGATTCGGCATGTGCCGAGTCTCGCAGAGCCGTGGAGTCCGGCTCAGGCGTGTGACGACGCCGGAGAGGCATCCGTCTTCGGCGGCAGCGGGATCGGCGTGGTCGAGGCGACCTCGTCGCTGAACTGCTCGGGCGCCGGCTGCACGACCCGGATCGGCACCGTCTCGTCGATCGTGAGCCCGAATTTCTTCGTCTCGTGGCGGCGCACCCGGCCCGAGGCGAGCAGCCAGACCGTGCCGATGACGCAGGCCAGAAGCCCGGCGACCGCACCCAGCTGCATGGCGGCGCGGGGACCGAAGGTCTGGGCCACCCATCCCGCGATCGGCGCGCCGATGGGCGTGCTGCCCATGATGACGGCCATGTACAGGGCCAGCACCCGGCCCCGCAGCGCGGGGTCGGTGGTGGTCTGCACGTAGCCGTTCGCGGTGGTCAGCATCGACACCGTCGAGAATCCGACGAACACCAGAGCGAGGGCATACAGCCCGTACAGCGGCATGAACGATGCCACCCCGAGGGCCACGCCGAAGCCGCCGGTGGAGAGGATGATGACCCGGATGCGCGCGCGATCGCGCCGGGCGGCGAGCAGTGCGCCCACCAGCGAGCCGATCGCGAGCACCGAGCTGAGCAGGCCGTAGCCGTCGGCATCCTGACCGAACTCCAGCGCCATGGTCGACGCGAAGATGGGGAAGTTCATGCCGAACGCGCCGATGAGGAACACCATGACGAACGTGACCAGCAGGTCGCGCCGGCGTGCGACGTAGCGGAACCCGTCGGCCAGCCGCGACGCCCCGGGCGCTCGCACGTGCGGCACGAGCTCGTTCACCCGGATCATCGCGAGCGCGAGCAGCATCGCGAGGAAGGTGGCCGCGTTGATGATGAAGACCCAGCCGGTGCCGACCAGGACGATGAGGATGCCGCCTGCCGCCGGACCGATCAGGCGCGCCATGTTGAACGAGGCGGCGTTGAGCGCCACGGCGTTCGAGGCGTTCTCGCGTGCCACGACGTCGGACACGAAGGCCTGGCGGGCGGGGGCGTCGAACGCGTTGGCGATGCCGAAGCCCAGCGCGAAGACCCACATCAGGCCCAGGGTCATCACGCCGGTGAGCAGCAGCACGCCGACGGCGACGGCAAGCAGCAGGAGCGTGCTCTGGGTCACCATGAGGAGCTTGCGACGATCGAACCGGTCGGCCACCCACCCGGTCACGCTCACCAGCAGGAGGGGTGGGCCGAACTGCAGGGCCATCGTGATGCCCATCGCGGTCGCGTCGTTGTCGGTGAGCTCGGTGAGCACCACCCAGTCCTGTGCGGTGGCCTGCATCCAGCCGCCGATGTTCGAGACGAGCGCCCCGACGATCCAGATGCGGAAGTTGAACAGCGACAGCGACCGGAACATGCTGTTCATCGGTCGGCCACCATCCGCATCAGCTCGGCGGCCCGCAGCAGGATCTCGCGGTCCTCGTCGCTCAGGGCGGCGAGCGCGTCTTCAAGCCAGGCATCCCGCCGGCGCACCGTCTCGTCGACGATCTCGAGCCCCTCGGCGGTGAGGTCGAGGTTCACCTTGCGCCGGTCGGTCTCATCCGGCGTGCGGTTCAGCCAGCCCGCCTCCTCGAGACAGTTGACGGTGCGGCTCATCGAGGGTGCGGTGACCCGCTCGCGCTCGGCCAGCTCGCTCAGCGTGTGCGGCCCGTGCACCTTGAGCGCCGCGAGGACGGCGAACTGGCCGTCGCTCATCGAGTCGACTGCGCGCTGGGCGCGCAGGCGACGGGCCAGGCGGAAGGCGGCCATGCGCAGATTGGACGCCTCGGTGCCGATGCTGCGGCCGAGTTCGTGGATGAGAGCCGCAGCGGCGGTGGTGGTCGGAGGGGGAGTGCGAGGGTCGGTCATTCGGATACTTAGCGTAGCTCATTAGTCATGCTAAGCAAAGTCGACCGCTGCGCGATCCGGGCCCGGAGGTTCACGCTCTGATCACGCAGGAGATCAGAGCGTGAACGTCGCCCGAGGCAATGCGCCCTCCGCGTGCGGGTCGCGGCGCGCGGCGATTACGGTGGAAGGATGCCTCTCCCCGCCACCGGCACGATCGTCGAGTACCCGTCCGGAACCACGTCATCGCGCGGACACGTGCTGCACGTCGAAGAGGTCGACGGTGCGCTCGCAGTGGTGCTCGACCGCACGGCGTTCCACCCGGTGGACGCGAACTGGCCCGACCAGCGCGCCGATCGGGGCCGGCTGATCCTCAACGACGGCACCGGTGTCGACGTCGTCGACGCGCAGGTGGGGGCCACGGACGGCGAGCGGCTCCACATCGGCCGCGATGTGCCGGTGCGCTCAGGCACAGCGGGCTGGGGATTCGTCGTCGTGCACCTCGTCGCCCCCGAGGCTCCGGTGCGCGAGGGCGACACCGTCACGGTGGAGGTGGATGCCGGCTTCCGCGCGGCGCTGTCGGCCGGGCACACCGCGTGCCACCTGGCATCCCTCGCTCTGGACCGGGCGCTCGCGTACTCCTGGACCAAGCCCGCGCCGACCGACTCGCTCGGCGCGCCGGCGTTCGATCAGCTGGCGATCGAGCGCTCCGAGATCTTCGAGCACGGTGCCCGCGACACGTATCGGATCGGCAAGTCGCTGCGCAGGAAGGGATTCCCGCCGGCGGCCTTCGACGACCCGGCGGCGATCGCCGACGCGGTGAACACGCAGCTGGCCGAATGGATCGCGAGCGATGCCGCGGTGCGGGTCGAGACTCCCGAGGCGAGTCTCGGCGCGCGGCGCGCGTGGGTGTGCGCACTGCCCGAGGGGGAGGCGCGCATCCCCTGCGGCGGCACCCATGTCGATCGGCTCGGTGCGCTCGGCCGGGTCGCGGTCGCCTTCGAGGTCGATGACGCCGACGGCGCGCGCACCGTCGTCATGACCACGACCGCCGTCGTCTGACGCGCTCGATCACACCGATCACAGCGAGGTCACCCGAGATCGCGCAGCCGCGCGACGAAGCCCCCCTCGCCGGCGGCCCGGCGCTCGTACGTGACCGCGATGATCAGCAGCACCGCTCCCACGACGGCCAGAGTGATCCACCAGGGCATGGAGGCGATGCCGCGGCCGAGCTGCACAGCGAAGACGAGCGCGTTCTCGACGGGCAGCGCGACGATGCCGATCAGGAACGGCGCGGCGAGCCTGCGGCTCGCACCGACGAGGATCGCCGCCAGCGCGAGCGCCATGACGAGGATCGCGCGCCAGGTCAGCGGATCGGTGAAGGTGGCCGTCATCGACGCGCTCAGCAGCACGACCAGCCCCGGGGCGAGCAGCGCCCACGAGCCGCGGAACCCGGCGGGCCAGCTGTTCACAGTCGGCCCGCTGTCCAGCATTCCGCGCGCTCGCGGCGTCACGCGCAGGTGCAGCGCCCCCGCGATCAGCAGGAAGGCTCCGAGCGGCAGTGAGAACCACTCCACGCGCAGATCCCGCGGGCTCCACGCGACGATCGCGGTGACGAACGCGATCGCGAAGACGAACCACACCGGCGGCAGGCTCGTGCGATGCGTGCGCAGGCGCCACGCCACGGCGGCCACGGCGATCAGGAAGCAGAGCATGAGCCCCCACATCGCCCAGATCGCGAACCAGTCGCGCTCGATCGCCGGCCAGGTGCCGGCCGCGAGGTAGAGCATCGCGGGGGCAGTGAGCCACCGGGTGCGGCGCAGCCGCGAGCCGGGCGATGCGGAGAGGTGGATGCCGCGTGCCGCCGCGAACGCCGGCACCGCGCCCAGGAACGACAGTGCCGCGCACACCGCGATCAGCGGCCCGGTCCCCGCGGCCGCATCGAGGCCCACGCCGAGCCGTACGCCCTGCACGGCACCCGCGGCGCCGGCGGCGATCGCCGCCGCGAGGGTCGGCAGCCGCAGCGGACGCAGCCGCGGAACGCGGCCGAACACGCCGCCCGCGGCCAGCAGCGCCCACGAGGCGCCGAGGAGCCCGAACGCGCGCCAGGCCGTGCCGCCGCCAGAGTCGGCGGGCGTGCCGACGGCTGCCAGCAGCACGAGCATCGGCACGACCGCGAGCGCGAGCCCCGCCGCATACAGCGGCACGGCGGCGCTGCCGCCCCGGCTGCGCGCGGTCAGCACAGCGCCGATCACAGCCGCGGCCAGCGCCGGCGGCAGCAGGTACGGCTCGACGATTCCGACGCCGGTGAGCCCCCACACGCACCAGAGCGCTCCGGTGAAGGCGGCGCCGGCGACCCACCAGCCGTACCGGCGCCCGCCCCACACCGCGGTGGCCAGCGCGCCGGCGCCGAGGACCACGAGCACGAGACACGTCGTGCCCAGGCCCGCGGCCTCGCGGGCCAGCCCGAGCGCGACGGCGATGCCGGCGGTCAGCAGCGACGACGCCTCGATCGCGAGACGGGTCGCCGCAGCATCCCTCTGTCCCAGCCCCCGGCGCTCGAGAGCCGTGCGGATGAGCCCTGTGCTCGGGAGCACGAGCGCGACGATCGCCGCGATCACGGGCAGCACCACCGGCGATCCGCTCGATACGAGCAGCTGCGCACCGAGGCACACGACGACCACAGCGAGCGAGGGCACCAGCAGCGTCGCGGCCAGAGCCCGCAGCGCGGTGCCGAGCCCCGGCCGCCGGGTGAGCACGAGGGCGAGGGCGAGCAGGAAGATGACGCCGGTCGACAGCGCCGTCCAGCCGCTGCGCTCGACCACGACCTGTGCGACGCCGAGGACGAACGGCACGGCGGTGACGGCGAGGATCGCCCACCACGAGCGCGCGCCGACGCGGGGCAGGTAGGTGGCCGCGATCGTGCCGAGTGCGCCGAGGGATGTCGTCAGGCACAGCACCGCAACGGCCGCGACGCCGGCGAGTCCGAGTCCCGCGGCGAAGACCAGCAGCGCGTACGCGTAGGCGAGCCCCGTGTACAGAAAGCGGGCGGCCGCGGGCATCGCCCGGCCGAGGAACGCGATCGCCACGACGACCGCGACGCCGCCCGCGACCACCAGGTCGCTGTCGCGCCACGACATCGCCGCGCACAGCACGAGCGCGAGGTGCGCGCCGACGATGACCGGCAGGCGGGCCGCGGCGGAGGTGGCGCGCACAGGTGGCAGCCACGCGATCGCGGCGCTGGCGGCGATCACGAGGGTCACGCCGAGCGCGACGCGGCCGGCGGGACTCAGCGCCGGCGCGCAGACGAGCGTGAGGGCGGATGCCGTGGCGAACCATCCGCCCAGCGCGCCGATCCAGCCCAGCCGGAGGCGCAGGCGGCCGCCGAGGGCGCGGATGCCGATCAGTCCGGCGGCGACGGCGGCGAGGCCGAGCACGACGGGGCCGAAGGAGTCGGCGTTCACGCCCAGGTCTTCGATGAGCAGGGTCGAGGCGCCGATGAACAGCGAGACCTGCAGCGGCATCGCCGCGGCCGCCAGGGCGACGGCCACGGCACCGCCGAGGACGAAGCGGCGGTCGGCAGCACGGGGAAGCGGCAGCAGGCATCCGAGCACAAGCGCACCGGCGGCCGCCGCGGCCGGCGTGACGAACAGGAGCCACAGGTTCGTCTCTCCGACAGCCTCGTACGGTGCCTGCGCGAGCGCGACGACCGCGCACGCTCCCGCGAGGCCGGCGATCGTGCTCCACACGCCGGGGAGGAGCCGGCGTGTCGCGAGCAGGGCGAGCCCGGCGATGGCGGCGAGCACGGCGGCGGTGAACGCCCAGCGCAGCGGCGGCGCCGCGATCTCGACGCCGAGCACCGAGACGACGGCGACGCCGACGGCGAGGAGTTCGACGATGGTGAGGGCGACGCGCTCCGCGGTCAGCGTGCGGCCGAAGCGGCGGCCGAGGGCGCCGGCCGCCTCGATCAGCACGAGCGCGGCGAACCCCGTGGCCAGCCACCCCAGCACTGTCGCCAGGCGGGTCGAGCTCGCCGCGGCGAGCATCGCGGGCACGCTCGCCAGAGCGAGCAGCGACAGCCACAGCCACACCCGGATGCGCCACCGCACGCCGAGCGCCGCCATGGCCGTGCCGGCGACGAGCGTGCCGAAAGCCGCCGGGATCCAGGGGCTGCCCGGCACGGCATCGGTGACCGCGTAGACGTCGAGTGCGAGGAAAACCATGCCCAGGGCGCCCACCGCCTCGGCCGAGAACTGCAGACCGCGCCGTCCGAGCAGGCGGGCGCCGGCGAGGAAGACGAGGGTGACCGCGGCGACGATGAGGCTGCGGGCCGTCGTATCGGTGAGGTCCGGGTTGAAGAACGTGAACACGACCGCGGCGACGGCGACCAGTCCTGCTCCCGCGATCGCGAGCACTGACTGCACCGTCGCGCTCGGTCCCTGCGCTTGTCTGGATGGCTGCGGTGCCGAGGCCGCCGGCGGCACAGCAGCCGCAGGCATCCTCTTGTCCGCCACCACCTGCGGCACGCGCGCGAGCACGTCCTGACGGTGCCGCAGTGCCGTGGCGGCCTCCTGCGAGGCGCTCCACAGCTCCGCGCCGACGGGCCCGCTGAAGTCGGACCCGCATGCCGCGCAGCGTCGGGCGTGCAGCGCGCGGGCGCCGCACACCGGACACGAGACGCTGTCCAGCAGGCGGTCGACGGCCAGATCCGCCCACAGGGCGCTCGTGACGCTCACGACTGGTCCTCCGCGGCATCGGGCACGGCATCGGGCACCCAGCGCAGGATGTCACCGGGCTGGCACTCCAGCACGCGGCAGATCGCGTCGAGTGTGGTGAAGCGGATCGCCTTGGCCCGCCCGTTCTTGAGCACCGAGACATTCACAGGCGTGATGTCGATGGCGGCGGCGAACTCGGCGACCGACATCTTGCGCCGGGCGAGCTCGACGTCGAGGTCGATGACGATGGGCATCAGACCACCTCCGAGAGGTCCTGCTCGAGCTGCCACGCCTTGCGCAGCAGTCCGCGCAGCACGACGATCAGCAGCGACAGTCCCGCGCCGACGACGATGCCGAGCACGCACAGCAGCGCGATCGACGGCGTCATGACGCCCGACAGGAGGAGGGTGACGAGGGCGATCGCGACGAGCGCGGTCGCGCCGGCCACCGCGCCCAGACTCACATCGACGTCGGGGAAGGCGCTCTCGCTGAAGATGGCGTCGGCGCGCACGAGCGAGAGGAGGCGCCACACGCACACGAGCACGATCTGCACGCACACGAGGAACAGGATGCCGACGATGATGCCCGGGATCTGCAGGTAGGCGATCTCGTGGTAACGCCACGCCGACTGCGCGGCGACCGCCGGCACGACGAACACCTGGCAGGCCAGCAGCAGCCCGAGCAGCACCGCGATGAGGGTCTTCAGGACGACGATCGTGGTGCGCTGCATTGTTCTCCGCCTCTCGGGGGACCTATCGAATATCGATGGATGCCTATCGAGAAACAATACATGCAGGTGGTGCCGCTGCCTACCCTCTGTGACTCGTCGGGCCGAGACGTCTGAATTCGGCCCGGGCGGCCTCGACGGCCTCCGGCTGAGCGGCGTAGCCGTGCTCGGGCCCGGGGAAGACCCCTGAGCGCACCTCGGCGGCATAGGCCGCGACGCCCTCGGCCATCGCATCGCCGACCGCCCCGTAGGTCTTGACGAACTTCGCCACACCGCCCTCGATGATCCCCACGACGTCGTGGAACACCAGCACCTGGCCGTCGGCGGGACCGGCTCCGATGCCGATCACGGGGATCCCCAGCGCGGGCCGCACGATGTCGACGACCTCGGCCGGCACCGCCTCGGCGACGAGCGCGAACGCCCCGGCCTCCTGCACCGCAAGAGCCTCGCGCACGAAGCGCGCCGCCGACTCCTCGGTGCGGCCCTGAGCGCGCAGACCGCCGAGCGCGCCGGCGGTCTGCGGCGTCAGGCCGACGTGCCCGACGACGGGCACACCCGCCGCGACCACCGCGCGGATGCGGTCGAGTCGCGCCTCCGACCCGCCCTCGAGCTTGACGGCGTCGGCGCCGGCCTCCTTCGCGAACCGCAGCGCGGTGGCGACGGCCTGTTCATCGGAGACCTCGGTCGACCCGAACGGCACGTCGCAGACTACGAACGCCCGCCGGGTGCCGCGGCGCACGGCGGCGGCGAGCACCAGCATCTCGTCGGTCGACACCGGCACGGTCGATTCGTAGCCGAGCACCACCTGTGCGCCCGAGTCGCCCACGAGCACCATGTCGACTCCGGCGCGCTCGGCCGCCCGCGCCGACGGGAAGTCGTACGCGGTGACCATGACGATCTGCTCGCCCGCCGCCTTCATGTCGGCGAGGCGGGTCGTCGTGACGGGAGCGGAGTCGGCGGTCATCGGAGCCTCCCGGAGGCAGGTCTACAGCATCGTGTTGTCGATGAGGCGCACGTCCCCGGCCCGCACTGCGACCACCGCGAGCGCCTGTCCGGACAGCCGCGCCATCTCCTCGAGGCTATCGGGGTCGACGATCGACACGTACTCGACGACCAGTCCGGCCGCCTCGAGCGCGGCCCGCGCCCGGTCGCACAGCAGCGCCGCATCCCGCTCGCCGCGGGCCGCGGCATCCCTCATCTCGTCCAGCACGCGCGGGATCGCCCCCGCCTGCGCGCGCTCCTGCGCACTCAGCCGGGCATTGCGGCTCGACAGCGCCACTCCGTCGGCGTCGCGCGCGGTCGGGCACGCGACGATCTCGACGGCGATGCCGAGGTCGCGCACCATGCGGCGCACCACGACGAGCTGCTGGGCATCCTTCGCGCCGAAGTACGCCGCGTGCGGCGCGACGGCGAGCAGCAGCTTGGCCACCACGGTGCAGACCCCGTCGAAGTGGGCGCGGCCGCGGTGGGCGCCCTCCAGCGTCTCGGTGAGCGGGCCGGTCACCTGCACTGCCGTCGCGAACCCCTCGGGGTACAGTTCGGCCGCGTCGGGCGCGAAGACGACATCGACGCCGGTGGACCCGGCCAGGGCGAGGTCGCGCTTCTCGTCGCGGGGGTAGGCGGCGAGATCGGATGCCTCGGTGAACTGCGTCGGGTTGACGAAGATCGACAGCACGACGGTGTCGCTGTCGGCGCGGGCGGCGCGCAGCAGCGACAGGTGCCCCTCGTGCAGGGCGCCCATGGTCGGCACGAACCCGATGCGCCCGGCGCCGGTCAGCTCCGCACGCAGCGCGGCGACCGTGCGGACGACCTTCACGAGCGCTCCTCCGCGTCAGGCACGACAGGAGAGCCGGATTCCGCGAGCCTCTGCGTCGCCGCGGTCAGAGCGTCGAACAGGGTGAGGGCCTCGGGCATCCGCTCGGCCACGGCCTCCCGCTGCGCGGCCACGATCTCGTCGTCTCCGCGGACGATCGGCCCGGTGAGCGCATGGCTGCCGTGGGCCGCCCAGTTCTCGACGCTGGCGCGCACGAGCGGGACGAGCGCCTCGCGGTCGATGCTGGCGGTGGCGGCCAGCGCCTCGGCGGTGTGCTCGAGCGTGACCAGGAAGTTCGACGCGATCGATGCGGCGGCGTGGTAGGCGACGCGGTCGGCATCGTCGACCTCGGCGGGCCTCATCCTGAGGGCCTGCGCGAGGGCTCGAGCGGTGTCGAGCGCCTGCGCGGTCGAGCCGGCGATCGCCACCGACACGCCTTCGAAGTGCGCTTCGGGTCCCGTGACAGTCATGAGCGGGTGCAGGCTGAACGCCTCGTGCGGGGCGAGCGGCTCGAGGGTGGTCGCCCCCGAGAGGTGGCCGACCAGGCGCCCCGGCACCACGGCCGCGGCGGCATCGGCGATCGCCGCATCGGGCACCGCGAGCAGCACGACGGCGGCATCGGCGGCGGGCTCGCCGCGCCGCTCCGAGGCGCGCACGGCGACGCCCGCCTCGCGCAGCCGCGCGACCAGGGCCGTTCCCATGCGCCCCGCGCCCACGACGACCACGGGTCCGGGCAGCATTGTGCGGGTCTCAAGCATGCGAACCTGTCCATGAGGGGCGGATGCGTCGGATCGACGCCCTCCCACGCCGCTGCGGGTCGGACAAGGCCGTCGTCAGCGCCGGCGGGGAATGGTGTCGACCTTGTCCCAGCCGCGTCGGCGAGCACGAGATCCCTCATGGTCGTCGCGGCTGCGGTAGAGCACGTACGGACGGAAGAGATAGTTCAGCGGCACGGTGAATGCGTGCACGAGCCGGGTGAAAGGCCACAGTGCGAACAGCGCGATGGCCAGCACGGCGTGCACCTGGAAGCTCAGCGGCGCATCGAGCATGAGCTCGGGCTGCGGGTTGAAATAGAAGATGTGCCGGAACCACACCGATACGCCTTCGCGGTAGTTGTAGTGTCCGACGGCACCGGACGCGGTGTTCGTCAGGCCGGTCAGGACCACGATCAGCAGCATGAAGTACATGAGCTTGTCCATCTTGGTCGTCGCACCCAGCACGGCTTTGGTGAACCGGCGCCGGTAGAGCAGGCCGGCAAGTCCCACGATGGTGAAGATGCCGGCGATCGCCCCTACCGAGATCGCCATGAAGTGGTACGCCCCCTCCGAGATGCCGACGGCGTCGGTCCAGCTCTGCGGGATCCCCAGACCCATGACATGACCGAGGAACACGGCCAGGATGCCGAAGTGGAACATCGGGTTCGCCCACCGCAGGATGCTGTCCTCGTACATCTGGCTCGACCGGGACGTCCAGCCGAACTTGTCGTAGCGGTAGCGCCAGATGTGGCCGAGCACGAAGATGGTGAGGCAGATGTAGGGGAAGATCAGCCACAGAAAGACATCGAAAACGTTCATCACGCGCCTCCCGGCATCGGCATCAGATCAGGCATTCCATACGGGTCGAGGCCGACCTGCTCGTCTTCAGGACCCTCGGCGATGAGTCGCTCCACCGCTTCGTGGTCCTTCCCTTTCAGCGGGGGAAGGGTCGCGCACACCGCGTCCAGCGCCCCGCGCCACGGAGATCGGATCTCGTTCAGGTGGAGTCGGAGCAGTTCCAGGCCCGCACGGTTGTCGAGGATCATCTTCAGACCGGCCTTCTGGTCGGTGGTCGCGGCGAATTCGAGAACGACGCACAGATGGTCGGGCAGTTGGTCATCGGTGAGTCTCAGGCCGGCCGCGGTGTAGACCTGCTTGATGCGCAGCAGCGCCATGCCGCGCTTGCGGGTCTCGCCGTTGGAGAAATACGTCAGGAAGAGGCAGCCCCGCTTTCGCGTGTCGAAGGTGTCGACGTATTCGCTCTGCGACTCGTGCAGCGGCCGCGACGAGAGGTGATCGATCGTCTGCAGCAGACCGGCGCCGAGCCGGGTCGGAAGCGTCTGCGCGATGTCGGTGAACAGCCCGAGACGAGACATGAGCTCGTCGTCGGGATAATCCATCAGCATCGAGGCGGACTGCCACGCGCGGGTCAGCTCGTCCGACGAATACCTCAACGCCGGACTCGGGGGTGTCATGGCTTGTTCGCCTCATCGGGGAAAAGGCCCTCGGGCGTGCCCTGCCCATCCCAGTTCAGCAGGTTGATCCGCACCCCCGCAGGGCGTGCGGGACCGTCGTAGGCGCGGACGGAAGGGTCGGCCCCCATGTTCGGGTCTGTTCCGAAAGACTGATCCATACCGCCCATGCCGGGGCCGCCGTCGACCTCGAGCGAGCACTCGGTCGCGATGTTCTCGAGTTTGTGTGCGTCTTCGTAGTGGGCGGGCGGGATGACGTAGCGCTCGTCGTACTTGGCGATCGCGAGCAGCCGGTACATGTCTTTGACCTCCTGCCCGGTCATGCCGACGGACTCGGCGATCGACTCGTCTTCGGCCCAGCCCATGTTGATGTCGCGCATATACGACCGCATGGCGGCGAGCTTGCGCAGCACGTGATCGACGGGAGCGGTGTCGCCGGCGGTGAACAGGCCCGCGAGGTACTCGATCGGAATCCGAAGCCGGTCGATGGCGTTGAACAGATTGCCCTTCTGCTCGGCGTCTGCACCGGTCTCGCTGACCGCGTCCACGACCGGCGACAGCGGCGGGATGTACCAGACCATCGGCATGGTGCGGTATTCGGGGTGCAGCGGCAGCGCCACCTTGTAGGTGTTGATCAGCGCCCAGATCGGTGACCGCTGCGCGGCTTCGATCCAATCTTCGGGGATCTCCGCCAGTCGCGCCTGCCGGATCACTTCGGGATCGTTCGGGTCCAGGAACACGTTCCGCTGCGCCTCGTAGAGCCCTTGCTCGTCGGGCGTGCTGGCAGCCTCCAGGACACGGTCCTGGTCGTAGAGCATGAGCCCGAGGTAGCGCAGCCGGCCGACGCAGGTCTCGGAGCAGACCGTCGGCTGGCCGATCTCGATGCGCGGATAGCAGAAGGTGCACTTCTCGACCTTGCCGGTCTTGTGGTTGAAGTACATCTTCTTGTACGGGCAGCCGGTCACGCACTGGCGCCATCCGCGACAGCGGTCCTGATCGACCAGGACGATGCCGTCCTCTTCGCGCTTGTAGATCGCCCCGGTCGGGCAGGACGACACGCACGAGGGGTTCAGGCAGTGCTCGCAGATGCGCGGCAGATAGAACATGAACGTCTGCTCGTACTCGAACTTGATCTTGTCGCTGACGTTCTGGAGCACCGGGTCGTTGTGACCGTGCTCGACGGTGCCGGCGAGGCTGTCATCCCAGTTCGACGACCACGTGATCTTCGTGTCCTCACCGGTGAGCAGCGACTTGGCCCGGGCAACGGGCAGGTGCTCCTGCGCGGGTGCCGTCGTCAGATTCTCGTAATCGTAGGTCCACGGCTCGTAGTAGTCCTTCAGGCCGGGAAGGTTCGGGTTGGAGAAGATGGTGAGCAGGTTCTTCAGCCGTCCGCCGGCCTTCAGCTTCAGCCGGCCACGGCGGTTGAGCGTCCAGCCGCCCTTCCACTTCTCCTGATCCTCGTAGGTGCGTGGATACCCTTGACCGGGCCTGGTCTCGACATTGTTGAACCACGCGTGCTCGGACCCTGACTTGTTCGTCCATACCTGTTTGCAGGTGACCGAACAGGTATGACAGCCGATGCACTTGTCGAGGTTCATGACCATCGCCATCTGCGCCATGACTTTCATCAGTACGTCACCTCCTGGCTGCGACGCCGGATCACGGTGACCTCATCGCGTTGGTTTCCGGTGGGGCCCATGTAGTTGAATGCGAAGCTCTGCTGCGCATAGCCGCCCACCATATGGGTCGGTTTGATCATCAGCCGGGTCAGCGAGTTGTGGTTGCCGCCGCGTTGACCGCTCGACTCGGCGATCGGCATGTCGATCAGCCGATCCTGTGCGTGATACATGTACGCGGTGCCTTCCGGCATCCGATGCGAGACGATCGCACGCGCGTTGACGACGCCGTTGCGGTTGGTGGCCTCGATCCATTCGTTGTCCTTCACGCCCGCTTTCTCCGCGTCCTGGGGCGACATCCAGATGACCGGCCCGCCCCGGAACAGCGAGAGCATGAAGAGGTTGTCCTGGTACTCCGAGTGGATAGACCACTTGTTGTGCGGTGTGAGATAGCGCACCGAGATGCCCTCGCCCGAGGTGCCGCCGATCTCGGGTTCATCGAACAGTGCGGTCATATCCAGGGGTGGCCGGAACGTCGGCAGCCCCTCGCCGAGCTCGGTCATCCAGTCGTGGTCGAGGTAGAAGTGCTGCCGGCCGGTCAGGGTGTGCCAGGGCTTGAGGCGTTCGACATTGATGGTGAACGGCGAGTATCGTCGCCCGCCCGATTCGGACCCGGACCACTCCGGTGAGGTGATGACCGGCACCGGGCCGTGCTGGGTGTCGCGGAAGGTGATGCGTTTGCCCTCGTGTTCGGATGCGAGGTCGTGGAGGGCCGTTCCGGTGCGCTTCTCCAGCGTCTTGAACCCCTGGGTCGCCACCCGGCCGTTGGTCGTGCCGGACAGCGCGAGGACCATCTCGCACGCCTGCACATCGGTGAGGATGTCGGGCCGCCCGTCGGCGACACCGCCGCGGACGACCCCGTTGCGCTTCTTGAGGTCTTCGATCTCCTCGGTCAGATCGAAGGTGATCCCCTTGGTGGTAGCCCCCAGTGTGTCCATCAGCGGCCCGACCGCGCGCATCATGTCGCCGACACGCGTGTAGTCGCGCTCGACCTCGACGATCTTGGGCATGGTGACGCCGGGCACCGGCTCGCAGCTGCCGTCCTTCCAATCCCGCACCCGGCCGTGCGGCACGGCCATCTCGTCCGGGGTGTCATGGGTGAGCGCAACGGCCACGACGTCGGTCTGTGTGCCGAGGTGACGCACCGCCAGCTCGCTGAAGACCCGCGAGATCTGCTGCCAGGCGTCCCAGTCGGTGCGCGACTGCCAGGGCGGCGAGACGGCCGGATTGAACGAGTTGACGAAGGGATGCATGTCGGTCGTCGACAGATCGTGCTTCTCATACCAGGTGGCAGCAGGCAGCACGATGTCGGAGAGCAGCGTCGAGGTCGTCATCCGGAAGTCCAGCGTCATCAGCAGGTCGAGCTTGCCGATCGGGGCCTCCTCATGCCAGATGACGTCCTTGGGGCGGAACTGCTCGGGCGTCTCCCTGGCAGTGACGGTGTGCGATGTGCCCAGCAGGTGGTTGTAGAAGTACTCGTTGCCCTTGGCTGACGATCCGAACAGGTTCGACCGCCACAGGGACAGCACCCGCGGGAAATTCTCCGGTGCGTCCGGATCCTCGGCGGCGAAGTTCAGTCGGCCGGCTTTCAACTCGTCGACCACGTAGTCCTTGGTGGACTTGCCCTCCGCCTGTGCCTGCGGCGCGATCAGCAGCGGATTGCGGTCGAAAGTCGGATAAGAGGGCATCCAGCCCAGCCGTGCCGATTGCGCGATCACATCGGCGGTCGTCTTTCCGGCCAGCTGCCCGTTGCCGGTCTGGGCAGTGAGGGTGTCGACGCCGAACTGGTCGTAGCGGAACTGGTCGGTGTGCAGATACCAGTAGGCGGTCTGCACCATGTTGCGCGGTGGCCGCAGCCAATCCAGCGCGTTCGCCAGCTGCGTGTAGCCCGTCAGCGGGCGAACCTTCTCCTGCCCGACATAGTGCGCCCAGCCGCCGCCGTTGACGCCCTGGCAACCCGTGATCGTCGTCAGGGTCAAGAAGGTGCGATAGATGGTGTCGGAATGGAACCAATGGTTCGTACCGGCACCCATCAGGATCATCGACCGGCCCCTGGAGTCTTCAGCGTTCTGGGCGAATTCGCGACCGATCCGCTCGGCCTGCTCGGCGGTGACACCGGTGATCTGCGCCTGCCACGCCGGAGTGTACGGAGATTCGGCGTCGTCGTATCCGCTGGGCCAGACCCCGGGAAGCCCCGGGCGCCCGACGCCGTACTGGGCCAGCATCAGGTCGAACACCGTGGTGACCAGCCGGCCGGCCACCCGGCGTGCCGGCACGCCCCGACGGATCGTGCCTATGGCGCCCTGGCCCGTATCGAAACGGGGCATATCGATCGGAACGCGTTCGTCGGCCGCGTCGATCAACGAGAGCCGGGGGTCGATGTCACCGAGGTCCAGGTTCCACTTGCCGACACCCGTCTCGCCGTAACGGTGGCCGAGAGTGCCCGGCGGCACCACCAGTGTGTTGGTGGTCGCGTCGATCAGCACCGTCTTGAAGTCGGCGTTCTCCTGCTCGGTCGCGATCTCATCGCCGAGGTCCGAGGCGGTCAGGAACTTGCCGGCCGTGTACGTCTTCTCGCCGGCGGCATCCGTCGTCTCATCGAGCGTGACCAGGAACGGCAGATCAGTGAATTTCTTCACGTAGTCGGTGAAGTACTCGGTCTGCCTGTCGACGTAGAACTCTTTGAGGATCACATGCCCCATCGCCATCGCCAGGGCGCCGTCGGTGCCGGGCTCTGCAGGCAGCCACTCGTCGGCGAACTTGGTGCTGTCGGCGTAGTCGGGCGAGACGCCGATCACCTTCTGCCCGCGATACCGTGCCTCGGTCATCCAGTGCGCATCCGGTGTGCGGGTCACCGGGACGTTGGTGCCCCAGATGATCAGGTATCCGGCATCCCACCAGTCGCCGGACTCGGGAACGTCGGTCTGGTCGCCGAACATCTGCGGCGATGCAACCGGCATGTCGGCGTACCAGTCGTAGAAGCTCAGCATCGAGCCGCCGATCAGGTTGACGAATCGGGCGCCGGAGGCATGCGAGATCATCGACATCGCGGGGATCGGCGAGAAGCCCGCAACCCGATCGGGGCCCCACTTGCGGATCGTGTGCACGTGTGCGGCGGCGACGATCTCAATCGCTTCTGCCCACGTCGCCCGTACCAGGCCGCCCTTGCCGCGGGCCCGCTTGTAGCGGGTGGAGCGCTCTGGGTCCTCGGTGATGTCCGCCCAGGCCAGGACAGGGTCTTTCAGGCGCGTCTTCGCCTCGCGATACATCTCCAGCAGCACGCCGCGGATGTAGGGATACCGGGTGCGGGTGGGCGAGTAGGTGTACCACGAGAAAGACGCGCCACGGGGGCACCCTCGCGGTTCATACTCGGGCTTGTCGGGTCCCGCGCTGGGATAGTCGACAGCTTGGGTCTCCCAGGTGATGATCCCGTCTTTGACGTACACGTTCCACGAGCAGGACCCCGTGCAGTTCACCCCGTGCGTCGACCGGACGACCTTGTCGTGACTCCAGCGGTCGCGGTAGAAGGAATCCCCGGAACGCCCACCCACCTTCAGCAGGGTTCGGCCGTCCGCAGACACGGTTTCGTTCCTGTGGAAGAACCGACGCGTCTTGATCAACGCATCTGTCAGCGGGCTGTTCAAGGTGGTGCTCATGCTGCCCCGTCCCTCTGTGGTGCCCCGAGTACCGTCTCGAGTCGCACGAGATGTGGGGCACCAGATCTCCGAGATGTCTCTGGGCCGAGGCTATCGAAACCCTTCCCGGGCGGGAAGAGGTCACGCCGGTGTCCGGGAGAAGCTGACCGGATTGGATAGAGTCGGCCCCGTGCAAGCGACGGCTCACTCGGCATCCCACCGCCCTGTCCGCATCGGCGTGCAGCTCTCCCCTCAGCACGCGACGTACGCGCAGGTGCGCGACGCCGTGCTGCGTGCCGAGGATCTCGGCGTGGACGCGATCTTCAACTGGGACCACTTCTTCCCGCTCACCCCGCCCCTGGACGCCCCGCACTTCGAGGCGTGGACGATGCTCGCCGCGTGGGCTGAGCAGACCGAGCGCGTCGAGTTCGGCCCGCTCGTGAACTGCAGCTCGTACCGCAACCCCGACCTTCAGGCCGACATGGCGCGCACCGTCGATCACATCTCGGCGCGGGGCTCGGGCGTCGGCCGGCTCATCTTCGGCACCGGGTCGGGCTGGGCGCAGCGCGACTACGACGCCTACGGCTACGAGTTCGGCACCGTGGGCAGCCGGCTCGACGCGCTCGCCGAGGACCTGCCGCGCATCCTCGCCCGGTGGGAGGTGCTCGATCCGCCGCCGACGCGCCGCATCCCGGTGCTGATCGGCGGGCAGGGTGAGCGCAAGACCCTGCGCCTGGTGGCGCGGCACGCCGACATCTGGCACACGTTCACCCGGCTCGACGACCTGCCGCGCAAGATCGGCGTGCTGCACGCCTGGTGCGAGCGCGAAGGCCGTGATCCGGCGGAGATCGAGCTGTCGACGGGTTTCACCCTGCGTCGTCCGCTGCAGCTGACCGACGACCTCCTGGACGCCTGGTACGGGGTCGGTGTGCGACTGATCATCCCGGGGATCGACGGCCCCGACTACGACCTGTCGGGCGTGAAGCCGGTGCTCGAGTGGCGTGATCGCATGAACGGAGTCTGACGCCGTGGCCGACACCGCTGCGGCGGAGCTCTCCGACCGGCTGGATCGGCTGCCGTTCACGCGCCGGCATCTGAAGGTGCTCGCCGGGTCGGGCATCGGCTGGGCGCTGGATGCGATGGATGTCGGACTCATCTCCTTCGTCATCGCCGCCCTCGCGGTGCAGTGGCAGCTCACCGGCAGCGAGACGGCGTGGATCGCCTCGATCGGGTTCGTCGGGATGGCGATCGGCGCGAGCCTGGGCGGACTGCTCGCCGACCGGTTCGGACGCCGGCAGATCTTCGCGATCACGCTGCTGATCTACGGGCTCGCGACCGGTGCCTCGGCGCTCGCGGGCGGGCTGGCGGTGCTGCTCGTGCTGCGCTTCTTCGTGGGGCTCGGGCTCGGCGCGGAGCTGCCGGTCGCGTCGACCTTCGTCAGCGAGTTCGCGCCGGCGCGCATCCGCGGACGGGTCGTCGTCATCCTCGAGGCGTTCTGGGCCGTCGGCTGGACGACCGCCGCCCTCATCTCCTTCTTCGTGATCCCCGCCTCCGACGACGGATGGCGGTGGGCTCTGGCCCTGGGTGTGGTGCCGGCAGTGTGGGCGATCGCGGTTCGGTGGGGACTGCCCGAGTCGCCGCGCTGGCTGGCGCGCCGCGGGCGCGGAACCGAGGCGGAGTCGGTCGTGCGCGGCCTCGAGACCTCGCCGGCGCTGTTCCGCGCGGGTGCGCGGGCCGCGGCGGCGCGGGCTGCGGCAAGCCCTGGCACGGCCGAAACCGCAGAGACTGCTCGAATCGCGCCGGATTCGAGCACTCTGCGCGGTCAGGACGGTGCGCGGGACGCGGCTGACCCTGCAGCGTCGGTTGCCGAGAGAGGGATGCCGCAGCCATCCGCCTCGCGCGAAGCATCCACCCGGCAGGGGGCCACGATCCGGGGCCGTGTCGCGACCCTCTGGGCGAGGGAATTCCGGGTGCGGACGGCGTGCCTGTGGCTGGTCTGGTTCTGCGTCAACTTCTCGTACTACGGGGCGTTCATCTGGATCCCGTCGATCCTCGTCGACCAGGGGTACGACCTCGTGCGGTCGTTCGGGTTCACGCTCATCATCACGCTCGCCCAGCTGCCCGGCTACGCCGTGGCCGCGTGGCTCATCGAGGTGTGGGGACGGCGTGCGACGCTGTCGGTGTTCCTGGCCGGATCGGCCGTGTGCGCTGTGCTGTTCGGCACCGCCGGCACCGAGTGGGCGATCATCGCCGCTGGGATGGGACTGTCGTTCTTCAACCTCGGCGCGTGGGGAGCGCTGTACGCGGTGACGCCGGAGATGTACCCCACCTCGCTGCGCGGAACGGGATCGGGATGGGCGGCCGGCATCGGCCGCATCGCGTCGATCATCGCCCCGCTGGCGGTGCCGCCGCTGCTCGTGCTGGGTGGAACGCCCGTGCTGTTCGTGGTGTTCGCGGTGTTCTTCGTGATCGCCGGCGCGGCGGCGTGGGGCCTGGTCGACAAGCGCGGCCGCGCGCTCGACGATCGCTGA
>DASSYC010000158.1:0-14325 GCA_035703465.1 Microbacterium sp. | reverse complement strand
CCGAGGGTCAGAGCGCCCAGGAGGATGCGCGTCCAGGCGACCTGGGCGGGTGAGATGCCGGTGACCGCGACCTTCATGAAGGGGAAGCTCGACCCCCACACGAATGCGGCGCTCCGCCTACGGTGCGGCTGTGATCAGGGAACCGGATTCTCCGCGTCGTAGTCGCGGAACCGCGGGTTGAGGCGCACCAGCAGCGAGACGAGTCCCACGATGACGAATCCGCCCAGCAGCGGCGGGAACCACAGTGCGACGAGGGTGGCGAAGGTGCCCGCGTAGAGGGCGCCCAGTCGCGGACCGCCGGTCACCACCACCGTGAAGATGCCCTGCAGGCGCCCGCGGATCGCGTCGGGCACGGCAGCCTGCATCATGGTTGATCGGTAGATCGCGCTGACGTTGTCGGCGGCGCCGGTGACGGCCAGCGTGACCATCGCCAGGCCGATGAGCACGAAGTTCGCGTGCGTCTCGTCTGCCACCGGCGGTGCGAACCAGCCGAACTGCCCGGCCAGCAGCACCAGGCCGAACAGAATCGTCGCGATGCCGAACACCTGGATGGACCGTTGGATGCCGATGCCGTGATGGCGCACGCGGCCGATCGGCCCGGAGAACAGGCTGGACAGGAAGGCGCCGGCGGCGATGGACGCCGTCAGCACGCCGGTGGTGATGGCGCCGCCGCCCAGCAGCACGGCGCCGACCGCGGGGAACAGGGCGATGGGATGCCCGAAGGTCATCGCGATGATGTCCAGGATGTACTGCAGCCGGATGTTGGGCGCCCGCCGCAGGAAGCGGGCCCCGTCGCGCAGGGACTCCAGGCCCGGCCGCACGATCACGCCCTCGGGCTTGATGCTCGGCAGCGTCCACAGCCCCAGGAAGAGCGTCGACATCAGCAGCACGTCGATGCTGTACGTCCAGGCGTAGCCGGCGAAGGCGACCAGCACGCCGGCGAGTGCGGGACCGCCCATGACCATGATCCCGACCGTGATGCCGCCGAGGGCCGCCGCCGCGGGCAGCAGCTCGCGGGGGATCAGACGCGGCACGATCGCCGACCGCGTCGTCATCACGATGGAGTTCGCGGCCGAGTTGACGACGCTCAGCAGATACAGGGACCACACGGTCTCCAGGTGCGCCGACGCGAGGATCGCGAGCAGCAGTGTCGAGACGAAGGTGATGGATGCCGCGAGCAGCCCGACGATGCGGCGGTCGAACGCGTCGGCGAGCATCCCGCCGTACAGTCCGGCGATGATCATGGGCACGAGGCCCGCGACGGCGACCATCGATACTGCGAAGGTGTCGCCGGTGAGATCGTAGACGTGCAGCATGACCGCGACGATGGTCAGCTGGCCACCCAGTCCCGAGAGGGTCGAGCCGACCCACAGCCGGGTGAATGCGGGGGAGACCCGGAACGGCCGGAGATCGATGAAATGCTCTCGGCGAAGGCGCGCCACTAGTCCTCGACCTCGACGCGCTTGATGCGCGACGTGTGACCGCGCACGATGCGCACGCGGCTGGGTGCAGTGTCGAAATGGGCGGCCAGGGCGCGGATGAGACCCTCGTTGGCGGCACCGTCGACGGCGCGCTCGCGCACGTGGACGACGAGCTCGTCAGCAGTGGTCTCCACGAGAGGACCCCTGCGACTGCCGGGCTTGACCCGCACCCTGTACTGCACCCATCGAGGCTATCTGCTGTCGGGGGAGACCGATGCGCAGCCGCCCGCCGGTCACTGGTAGACTGTTGCGGTTGCCGTTCGAACGGCCGCGGATAAAGAGAGCTCACGCATCAGGCGCCGGGCACCGCGCAACGACGAGAGAGGGGATCGGCCTATGGCACTGGAAGCTGAAGTCAAGAAGGCGATCATCGAAGAGTACGCGACGCACCCCGGTGACACCGGTTCCCCCGAGGTGCAGGTCGCTCTGCTGACGCAGCGCATCAAGGACCTCACCGAGCACCTGAAGGATCACAAACACGACCACCATTCGCGTCGTGGGCTGTTCCTGCTCGTGGGTCAGCGCCGTCGTCTGCTCGGCTATCTCCAGGACATCGACATCGCGCGCTACCGCGCGCTGATCGAGCGTCTCGGACTGCGCCGCTGAGCACCAGCGTTCAATCGCGCAGAACATTCTTGGAAGGCCGCCCCCAGGTGTGGGGGCGGCCTTCATCCTGTGCGGGCGTCACACCTCTCGCCGAACCCGGGGACTCTCGCCGAACCAGGGGTCGCTGACACGCCGTTCGGCGGGTTCCCCCTGGTTCGCGGAAGAGCGCGGGTGCGACGCGGGTGCGGGCAGGGTGCGACGCGGGCGCGGGCAGGGTGCGGGCACGGTGTCTAGGCTCGAAGCGTGCGCCCGCTGCTGACCGTCGACCCGGCCGACTGGCGGGCCGTGCGCGCGGCGCTGCGGACGCGGCTCGACGGTGACGGTCCCGCGGTGTTCCCGGCCGACGCCGCCGATGTGCCGCCCCGGGTCGACGACGACGTCGCCCTGGTGATCCAGACCTCCGGGTCGACAGGACGCCCGAAGCGGGTGGCCCTGAGCGAAGGAGCGCTTCGGGCCAGCGCTGAGGCGACGGATGCCGCGCTCGGCGGCTCCGGGCAATGGCTGCTGTGCCTCTCGCCCGCGTATGTCGCCGGCGCACAGCTGCTCGTGCGGGGACTGCTCGCGGGCACCGACACGGTCGCCGGCCCGATCGGCGGGTTCGAGGCATCCCGCTTCGTCCGATCCGCCCGCGACATGACCCACACCCGCCGGTACACGTCGCTCGTGCCCGCGCAGCTTTCGCGCCTGGTCGATTTCGGCGAGTCCGACCCGGAGGCGCGCGAGGCGGTCGTTCGCCTGGACGCGATGCTGATCGGCGGGCAGTCGCTGCCCCAGTCCGTCGCCGATCGGGCGCGCGCGCTCGGCTATCGCATCGTGCGCACCTACGGCTCGTCGGAGACGGCGACCGGCTGCGTCTACGACGGCCGCGCGATCGGGCAGACGCGCCTGCGCACTGTCGACGGAATGCTCGAGATCGCCGGCCCCACGCTCGCTGACGGATATCTCGACGATACCGAGCTGACCGCGACGGCCTTCCACGTGGATGAGGGCACGCGCTGGTACCGGACCGGAGACCTCGCCGAGCTCGATCCCGACGGCCGGCTCCGGGTGCTCGCCCGTGCCGACGACGTGCTGATCTCCGGCGGAGTGAAGGTGGCGCTCGGCCGCGTCGAGGCTGTGGTGCGCGAACTGCCCGGCCTTGCCGACGCGGTGGTGGTGCGTGCGCCGTCGGCCGAGTGGGGCGAGGTGCCCGTCGTGGTCGTCGCCGGCGAGGCATCCGCTTCACTGTACGAGCTGCGCACGCATGTCGGGGCCGCGCTCGGCCCTGCCGCCCGCCCCGCCCGGCTTCTCCGGATTCCCGCGCTGCCGCTGCTCGCGACGGGCAAGCCCGACCGGCGCACCCTTGAGGCCGTCGCCGCGCGTGATGCGCAGCAGTGAGGAAACGACCGCGGCGACCTCGGCGGAGCGCTGGATCACGCTCCTGGCGTTCACAGCCGAGGAGATGGACACACCAGAGGATGCTTCGGGCCGCATGCGTCCTCGGGAGTGACCATCACCTCGCGAACGAACCGCCCGCCGCGCGCGTGAGGCGCGTTCGCCCAGAAGTGCGGATGCCTCAGGCTCGCGCCGCGAGCAGGTCGGCGTGCCAGATCTCGGCGACGTCGGGATGCGCGCGCAGCCGCGACTTCAGCGCGTTCTCGCCGTACAGCGCGTGGATCGGGTTCGCCGGGTCGTCGGTGACGCCCCGCGCCTCGGCGGCCAGCTCCGGAGGCAGATCGATCAGCGGCAGCCGCTGGTCCAGCGCCGGGTTGAAGAAGAAGGGCACCGAGATGCGGTCTTCCGGGAACCGGGGCGAGACCACCCGGTGGTTCGTCGCCGTGAGATAGCCCTGCGTGGCGTACTCGAGCAGCTCGCCGATGTTGACGACGAACGCCCCCGGCACCGGCGGCGCGTCGACCCACTCGCCGTCGCGCTGGACCTGCAGGCCGCCCTTGCCAGGCTCGATCCACAGCAGGGTGAGCACGCCGGAGTCCTTGTGTGCTCCGACCCCCTGGGCGGGCTCGGGCTCGGCCGAGCCCGGGTAGCGCACGATCTTGATGAGTGTCGAGGGCTCGCCGAAGTGCTCGTCGAAGTAGGACTCGGCCGCGCCCAGCGACAGGGCCCAGGCGCGCAGCAGCCTGCGGGCGACGCCGGACAGGTGCTCGTGCCACTGCGTGACCACCTCACGCAGCTCGGGCTGGGCGGCGGGCCACTGGTTGGGGCCGATGAGGCGGTTGAAGTCCGGACCCCCGGTGAGCGCCGGCAGCTCGGGGCCGATGTCGATCTGCTCGCGCCAGTCCACCGCACCCTGCGTGCGCTCGCCGCCGATGCGCGTGTAGCCGCGGAACTGCGGGCTCTTCACGTTCTCGATGGCGAGCTTGGCGGACTCCGGCAGCGCGAAGAACTCCCGTGCGGTCCGGTGCAGTCGCGCTTCGAGCTCTGCGGGCACGCCGGTGCCGGTGAGGTAGAAGAACCCCACATCGTGCGTCGCGGCGCGCAGCTCGTCGCGGAACCGCGCGGCGGCGGCGGGTCCCTGGTCGAGCAGGGACAGGTCCAGAATCGGGAGGTACAGGTCAGCCACGCGATCACGGTAGACCGGATGCCTCGGGTCACCCGGAAATGTTGCGCTGCGTTGCAGGGTGGGTGCAGGGGCATGTGCGCCGAGCCGGTCGCGCCGGGTGTGATGTGATGGTGCGATGAGCGATGCCCGAGCCCCCTTCCTCATCGACGCGGGCGGCGACGCCGGCACCGGTCCCCGCGAGTTCGCCGAGTTCGCCGCGGGCGTCGAGGCCGCCGGCTACGACGGCATGATCGCGGCAGAGACCCGGCACGATCCCTTCGTCGCGCTGGCCGCAGCCGCCGTGCTGACGGAGCGGGTGAGCCTGATGACGGCGATCGCGGTCGCCTTCGCCCGCAGCCCGATGACGGTCGCCGAGACCGCCAACGACCTGCAGCTGCTGTCCGGCGGCCGCTTCGTGCTGGGGCTGGGCTCGCAGGTGCGCCCCCACATCGAGAAGCGCTTCTCGATGCCGTGGTCGCCACCGGCCGCGCGCATGCGGGAGTTCGTCGCGGCCGTCCGGGCCATCTGGCACGCCTGGCAGACCGGCGACCGCCTGCAGTTCCGCGGCCAGCACTATCAGCACACGCTCATGACGCCGTTCTTCTCGCCCGGGCCCAATCCGCACGGCGCACCGCCGATCTGGCTGGCTGCCGTCGGTGAGCGGCTGACCGAGACCGCGGGCGCGGTGGCGGACGGACTCATCGCACACGCCTTCACCACGCCTCGCTACCTGCGCGAGGTCACCGTGCCCGCCCTCGCACGCGGTGCGGAGTCGGAGGGCCGCGATCCCGCCGATCTCGGCCTCGCGCTGCCGGCCTTCGTCGCCGTCGGCGACACCCCGGCCGCCCTCGACCGTGCGGTGCAGGCGACGCGGGCCCAGATCGCCTTCTACGGGTCGACACCCGACTACCTGCCGGTGCTCGCCCTGCACGGCTGGGAGGGGACGCACCAGCGGCTGCACGCGATGTCGCGTCGCGGCGAGTGGGCGCAGATGGCCGCAGCCGTCCCCGACGAGATGCTCACCGCGTTCGCCGCGATCGGAAGCCCGACCGAGGTGGCCGCGCAGCTGCGGGAACGGTACGCGGGCCTGGTCACCCGGCTGTCCTTCTACACGAGCGAGCCGCTGTCCGAGGAGTCGGCGACGGCCCTGGTCGCCGCTCTTGCCCGGCCGTGACGCTCCTGGAGGACGCGCTCGAGCGCGACCGTGCACTCGCCGACATCGACTGGCATGTCTTTCCCGAGGGCACCGAGCGCGACGTGCTCGCCGCCCCCAGCGGCGGCCTCGCCCGGGTGCGGCTCGGCGACCCTGGAGCGCCGCGCGTGGTGCTCGTCCCGGGCGTCGCCGGGTCGAAGGAGGATTTCGTCCGGCTCTTCCCGCTGCTCGCGCAGGCGGGGCATCGCGTCGAGTCGTACGACCTCGCCGGCCACTACGAGTCCGTCGACGCGGGGCCGGCGAACCTCGACCCGCCCCGCGCGGGATATGACTTCGACCTGTACGTCGACGACCTGATCGCGGTGCTGGACGACGGCGACGGGCCGGCGCACGTGCTCGGCTACAGCTTCGCCGGCCTGGTGGCCGAGCTGGCCCTGGCCCGCAGGCCGGAGCTGTTCGGCAGCTTGACCCTGATGTCGTCCCCGCCTGCCGTGGGCCAGGTGTTCCGCGGCATCAAGCACATCGGCCCGATCTCCGACATGCCCCCGCACCGGGCGGCCGGACTGATCCTGTGGGGCATCCGGTACAACCTCAACCGCACCCCGCCCGGACGCATCGCCTTCGTCCGCGAGCGGCTCGCGGTGACACCGCGCGCCTGCGTGGACGACATCGTGGGGCTGATGATGGCCGCGCCCGACACCGTGGCCGAGGTGGCGGCCGCCGGCATCCCCAAGCTCATCGCGGTGGGGGAGAACGACCTGTGGCCGCTCGCCCAGCACCGCCGGTACGCGGCGCAGATCGGGGCGGAGGTCGCCGTGTATCCGACCGGTCACGCTCCCTGTGAGACCGCCCCGCATCAACTGGCGCGGGACATGCTGCAGATCTTCTCGCAGGCACGGGAATAACCTGACGCTGCAGGCGTTTCACGATATGTATTCACTTGCATAGACAAAAACGGAGCGAACGTGAGCGACACCACGACCTGGCCGGGGATGCAGTTCGGCATCTTCTCGGTGAGCGACATCACCCAGGACCCCACCACCGGCCAGACGCCCTCCGAGGCCGATCGCATCCAGGGCATCCTGACGATCGCCAAGCACGCCGAGGATGTCGGGCTGGACGTCTTCGCCATCGGCGAGCACCACAACCCGCCGTTCTTCTCGTCCTCGCCGACCACGACGCTGGCCTACATCGCCGCGCAGACCGAGCGGCTCGTCCTGTCCACGGCGACGACGCTGATCACCACGAACGACCCGGTGAAGATCGCCGAGGACTTCGCGATGCTGCAGCACGTCTCGGGCGGCCGCGTCGACGTCATGCTGGGCCGGGGCAACACCGGGCCGGTCTACCCGTGGTTCGGCAAGGACATCCGCCAGGGCCTCCCGCTCGCGATCGAGAGCTATGCGCTGCTGCACAAGCTGTGGCGCGAGGACGTCGTGGACTGGGAGGGCACCTTCCGCACCCCGCTGCAGGGATTCACCTCCACGCCCCGCCCGCTCGATGACGTGCCGCCCTTCGTGTGGCACGGGTCGATCCGCACCCCCGAGATCGCCGAGCAGGCCGCCTACTACGGCGACGGCTTCTTCGCGAACAACATCTTCTGGCCCGCCGAGCACTATCAGCGGCTCATCGAGCTGTACCGCCAGCGCTACGCGCACTACGGCCACGGCACCCCCGAGCAGGCGATCGTGGGCCTGGGTGGCCAGGCGTTCATGGCGGCGAACTCGCAGGACGCGGTGCGCCGGTTCCGCCCGTACTTCGACGCGGCGCCGGTCTACGGCAACGGCCCATCGATGGAGGACTTCACGCAGATGACGCCGCTCACCGTCGGCTCGCCGCAGCAGGTCATCGACCGCTACGCCGGCATGCGCGACCTGTTCGGCGACTATCAGCGCCAGCTCTTCCTCATGGACCACGCCGGCCTTCCGCTGAAGACCGTGCTCGAACAGCTCGACATCCTGGGCGGCGAGGTCGTGCCGGTGCTGCGCCGCGAGCTGGCTCAGAACCGCCCCGCGGCCGTGCCCGACGCGCCGACCCACACCGGCCTGGTCCGCGCCAAGTACGGCGACGGCGCGCCGCGTCAGCCCCGCCCCAACGCCAACCGCGGCGACAACGTCACCGGCGGCTCGCCCTACCAGGACACTCCGGTGCCCGCCGGGGCGGCATTCGGGCTGGGAAGGAAGGATGCCTGAGATGACTGCAGCGCGCCGCATCGCCGTCGTCTCGGCCGGTCTGTCCAACCCGTCCTCCACACGCATGCTCGCCGACCGCCTCGCGGCGGCGACGATGCGCGAGCTCACGCAGCAGGGCATCGAGGCCGCGGTGGATGTCTTCGAACTGCGCGACTACGCGCACGACATCACCAACAACCTCCTGACCGGCTTCGCGCCGACCGCGCTCGAGACGATGATCAACACGGTGGTCTCGGCGGACGGCATCATCGCTGTGACCCCCATCTTCTCCACGAGCTACTCGGGCCTGTTCAAGTCGTTCATCGACGTGCTCGACCCCGACTCGCTGCAGGGCAAGCCGGTGCTGATCGGCGCCAACGCCGGGACCCCCCGTCACTCGCTCGCCATCGACTACGCAATCCGGCCGCTGTTCACCTACCTGCACGCCGAGCCGGTGTCGACCGGCGTCTTCGCGGCCTCCAGCGACTGGGGGGCGCACGCCGATCAGGTGGCGCCGCTGGCCAAGCGCGTCGACCGCGGCGCTCGCGAGCTCGCGGAGGCCATCGCGCGCCGCGAGCCGGCGGAGACCGTCGACCCGTACGACCCGGCGAGCTATCTGGGTGAGGGCCGGTCGTTCGGACACCTCCTCGGCGGGCTCGCGGGCGAATAAGGGTAGCGTCGAGGCCACGAAGCCGGTTCGGCCTCGGTGTTGGGAAGCAGGCGACGATGAATCCTGAACGTCCATTGACCTTGGGAGTGATCGGCGTCTCGCGCAAGCCGGATGAGCGCCGGGTGCCGATCCACCCGGATCATTTCGACCGTCTTCCCGAAGATCTGCGCGCGCGCGTGTTCGTCGAGCGCGCGTACGGCCAGCGATTCGGAGTCGCCGACGACGAGATCCGAGGCCTCGTCGGCGGAGTCCTCGATCGTGCCGACTTGATCGCCGCCGCCGACGTGCTGCTCCTGCCCAAGCCGCAGCATCAGGATCTTCGCGACATGCGTGACGGCCAGACCCTGTGGGGCTGGCCGCATCTTGTGCAGGACGCGGGGATGACACAGCTCGCGATCGACAAGCACCTCTCAGTGATCGCGTTCGAGGCGATGAATCACTGGGGCAGCGACGGCACGTTCGGACTCCACGTGTTCCATATGAACAACGAGCTGGCCGGGTACTGCTCGGTGCTGCACGCGCTCCAGCTCTGCGGGTCCACGGGAGATTACGGGCGGCGGCTCACCGCCGTCGTGATCGGCTTCGGTGCGACCGCCCGTGGGGCCGTCACGGCGCTGCGTGCCCACGGCGTGCATGACGTGCGCGTTCTCACCAATCGTGCGGCGGCGTCGGTGGCCGCGCCGATCCACGCCACCCAGATCCTGCAGTTCGAGCATGAAGGCCCGCGAGTGAGCGAAGTCATCACCGACGAGGGGCGCGTGCCGCTGGCGCCCCTGCTGGCAGAGAGCGACATCGTGGTCAACTGCACGCTGCAGGACCCGAATCGACCGCTCGTCTATCTCCAGACTTCCGACCTGACCGCATTCCGCCCGGGCAGCCTCATCGTGGATGTGTCGTGCGACGAGGGGATGGGCTTCGACTGGGCACGTCCGACCGGCTTCGCCGATCCGATGTTCACCGTCGGCGGCAACATCAACTACTACGCGGTCGATCACAGCCCCTCGTACCTGTGGAACTCGGCCAGCTGGGAGATCAGCGAGGCGATCCTCGGCTTCCTGCCGACTGTGATGGCCGGCCCCTCGGCCTGGAAGAGCGACGACACGATCTCGCGCGCCATCGAGGTGAGTGGCGGTGAAGTGCGCAACGCAGCGATCCTCGAGTTCCAGAATCGCCACCGCGAGCCGCCCTACGTCGTTCTTCCGAGCTAGACACCGACACGCTCCGGTCGTTCGCACCGAGCAACGGGCGGGTTCGCGGTCTCGAGCGATGGGGACGCCAACGCCGGCCAGGCTACGCAGCGGCGTCGGCGGGCATCCTGCCCAATCCGGTCCTCGCGGTCCGCCCCGTGCTGAGGGCGAAGACGGCGAAGATCAGGGCCGATGCCGCGAGGACGGCGGCAAGGATGATCCAGTCCTCGGGGTCGGTGCCGTGGAACAGCGACATGCCGACGACGGTCGCCCCGGCGATGCTGCCCAGCGATCGTGCCGTCTGGAACAGGCCGGCCGCCTGACCCACATGCTCGGGCGGTGCGGCGAGGTAGAGGGACTGCGTGAGCGAGATGAGGACGAAGGCGTAGGGGATGCCGATCGCGGCCATCACCAGCAGGACCGCCCAGGGTGCCGTCGACAGTGTCAGCAGGAGCAGGGCCGCGGTCGATACGACCAGGCCCCCGACTCCGATCAGCAGCGTAAGGCGGTGACCGCGGGAGGTGATGAGCCTTTCGATGGGGCGCGCGAGCACGGCGTTGAACGCCGCGAGCGGCAGCAGCATCGCGCCCACCGCCGCGGTGCCGAAGCCGGCGTAGTCCTCGAGGTACTGCGGAATGCCGAAGAGCGTGCCGTAGAGGACGAGGTTCGCGAGGATGAACAGCCCGTACACGCGCAGGAGCCGGGTGTTGCCGGCGAGCAGGCGGAGGTCCACGAACGGCACCGCGGCACGCAGCTCGCGCCACGTGAACAGGGCACCCGCGAGGACCGCGATCGCGAGCAGCTGCCACTCCGCCCCGTCCACGACATCGAGCAGGAAGGTCAGCGCCCCCACGATCGTCACTGCGAACAGCACGACTCCGGGCAGATCGGACTCGCGCAGCGTCGTGCGCAGCGGCACATGCTCGCGGGGCTCGTCGCGGGGGATGACCAGTCGCGTCGCGACGACGGCGAGCGCGGCCAGCGGGATGTTGATCCAGAAGATCGCCTCCCATCCGGCGATCAGCAGCAGCGCGCCGCCGAGGACCGGGCCGACCGCCGCGGCGCTCGTGTCGATCAGCTGGATGCGGCCGATGACCGGCGCCGCCTCGAAGCTGCCGCTGTGCGCCGATCCATCCGCTGCGTCGGCCGAGCGCTCCCGGGCGAGGCGGCGCAGCATTGCCGCCGCCGAGGGGAAGGCGGTCGCCGTCCCGATGGCGAGCACGACGCGCACCGCGCACAGCCACTCCAGCGTCGGCGCGAACGGCCCGGCGGCACCTGCGACCGCCACGATGACCATGCCGATCGTGAAGACGCGGAGAGCGCCGTAGCGGTCCGCGAGCCGGCCCATGAGCGGCTGCAGGGCGGCCGAGGCGAGGTAGTACGCGGAGATCACCCAGGTGACCGTGGGCACATCCACGTGGAACTCGCCGCGCAGGGTGCTCAGGGCGACGGCGACCATGCCGGAGTTCAGCGCGCTCAGCGCCGTGCCCGTGCTCAGCGCGACGACGATCCAGCCGACACCGGCCGTCCGACCGGTGGGCCCGTGCTCCTTCCGGGAGCTCACCCGCGCGCTCCGCGCCGCCGCTCAGCCGCTCTTGCGGCGGAATTCGCGCTTGGTCTTGGCTCCGTGTGTGCCGTGGACCGGGGAGTCGCCGTCCAGGTGCGCCTCGCCCTCCCGGTGCTGTGCGTTCTTCTTGTCCAGCGCCTCACGGAACTTCCGCTTCATGTCGTCGGAAGCGGCGCCCGCCGGATTGTCGTCGGTGCTCATGCATCCACCCTAGGCATGCGGCGCGCCTCGCCGCCAGGACGCTCGGAGGAGTCACTGCTAGGATCGACAAGGTTGCCCCAGTGGCATCCGCTCAATTGCATATGAGCTCATGGAGCAGGCCGGCAGCTAGCTGGTCCCCAGTGGTGGGTTCCCCGTCGTGACGCGCCGGGTGGTCTTCTACCGGTGACCAGCGCAGGCGAATCCGCGGAGTCCTCCGCGCGCCGACATCTGTCTGTTCCTGCTCCTTCGAATGCTCGCGCGCGATTCGCGCGTGCGAGCCTAAACAAAGAAGGAGAGACCTCTTGGAAGGTCCTGAGATCACTTTCGCCGAAGCCGTCCTCGACAACGGACGTTTCGGCACCCGCACCATCCGGCTCGAGACCGGGCGTCTGGCCCAGCAGGCGCAGGGCGCCGTGGCCGCCTACCTCGACGAGGAGACGATGCTCCTGTCGGCCACCAGCGCCGGCAAGCATCCTCGCGAGGGCTTCGACTTCTTCCCGCTGACCGTCGACGTCGAGGAGCGCTCGTACGCCGCCGGCAAGATCCCCGGCTCGTTCTTCCGTCGCGAGGGCCGGCCCTCCACCGACGCGATCCTCGTCTGCCGGCTCATCGACCGCCCGCTGCGCCCGTCGTTCGTCGCCGGACTGCGCAACGAGGTCCAGATCGTCATCACGGTGATGTCGATCGCGCCCGGCGAGTTCTACGACGCTCTCGCCATCAACGCCGCATCCGCATCGACGCAGATCTCCGGTCTGCCCTTCTCCGGCCCGATCGCGGGCGTGCGTCTGGCGCTCATCCCCGGGCACGGCGATCACGCCGACCAGTGGGTCGCGTTCCCGACCGCGCAGCTGCTGGAAGAGGCCGTCTTCGATCTGGTCGTGGCCGGCCGCGTCCTCCCGGACGGCGACGTCGCGATCATGATGGTCGAAGCTGAGGCCACCGAGGGCAGCTGGAACCTGATCAAGGCCGGCGCGACCAAGCCCAGCGAGGCAGTGGTCGCCGAGGGTCTGGAGGCCGCGAAGCCGTTCATCAAGGAACTCGTCGCCGCGCAGAACGTCATCGCGAACGCCGCGGCCAAGGAGGTCCAGGAGTTCCCGGTCTTCCTGCCCTACAGCGACCAGACCTATGACTTCGTCGCCGCCCGGGCATACGACGCCCTCGAGACGATCTACCAGATCGCCGACAAGACGGAGCGCAACGACGCCGACGACGAGCTGAAGAGTCGCATCAAGGCCGAGGTCGTCGCCGCCACCGAGGCGGGAGAGCTCCCGCCCCCGGCTCCGCTGGAGTTCTCGGCGGCGTACAAGGCGGTCACCAAGCTGATCGTGCGCGGACGCATCCTCACCGACGGCGTGCGCATCGACGGCCGCGGTCTCGCCGACATCCGCGCGCTCGACGCAGAGGTGGATGTCATCCCGCGCGTGCACGGATCGGCGGTCTTCCAGCGCGGTGAGACGCAGATCCTCGGGGTCACGACGCTGAACATGCTGAAGATGGAGCAGCAGATCGATTCGCTGTCGCCCGTGACCCGCAAGCGCTACATGCACCACTACAACTTCCCGCCGTACTCGACGGGCGAGACCGGTCGCGTGGGCAGCCCCAAGCGTCGTGAGATCGGCCACGGGTTCCTGGCAGAGCGCGCGCTCGCGCCGGTCCTGCCGCCGCGCGAGGAGTTCCCGTACGCGATCCGCCAGGTGTCCGAGGCGCTCAGCTCCAACGGATCCACCTCGATGGGGTCGGTCTGCGCATCGACGCTGTCGCTGCTGAACGCGGGCGTGCCGCTGCGCGCACCCGTGGCCGGCATCGCCATGGGCCTGGTGACCGACGAGGTCGACGGCGAGACCCGCTACGCGGCACTGACCGACATCCTCGGCGCCGAAGATGCCCTCGGCGACATGGACTTCAAGGTCGCCGGCACGAGCGAGTTCGTCACGGCCATCCAGCTCGACACGAAGCTCGACGGCATCCCGTCGTCGGTGCTCGCCGGCGCGCTGCAGCAGGCCAGGGACGCGCGCCTGCGCATCCTCGAGGTGATCAACGCAGCCATCGACGGCCCCGACGAGATGGCGCCGACCGCGCCGCGCGTGATCAGCGTGCAGATCCCGGTCGACAAGATCGGCGAGCTGATCGGCCCCAAGGGCAAGACGATCAACGGGATCCAGGACGAGACCGGCGCCGACATCTCCATCGAGGAGGACGGCACCGTGTACATCGGCGCCGTCGACGGTCCGTCGGCGGAGGCCGCCCGCGCCCAGGTCAATGCGATCGCCAACCCGACCAACCCGGAGGTGGGCGAGCAGTTCCTCGGCACCGTCGTGAAGATCGCGACCTTCGGCGCGTTCATCTCGCTGCTGCCCGGCAAAGACGGCCTGCTGCACATCAGCGAGATCCGCAAGCTCGCCGGCGGCAAGCGTGTCGAGAACGTCGAGGACGTGCTCGGCGTCGGCCAGAAGCTGCTCGTGCGCATCACGAAGGTCGACGACCGAGGCAAGCTCTCGCTCGAGCCCGTGCTCGAGGAGCCTGCGGACGAGGAGGGCCGCGCCGCGGCCAGTTCCGGACCCGAGGCGCCCGCAGAGGGCTGAGCCCGAAAGCGAAGGAAAACGCCCGGTTGTCCCCCGAAAGGAGGACAGCCGGGCGTCGTTTCCGGGACATGTGATCGAAGCGTTATGCAATATTCACCAACTGGCCGCCGGAACGGGCGGTCATGTCGTGCCTCTGCCCTACCCTTCTTGTAAGCGTCGGGGGCGACG
>DASSYC010000020.1:0-16684 GCA_035703465.1 Microbacterium sp. | reverse complement strand
GGAAGAGGTCCTCCTTGGAGATGTGCGGCGTGTACACGTAGGTGTAGCCGTCGGCGATGTGGCGACGCCGCGCATGCTGCTCCATCTCGCCACGGACGATCCCCCCGCGAGGGTGCCATACCGACAGGCCCGAGCCGATCTCGTCCGGAAACGAGAAGAGGTCGAGCTCGCGACCGAGCTTGCGATGGTCGCGCTCGGCGGCCTCCTCGAGCCGGTGCTGGTGGGCGCGCAGCTCGTCCTTGCTGGGCCACGCGGTGCCGTAGATGCGCTGCAGCTGCGGATTCTTCTCGCTGCCGCGCCAATAGGCACCGGCTACGCGCTGCAGCGCCCACCCGCTGCCGATGAGCCGGGTGCTCGGCAGATGCGGGCCGCGGCAGAGGTCCTTCCAGACGGTCTCACCGTCGCGGTTCACGTTGTCGTAGACGGTCAGCTCGCCGGCGCCGATCTCGACGCTCGCCCCCTCCACCTTGTCGGCGACGCCAAGGCCGGCGTGCGCCCCCGACCCCGGGCCGCCCGCGAGATCGACCAGCTCGAGCTTGAAGGGCTCGCCGGCCAGCTCAGCGCGGGCCTCCTCCGGGGTCACCACGCGGCGGACGAAGCGCTGGCCCTCGCGGACGATCCGCTCCATCTCCTTCTGGATCGCCTTGAGATCCTCCGGCGTGAAGGGGCGCTCGACGCCGAAGTCGTAGTAGAAGCCGTCGGTGATCGGCGGGCCGATCCCGAGGTTCGCCTGCGGGTTGATGCGCTGGACCGCCTGCGCGAGCACATGGGCAGCCGAGTGCCGCAGGATGGCGAGGCCGTCGGGACTGCCGATGAGCACCGGCTCCACGGCATCGGTCTCCCCCACCGTCGTCGCGAGATCCCTCAGCTCGCCGTTGACGCGCAGCGCGACGACGGATCGATCCGGGAACAGTGCGAATCCGTCGGTGGGGAGGGGGACATCCGACGGGGTGACGGCATCAGGCACAGGGCGACTCTCCAGATCTCGGCTCGGATCCCAGGCTACCGCCCGCGCCGTCGCCGGCCGTCAGACGACCGACAGCGGCCGGGTCGGCGGGCGGTGCGATTCGGCCGCGAGCGTGCGCTCCGCGGGCACGGGTGCGGATGTCGCGGCCACCCGGGCCTGCAGGTCCGCGAGCTCCCGCGTGGCGACTCGATCGCGCAGCCGGCGCGAGAGGTGATGGACGGGTCGCTCGAGCACGAGCCAGAAGAGCCAGGCCGCCAGGAGGGCGGTCGGAATGGCGAACAGCAGGGTGAGCCTCGCCGACCCGGTGAGGTGTGCGTAGGTGACCACGAACGGCTCGTGAACGAGATACAGGCTGAACGAGACGGCGCCGAGCCACGCGATCGGCTTGATGCTGAGCAGACGGTTGAGCGGGCGGCAGCGGGCCGCCGCATAGACGAGGGCGGCCGCACCGGACACGATGAGCACCTGCGACACCGGGGTGACGATCGCGTCGTCGAGAATCGGGCGCAGAGTCCACTTCGAGGTCATCGCCAGCACGATCGCGATGAGCCCGAACGTCCACGCGACGGCGGATCCGCCCCGGCCGATGCCGGCGCCGCGCCGGTCGAGCCGCTGCCAGGTGAGGGCCAGCGCGACGCCGACTCCGAAGATGGGCAGGTACTGGAGTGCGGCGACGTGGGTCGCGGCACCCGTGGCCGACAACACGATGCACGCCACCCCGAACAGCCAGGCGGGGATGAGGCGCGCCGCGAACGCGAGGACGGGCAGCAGCAGCGAGAAGATGATCTCCCAGCGCAGCGTCCACAGCGGCGAGACGATGCCCGAGGTGCCGCCCAGGAGGGCGAGATCCTGCGCCACAGACTCGAACGGGTACCCGAAGGGCCGATCCAGCCACGGGCTGGAGGTGCCGGCGCCGGCGAGGCGGGGGAAGATCGTCGGGAGGACGGCGAGCAGCAGATACCCGAGGGCGACCGCGCCCACCACTGGAAGCCAGAGCCGCACGAGGCGCGACGGGAAGTACGAGCCCCACGTGAAGCGGGCAGACTGCATGGCGCGCACGAGGACGACCCCCGACAGCACGAAGAAGACGACGACGGCCTCGGCCCCGCCCCAGAGCAGGTGCAGCGGCGAGTAGAGCGCGATCTGGTTCGCCACCCCACCGACATCGCCGCCGTAATATCCGGCCGCCAGGGCCGGAGAGACCAGCGCACAGTGCTGCACGACGACGATGAGCGCGGCGACCCCTCGAAGCCCGTCGAGAGACGAGACCCGCTGAGACACGTGAACGTCGGAAGCCATCTCTTCAACGCTAGCCGTGCAGGCTTGAGGTCGCCTGAGCGCTTGACAGCACGCTCACGCCTCGCTACCGGGTCACTCGACGGTGAGGTCCACCTGGATCTCGCCGGCGAGCCGCTCGAGCTCGTCCACGGCCTCGGAGAGTCCGGCGCGGTCTTCGATCCGGACGCTCACCCGCGCCTCGAACAGCGTTCCGCCGGCCATCGGCGCCTCCAGGGTGCGACTGGAGAAGCGGTCGATGCTCAGCCCGCGACGCGCGATTGCGTGGGTGATCTCCCGCACGATGCCGGGTTGATCGTTGCCGAGCACCGTGAACACGAAGCGTTCGCCGGCATCCGCCTCCGCCACGGGCGCGCCGCTGTGCGGAGTGATGTGCAGGAGGCCGCTGAGCGCGTTCAGCTCGTCGACGAGCGCGGCCTGCGCGCTGTCGGGCACCGAGACCAGCACAATGCCCGCGAAGGCACCGGCGAGCTCGGCGAGTTCACTGCGCTCCCAGTTGCCGCCGTGCGCGGTGACGGCGTCGGCGACGGCCTGGACCAGGCCGGCGCGGTCGTCTCCGACGAGGGTCAGCACGAGCGTGGCCATGGGTCGAGCCTACGGCGTCGAGGCGTCCTCCCGCGATGAGTGCAGCTCTGCGGCGACGATGCGCGCCGTGGCCTCACCGGACCGCACGGCGCCCTCCATGTAGCCGTTGCCTGTCGATGCGTACTCGGCGCCGGCCCAGTGCACCGGCCCTGCCGGCTCGCGCAGCGCGGGACCGAACGACGTCCAGGTGCCGGTCGTGAAGTGGGCTCCGTAGCACCCCCGCGTGAATTCCTCGGTGCTCCAGTCCTGTTCGACGTACTCGATGGGGTGGCGTGCCTGCTCCCCGAAAGAGCGGACGTGGCACGCGATCACCGCCGCCCGCCGTTCGGCGACGGGTCGAGCACCCCATGCGCGTGCGGCGTCGCCCTCGAGGAACCCCATGAGGATGCCGCGCGGGTAGCCGGGCGGCGTGTTGTCGAAGACCACCTTGACGGGTCCTTCATCGCTTCCGACCTGACCGTTCAGACCCGCATCCCGCCAGAACGGCCGCTCGTAGACGGCATACGTCTTGATGACCGAGCCCATCGGCAGGCGCTGTGTGAGCTGATCGCGCAGTGCGGGCAGCGCAGGCTCGTAGTGCAGCCGTCCGGCGAGGGCAGGCGGTATCGCGACGATGACGCGCCGCGCGCGGACCGCGGCGCCGTCGCGCAGCTCGACGAGGCATCCGTCCGAACCGTGGCGGACGGCGCGCACCGCAGCATTCAGATCGATCACAGCGCCGTCGGCGCGCAGTGCGTCCGCCATGCGCTCGGCGATGCGCACCGAGCCTCCTGAGATGCGATCCTGCTGCGCACCACGGTCGACCGCCATCAGCGTCTCAAGGTCGGTGCCGGCGCGTGCATAGAACGCCGCGTGCAGAAGCGAGAGGTCCGCCGGCTCGGCGGCGAAGATCGCTTCGCATGCGATCTGGAAGTAGGCGCGTCCGGCGCTCGTGCGAAGTGTGCTGCGGATCCACGCGCCGAAGGTCTCGCGATCCATGTCACGGGCGCGCGGAGTCCCCCAGGGCCGCTCCACGTCGACGCGAGCTGTGAGTCGGTTGAACCGCGCGATGCCCTGCGCGAGGTCGGCGAGCGCGAACGGATTCATTCGCGGCACAGAACCACGCGCGGATCCCATCAGGCTGCGCTTGCCTCCGAGACGGATCACCGTCTGTCCCTCGTTGAAGGTCGGGATCGTCGACAGGCCGTGCTGGGCGACCAGCTCGTACATGCGGTTGTGGCCGGGCCCGATCCACTGCCCGCCGAGCTCGATCCACTGGCCGTCGGAGAGCTCACCGCCCATAAGCCGTCCACCGACGCGATCGCGAGCCTCGAGGATGCGCACCCGGTGACCCGCGTCGACGAGGACGCGGGCGGCAGCGAGTCCCGCGAGGCCTGCGCCGACGACGATCGCATCCGCGTCCGTCTGGCGGCTCTGCGTCATGCGCGGTCTCCGTCCTCTGGTCGAGAAGAAGAAGACCCCCGGATTCCGGGGGTCTCAGGTGCGCGATACTGGGATCGAACCAGTGACCTCTTCCGTGTCAGGGAAGCGCGCTACCGCTGCGCCAATCGCGCCTGTGAAGGCTGTTCAGTTGTCTGGAGAGGTGGCGACGGGATTCGAACCCGTGTAAACGGCTTTGCAGGCCGGTGCCTAGCCGCTCGGCCACGCCACCGCGTGTGGTTTGACCCCACATGCCGCGACCTCCCCGAAGGGAGGCCCCCGCACTCGAGCGGATGACGAGACTCGAACTCGCGACCCTCACCTTGGCAAGGTGATGCGCTACCAACTGCGCTACATCCGCGTGCTCCCCGATCTTCCGGGGTGCGGGATCACTTTATCCGATCCCCGCCGTCTGAACAAACCATGTGACGTCCGCGCGTGTTCGTCGCAGGCGGTTCGTTCCGGCCCGTCTGAATCCGGTAACATCGGTACCCGGCCCTTGGGGCCGATGGGCGATTGGCGCAGTTGGTAGCGCGCTTCCTTCACACGGAAGAGGTCATCAGTTCGAGTCTGGTATCGCCCACCACACGCTCACCGCGGCATCGGCTTCACTGACCGGAGCTGCACGGCGTTCTGCCCGCCCACGTAGATCAGAAGCGCGGTGAGCACGCGCCGAGCCGCGGCCAGATCCGCACCCCCCACGCGAGCGGCGAGAGCCCGCTCCAGCCGGGACCGCGCCCGACGGGCCGCTGCGACCGCCGCCGCGCCCCGGTCGGTGAGGGCGAGTCGAGTGACCCGACGGTCGGAGGCATCCGGACGTCGCGCGACATAGCCGAGCTGCTCCAGCTCCCGAGCCGCCTTGGACGCGGCCTGCTGGGTCACCCCCAGAGCCTCCGCCAGTTCACCGATCGTCGGCTCCCCCACCAGGAGCCGTTGGAACACGTACCCGTGGGAGACGCGCAGCCCCGGATGACCGCTGTCCCGGATCTCGTGCAGGAGCGCATCGTTCGCGGCGCTGCCGGTGAGGAAGGCCAGGGTCGCCAGGTCGACCGGCGGTTCGATATCGTCCATCCGGTCATTCTCCGTTGCACAACCGTGGTTGCACAACTACAGTTGTGAATATGGATGACGGCGCACTGCTCGTGAGGGACTTCTACGACGCCATCGAGAAGGGAATCCACGGCCCGGACCTCGCCCGGTTCCTGACTCCCGACGCCCGCACCCGCGAGCACCCGAATCGCCTCGCGCCCGAGGGTCGGACGAGCGACCGCGCGGCGATGCTCGCCGCCAGCACTGCCGGTGCAGGCCTGCTGAGCGGGCAGCGCTACGACGTCCTCTGGCTGAGGCAGATCGAAGACACCGTCGTCGCCCGGCTGACCTGGCGAGGCATCGTCGCGGCGGACGCGGGGATTCTGCGCCGCGGGCACGAGCTGACCGCGCACATCGCGCAGTTCATCCGGGTCCGGGACGGCCGCATCGCCGAGATCGAGACGTACGACTGCTACGAGCCGTGACCGACGATCACGGCATCCCTCGGCGGGCTGGCGCCTCCTCGTGCAAAGCCGGCGCGACGGCATCCTCGTCCGCTCGTGGAGCTGCGGCGGGGAGCGCCGTACCGAGCAGCGCGAGCCCCACCAGGGTCCCGTGCGGGTAGTACGACAGAACCAGTGTCGCGCCGATCTCGATCGGCAGCGTGAGCCCGATCAGGATGCGCTCCCAGAGCGCGACACCGAGCCGCCGGGGCGCCAGCGCTGCGATCACGCCCGCGATGCCGATGGCGATCAGGCCGAACGCCTCGGCGCCCCACAGCGCATGCAGCGGCGTGTGGGCCGCGTGGTTGAGATAGCTCAGGAACGTGACGATTCCGGTGACGAGCAGGAGAGCTCCGAACAGACGCCCCCGCCAGCCCAGTCGTGCCAGCGCCGGGCCGGTTCCCACACCGCCACCTGCGGCGGCAGCAGGAAGAGGGCCCACACGCCCGCGGCGACGGTCGACACGACCGACCAGGTCCGTCTCGGGCGGCTACGCATCCGCGCTCCTCTCCCCGCCGACCTCCCATCCGTACCGCCTGTGCAGCGCAGCGGCGACCCGGACGAAGGTGTCCAGATCGAGTGCGGATGCCTCGCGCCGCATCCCGTCGGCATGCACCGTGTAGACCTGCTCGATGTCGACCCACGAGGGTCGTCCTCTGCTGTCCCACGGTCCAGGCCCGATCGAAAGATAGTCGCGGTCGCCGTCATGCGACTTGCTGGTGAGCCGAACGACGTAGACGCGCTCCGCCCCGGCTCGCCCGATGACGAGCACCGGTCGGTCCTTTCCGCGGCCGTCGTTCTCTTCGTACGGCACCCAGGTCCACACCACCTCGCCGGCGTCCGGGTCGCCATCGGTGCGCGGCGCGTATGAGATGCGCAGCTCGTCGGCGCCCGGGGGCCGCACCTCCATCGTGCGCGTGCTGCTGGAGCGCCCCGGCGAGTCCTCGTCGGATGCCGGCGCGCCACGCCCTGTTCGGGGACGACTCGGCCGGAGCAGGTCGATGAGGGAGCCGAGAAGGCCGGAACGCGATGCCACGAACCCACGATAGAGGGCCGGGACAGGCATCCAACGCCTCGTCCCGGCCCTCTCGCGCTCATCTACGCGATGCGGTCGGCCAGCACGTAGCCCTCCTCGCCGTGCACCACGGTGTCGACCCCGGCGATCTCGTCCTCGTCGCGCACCCGGAATCCGATCGTCTTCTCGATGGCAAGGCCCAGGACCAGGGCGACCACGAACGAGTAGGCGAGCACGGCCAGCGCGGCGATCACCTGCAGGATCAGCTGCTCGAATCCGCCTCCCAGGAACAGCCCGGTGTCGATCGCGAAGAATCCGAGGTAGATCGTGCCGAGCAGACCGCCGACGAGGTGGATGCCGACCACGTCGAGCGAGTCGTCGTAGCGGAGCTTGAACTTCAGCTCGACCGCGAGGGCGCACAGGGCCCCGGCGAGCACACCGAGCAGCAGAGCCCAGCCCGGGGCGAGGTTGGCGCACGAGGGGGTGATGGCCACCAGACCTGCGACGGCGCCGGAGGCGGCGCCCACCGAGGTGGCCTTGCCGTCCTTGATCTTCTCGACGACGATCCAGCCGATGACGGCCGCGGCGGTTGCGCCGATCGTGTTGAGCACGATCAGCCCCGCCCCGCTGAAGTCCCCGGAGTACTGGGCACCCGCGTTGAAGCCGAACCACCCGAACCACAGGATCGCGGCGCCCAGCAGCACGAGGGGGACGTTGTGCGGCTTCTGGATGCCCTTCTGGAATCCGATGCGCTTGCCCAGCACGAGAGAGAGGGCCAGCGCCGCGGCGCCCGCGTTGATGTGCACGGCCGTGCCGCCGGCGTAGTCGATCACCTCGGTCGAGAAGCCCATGCTGGTGCCGAGGTTCAGGATCCACCCCCCGCCCCACACCCACGCGGCGACCGGGAAGTAGACCACGGTCGCCCAGATGCCGGCGAACAGCATCCACGAGCCGAACTGGGCGCGATCCGCGATCGCACCTGAGATCAGCGCTGTGGTGATGATCGCGAAGGTGGCGCCGAAGGCCACCCCGACGAGTCCTTCGCTGTCGCCGGTGAGCTCTGCCAGACCGAAGTCCGAGAACGGGTTGCCTGCGAAGGCCCACACGCCGTCCACCGCGGACATGTTCGCTCCGTAGAGGATCCACAGCACGGCGACGAGACCGAGGGCGCCGAAGCTCATCATCATCATGCTGACCACGCTCTTGGCCTTGACCAGGCCTCCGTAGAAGAAGGCCAGGCCGGGGGTCATGAACAGCACCAGCGCGGTTGCTGTGATCGCCCAGGCGAATGCTCCACTGTCCATCAGTTGCTCCTCCACGTGCTCGGGTCCACCGACCCGGAAGGCGGGCCGTGTGCGAGCAAGTCTCGCCAGGCGTCGTTTCGTGGGGCAGACACCCGATGTTTCCGCGCGGTTACGCGAGGGCCATGCCCGTGAACATCGCGTTTCGCGGGGCTGTGAGCCTCAGGAGGACGTGAGGGCGATCAGTCGTGAGACGGCCCGCAGGTACTTCTTGCGGTACCCGCCGGCGAGCATCTCCTCGCCGAAGACCTGATCCAGTCCCAGACCGGTGGCCCGCACGGGGACCTGCGCGTCGTAGACGCGATCCACGAACGCCACGAACCGCAGCGCGGCGGACTGGTCGACGAGCTCGGCGACATCGCGCAGCCCGATGAGCGAGAGGCCGTCGATGAGCCGGATGTAACGCGACGGGTGCACCGTGGCCAGGTGCTCGATGAGAGCGGCGAAGTCGTCGTCGGAGGCCAGGACCGCGGTGGCCGCATCGGCCAGCGCTCGCTCGTACTCGGAGTCGGTCCGCACCACGGCGCGACCGTCGATCGCGCGCTGACGATAGTCGACGCCGTCGATCCGCAGGGTCTCGAAGCTGGCCGCCATCGCGTGGATCTCGCGCAGGAAGTCCTGCGCGGCGAAGCGCCCTTCGCCGAGAGCATTGGGCGGTGTGTTGCTCGTGGCGGCGAGCCGCGTGCCCGAGGCCACCAGTTCGCCCAGCAGCCGGGTCATCACCATCGTGTCGCCCGGATCGTCGAGTTCGAACTCGTCGATGCAGAGCAGGTCGGCCCCGCGGAACAGGTCGACGGTGGGGCGGTAGCCCAGCGCCCCGACCAGCGCCGTGTACTCGATGAACGAGCCGTAGTACTTGCGCCGGGCCGTCATGCCATGGAAGACGGCCGCGAGCAGATGCGTCTTGCCGACGCCGAACCCGCCGTCGAGGTAGACGCCGGGCTTGAGCTCCGGCTCGCGCTTGCTGCGACTGAACAGACCCCGCTTGGCCGGGGGAGGGGTGACGCCGGCGAACCGCATGAGCAGGTCCTTGGCGGCCTGTTGGGAGGGGTGGGCCGGGTCGGCCTCATACGTGTCGAAGGTCGCCGCGTCGAATTGCGGCGGCGGGATCAGAGCGGCCACCATCTCGGCGCCCGGGACCTGCGGTGACCGCTCGGTCAGATGCACGATGCCCCGATGATCGCTCGAGTGCTCAGCTGTCATGCGGGTCCTGTGTCGGAGGGTTACGGGCCGTGCACGCACGTCGCACACCGCTCTAGTCTCGAAGAGACGGGTTCAACCCTACCGTCCGGCTGTGCGCGCGCACGGCCGCAGCGTCCACCCGAGGAGCAACAGTGAGCGTCGAGTTCGACACGTCATCCGCCAAGTTCGCCGAGTACGCCGATCCCGGTCGGCTCGTCACCGGTGAGTGGCTGCAGCAACGGCTGGACACTCCCGGCGTCGTCATCGTGGAATCCGACGAAGACGTTCTGCTCTACGAGACCGGCCACATCCCCGGGGCGGTGAAGATCGACTGGCACACCGACCTCAACGACCCGGTCGTGCGCGACTACCTGGACGGCGCCGGCTTCGCCGAGCTGCTCAGCCGCAAGGGGATCTCGCGCGACGACACCGTCGTGATCTACGGCGACAAGAACAACTGGTGGGCCGCCTACGCCTTCTGGGTCTTCTCGCTTTTCGGCCACGAGGACCTGCGTCTGCTGGACGGCGGCCGCGACAAGTGGATCGCGGACGGACGGCCCATCACCACGGATGCCGTCGCGCGCCCGGCGACGCAGTACCCCGTCGTCGAGCGCGACGACAGCGCGCTGCGAGCGTACCGGGATGATGTGCTCGCGCACCTGGGCAAGGGGCCGCTGATCGATGTGCGCTCCCCGGAGGAGTACGACGGCACGCGCACCTCCGCGCCGGCCTACCCCGAGGAGGGCGCGCTGCGCGCCGGGCACATCCCGACCGCGCAGAGCGTGCCGTGGGGCCGGGCGGTCGCCGAGGACGGCGGGTTCAAGCCGCGCGCCGAGCTCGAGGCGATCTATCGCGACGAGGCGGGCCTGCAGGACGGCGACGCGATCGTGGCCTATTGCCGCATCGGCGAGCGCTCCAGTCACACCTGGTTCGTCCTCAAGCACCTGCTCGGCTTCGATGACGTGCGCAACTACGACGGCTCGTGGACCGAGTGGGGCAGTGCGGTGCGGGTCCCCATCGTCACGGGTGCGGCGCCCGGTTCGCTGTGACCCCCATCGCTGCGGCGAGTGGGAGAATCGATGCGATGAGCGACACCCTGCCCGCGACGCTGGCCGAGATCCGCGAGGAGTTCCTCGAGCTGCCCGAACCCGACCGGCTGCAGCTGCTGCTCGAGTTCTCCGGCGAGCTGCCGCCCATTCCCGCCGAGCACCGGGATCACCCCGAGCTGTACGAGCGCGTGGCGGAATGCCAGTCGCCGGTGTACATCATCGTGGACGTGGCCGACGACGACACCGTCGCGATGCACGCCACAGCCCCTGCCGAGGCGCCCACCACCCGGGGTTTCGCCAGCATCCTGGTGCAGGGCATCAGCGGGCTGAGCGCCGACGAGGCTCTCGCGATCCCCGACGACTACCCGCAGAGCATCGGGCTGACCCGCGCCGTGTCGCCGCTGCGCATCAGCGGCATGACGGGCATGCTGGTCCGCGTCAAGCGCCAGATCCACCTGAAGCGGCATCGGTGAGGCCCTGCTCCCGCAGCCAGTCGGTGATCACCCGGGTCCAGCGGTCCTGGTCGTAGTTCCACAGCTTGGTGTGCCGTGCCGTGTCGAACACCTGAAGGGTCACCAGGTCGGGGCGGACCACGACGAGGTCGTGTGAGGCGTCCGACGGAACGAAGCCGTCGTCGTCGCTGTGCAGGATGAGGATCGGATGCCGCAGCTCGGCGCTGCGCGCGACGACATCGAGCTGATCGAACCGGATGGGGACGTCCGACCCCACCAGGCCTCTGCCCCACCCCGACTGCAGCGCCGACAGGGCCAGGCCCGCGACGGGCTGCGGAATGCCGGTGAGCCGAGCCTGGTAGCGCAGCACGACCCGCCAGTCCACCACCGGTGAGTCGAGCACGATCGCCGAGATGAGGTCGCGGTGCGCAGAGGTCAGGGCGGTCTGCAGCGCGACGGCCCCGCCCATCGACCAGCCCATCAGGATGATCCGCCGCGCTCCGCGGCGCCGGGCGAAGCCGATCGCCGCGTCGACGTCGCGCCATTCGGCCGCACCGAGCGCATACGTGCCCGACCGGCTGCGCGGGCCGATGCCGTCGTTGCGGTAGGAGACGAGCAAGGAGGTGATGCCCAGACCGTGGAACAGCGGCACGGCGCGGAGGCACTCGGTGCGGTCGGTGCCGCGCCCGTGGATCTGGATGACCCACACCTGCCCGTCACCCGCCGGGAACAGCCACGCCGGGCACGGCCCGAGCGCCGAGCCGATGAGCTCGGACGAGTACGGCAGGTGCACCTGATCGGGCGTGTCGTAGTACCAGCCGCTGAAGGCGGCCTCGCGCTGCAGGCGCGTGTCCTCGCCCACGTGGGTGAGCAGCTTCCGCTTGACCGTCGCCTCGTCCGAGGACAGGACGCTGCCCAGCTTCAGATACGACTCGGTGCCGGTCGTGAACAGCCCGTACCGCCCGGGCAGCACCGTGTCGGGCGTGCGGGTGAGGGTGATCGTCTGCGCCGCGGTGTCCAGGGCGACGATCTGCGTGTCCGGCAGGCGCTGGGCGGGTGTGACGACGCGTCGCGCGACCCTGACCGCCACCGCGCCCCACACCGCCAGCACGAGCGTGAGCAGCGTCGTGAGCGCTCCGATCGCGAGCTTGAGTCCGACGGCGAACGCCGGTGCCGCGTTTTCGGTCGCGGCGTGCCTGGGGCTGTTCATCGGTGCCTCACTCTAGTCTGTCTGCGTGGCCGCAGATCGTCCCCCCGCGTCGTCGCGCGCCTTCCTGGGTGCGATCGGCGAGGTGCGCGCCGAGCGCTTCCGCGATGACCTCGTCGTGACCGAGATCGCGGCGCCGCAGTCGCTCGCACCCGAAGCGGTCGCACTGGCCGGCGATGTGCGCCCCGATGCCGACACCGGCGAGTCCGTGTACGGCACCGGACGGTTCATCCTGCTGCACGATCCCGACGAACCGGAGCAGTGGGGCGGGCCGTTCCGCATCGTGACGTTCGCCCAGGCGCCGCTGGAGACGGAGATCGGGACCGACCCGCTGCTGGCCGATGTCGCCTGGTCATGGCTCGTGGACGCCCTGCGCTCGCGCGGTGCGGTGTTCCGCGCCGCCGCCGGGACGGCGACCAAGACGGTGTCGAAGGGCTTCGGCTCGCTCGCGGCAGAGGGCGAGGGCGCCCAGATCGAGCTGCGGGCATCCTGGTCGCCGGACGGTCCGATCGGACCGCACGCGCAGGCCTGGGCAGAGCTGGTCTGCATGCTCGCCGGGCTGCCACCCGGCTCAGAGGGGGTCGCCGTGCTGGGCGCGCGCAAGGCGGCTCGTGACTGACTACGAGGTGATCGACACCGCGAGCGGGCTCGCCGCGGCATCCGATCTGCTTCGCGCCGGCGAAGGACCGGTCGCCGTCGACGTCGAGCGGGCCTCCGGCTTCCGCTACTCGCAGCGCGCCTATCTGGTGCAGGTCTTCCGTCGCGGTGCCGGTGTCTTCCTCATCGACCCGCCGCCCATCGGCGACTTCACCCCGCTGCAGAGCGCCATCGGCGAGAGCGAGTGGGTGCTGCATGCCGCCGGCCAGGACCTGCCATCGCTGCGTGAGCTCGCGCTCGAGCCGGCCGCCCTGTTCGACACCGAGCTGGCCGCGAGACTTCTCGGGCATGCGCGGGTCGGGCTGGGCGCCGTCGTCGAAGACGCGCTCGGCATCAGCCTCGCCAAGGCCCACTCCGCCGCCGACTGGTCCACGCGGCCGCTCCCCCAGTCCTGGCTGGAGTACGCCGCCCTCGACGTGGAGTATCTCGTGGACGTGCGCGAGGCGCTGTCCGAAGAGCTCTCCGAGCAGCACAAGGAGCAGATCGCGCAGGAGGAGTTCGAGGCCGTGCTCTCGCGCACGCCCAAGCCGCCGCGCAGTGACCCCTGGCGGCGGATGAGCGGCCTGCACACGGTGCGCGGCAGGCGCTCGCTCGCGGTGGCCCGGGCGCTCTGGGAGGCGCGCGAGGAGTACGCCCGTGAGCAGGATGTCGCACCGGGCCGGCTGCTGCCGGATCGCTCGATCGTCGCCGCCGTGGCGGCGGACCCGGCCAGCAGGAGCGCCCTGGCGAGCCTGAAGGCGTTCAACGGTCGCGCCAGCCGAACGCAGCTGAACCGCTGGTGGGCCGCCATCGAGGCCGGCCGCGCCGACCCGCAGCTGCCGCCGGAGCGCGTGCCGAGCGACTCCCTGCCGCCGCCGCGTGCCTGGGCGGATCGCAACCCCGAGGCGGATGCCCGGCTCAAGGCCGTCCGTCCGGTCATCGAGGCGCACGCCGAGGCCCTGCGCATGCCGACCGAGAATCTGCTCACGCCCGAGCTGCTGCGCCGCGTGGCGTGGGCGCCGCCGGAGGAGGTCACCGCGGACAGTGTGGCCGCAGCGCTCACGGGACTGGGTGCCCGCCGGTGGCAGGTCGCCGAGAGCGCGCCGCTGATCGCGGACGCCTTTGTATCATCGAGGCAAGACCCCGGCGACGCGCCGGAGTCCGCGTCGTAGATTCGGGCCAACCGATTTGGTGAGACCCAGTCTCACCATAGGCTGGACTCAATCCCAACCCTTGGAGGCAGAGTGGCCGAGATCTCGGACGTCTTCTTCGTCGATGGAATGCGCACGCCGTTCGGCCGCGCGGGCGAGAAGGGCATGTACTGGAACACCCGCGCCGACGACCTCGCCGTGAAGGCGACCATCGGCCTGATGGAGCGCAACCCCGACATTCCGCAGGACCGCGTCGACGATGTCGCGATCGCCGCCACCTCGCAGACCGGCGACCAGGGCCTCACGCTCGGGCGCACGGTCGCCCTGCTGGCCGGGCTGCCGCAGTCGGTGCCGGGCTTCGCGATCGACCGCATGTGCGCCGGCGCGATGACCAGCGTGGCGATGATGGCGGGATCGATCGGAGTCGGCATGTACGACGTCGCACTCGCAGGCGGCGTCGAGCACATGGGCCATCACCCGATCGGGTCCAATGCCGACCCCAATCCTCGGTTCGTCGCGGAGAAGATGGTCGACCCGGCCGCCTTGAACATGGGTGTGACCGCGGAGCGCATCCACGACCGCTTCCCGCACCTCACCAAGGAGCGCGCGGACCGCTACGGGATGCGGAGCCAGCAGAAGGTGCAGGCGGCGTACGACGCGGGCCGCATCCAGCCGGATCTCGTGCCCGTCGCCGTCAAGGACGCCGACGGCGCGTGGACCCTCGCGAGCGAAGATGAGGGACGCCGGCCCGAGACGACGATGGAGGGCCTCGCATCGCTGAAGACCCCTTTCCGACCCCACGGGCGCGTCACCGCCGGCACATCCTCTCCGCTCACCGACGGCGCAACGATGTCGCTGCTGGCCGGCGGCGGCGCCATCAAGGAGTTCGGCCTGGCGCCGAAGATGCGGCTCGTCTCGTTCGCCTTCGCGGGCGTGCAGCCGGAGATCATGGGCATCGGGCCGATCCCGTCGACGGAGAAGGCGCTGCGCAAGGCCGGCCTGACCATCGACGACATCGGGCTGTTCGAGTTGAACGAGGCCTTCGCCATCCAGGTGATCTCGCTGCTCGACCACTTCGGCATCGCCGACGATGACCCGCGCGTCAACCAGTGGGGCGGGGCCATCGCGCTCGGGCATCCTCTGGCGGCCTCGGGCGTGCGGCTGATGATCCAGCTCGCCGCCCAGTTCGCCGAGCGCCCCGACGTCCGCTACGGCCTCACCGCGATGTGCGTCGGGCTCGGACAGGGCGGCTCGGTGATCTGGGAGAACCCGCACTACGACGGCAAGCGGAGGCGCTGACGAATGACGAACTACGACGAGATCGACTTCTCGCCCCTGCTCGCCCTCACCGGCGACGAGGTGGTCACCCACTCCCCCGTGCGCGACGTGCGACTGCCCTCCGGCAGGGTCCTCGCGCTGATCACACTCGACAACGGCCGTGACCACACCCGCCCGAACACCCTGGGGCCGGCCACGATGATCGAGCTGGGCGAGACGATCGCCGGGCTGAAGGCGCGTGCCGCGGCAGGCGAGATCCAGGCGGTGGGCGTCACCGGCAAGCAGTACATCCTCGCCGCCGGCGCCGACCTCTCCGACATCTCGCGTCTGGGCTCGAAGGACAACGCCAGACTGGTCGCCCAGCTCGGCCACAAGGTGCTCGGCTCGCTGTCGGAGCTCGGCGTGCCCTCGTTCGCGTTCGTCAACGGCCTCGCCCTGGGCGGCGGGCTGGAGATCGCGCTGAACTCGACCTATCGGACGGTGGATGCCTCGGCCGCGGCCCTCGCGCTTCCCGAGGTGTTCCTGGGCATCATCCCCGGCTGGGGCGGGGCATACCTGCTGCCGAACCTGATCGGCATCGAGAACGCCCTCGAGGTGGTCATCTCCAACCCTCTCAAGCAGAACCGCATGCTCAAGCCCCAGCAGGCATACGACCTCGGCATCATGGATGCGATCTTCCCGCCCGGGAACTACCTGGAGGACTCGCTGCGCTGGGCCGACGGCGTGCTCGGCGGCACGATCAAGGTGGAGCGGAAGAACGAGCCCGGCCGGATCGAGCGACTGACCAAGTGGCCCATCGCGATCAAGGTCGCACGCGGCATGCTGGAGTCGCGGATCGGCACCGTGCCGAAATCCCCGTACGTCGCCCTCGACCTGCTCGACAAGGCCAAGAGCGGCACGAAGGCGGAGGGCTTCGCCCGCGAGGACGAGGCGCTCGTCGACCTCGTCACAGGCGATCAGTTCGCGGCATCCATGTACGCTTTCGATCTCGTGCAGAAGCGGGCCAAGCGCCCGGTCGGCGCACCGGACAAGGCGCTGGCCCGTCCCGTCACCAAGGTGGGCATCATCGGGGCCGGGCTGATGGCGAGCCAGTTCGCGCTGCTGTTCCTGCGCCGCCTGCAGGTGCCAGTGGTGATCACCGACATCGACCAGGCCCGCGTCGACAGGGGCCTGGCCGCCATCGGCGACGAGATCGGCAAGCTCCAGGCCAAGGGCCGGATCGACGCCGACGGCGCCAACCGGCTGCGCGGCCTCCTCCATGGCACCACCGACAAGGGCGAATTCGCGGACTGCGACTTCGTCATCGAGGCGGTGTTCGAAGAGGTCGGCGTCAAGCAGCAGGTCTTCGGGGAGATTGAGCCGATCATCGCCGAGGACGCCGTCCTCGCGACGAACACGTCGTCGCTGTCGGTGGCGGAGATCGGCGCGAAGCTTCAGCATCCCGAACGCCTCGTCGGCTTCCACTTCTTCAATCCGGTCGCGGTCATGCCGCTCATCGAGATCGTGAAGACGCCGCAGACCTCGGATGCCGCACTGTCGACGGCCTTCGTCGTCGCGAAGGGCCTCCGCAAGAACGCGGTGCTGACCGCCGACGCCCCGGGCTTCGTCGTGAAT
>DASSYC010000066.1:0-14110 GCA_035703465.1 Microbacterium sp. | reverse complement strand
CTCCTGAAGAACGCCGGACCGGAGGAGCTCGTCAACGCCGTGCGGGTGGCCGCCGCCGGCGACGCGCTGCTCGCTCCCGAGGTGACGCGGCGCGTGATCGCCCGCTTCGCGCAGCCGGACCTGCACAACTCCTCCGATCCGGCGCCGATCGGCGGCGATCACGGGGTTTCCAGGGCGAAGCGCGGCGAATCGAAGGAGTTGCGCGACACCCCGGCGCACGCCGGGCCCGTCGAGGGGCTCACCGACCGCGAAGAGGAGGTGCTGCGCCTGCTCGCCCAGGCGCTGAGCAACGCCGAGATCGCGCGGCGGCTGTACATCGGCGATGCGACCGTGAAGACGCACGTGTCGAACGTGCTGCAGAAGCTCGGCGCACGCGACCGCGTCGCCGCGGTGGTGTACGCCCACCGCCACGGCCTCGCCTGAAAGATCCCCCGCACGGGGGAGGATGCCGGCTCCCGCCGCACTTAGCGTGGAAGCATGCTGCAACTCAGAGGGATCATGAAGAGCTACGGCGGCCTGCGCGTGCTCGACGACGTGTCGTTCGACGTGCGACCGGGCCGGCTCACCGGCTTCGTCGGCGGGAACGGCGCCGGCAAGACGACCACGATGCGCATCGCGCTGGGACTGCTGTCGAAGGACGGTGGGACGGTGACGCTCGACGATGCGGAGGTCACCGCGGCCGACCGGCGCCGATTCGGCTACATGCCCGAAGAGCGCGGCCTGTATCCGAAGATGAAGGTGCTCGAGCACATCACCTATCTCGCGCGGCTGCACGGCTTCGCCAAGGCGGACGCCGCGGCCAACGCCCGCGACCTGCTCGAGCGGCTGGGCCTCGGCGAGCGCCTGAACGACAACATCGAGACCCTCTCGCTGGGCAACCAGCAGCGCGCGCAGATCGCGGCGGCCCTCGTGCATCATCCCGAGGTGCTGATCCTCGATGAGCCCTTCTCGGGCCTCGACCCGCTCGCCGTCGACGTCGTCGCCGGCGTCCTGCAGGAGCGCGCGGCGCAGGGTGCGGCGGTGATCTTCTCCTCGCACCAGCTCGACGTCGTCGAACGCCTCTGCGACGACCTCGTCATCATCGCCGCGGGCACCATCCGCGCCGCCGGCGCGCGTGACGCGCTGCGCGCCGAGCACTCCACACGACGGTTCGAGCTCGTCTCGGCCGGCGATGCCGGCTGGCTGCGCGACGAGCCGGGCGTCGAGGTCGTCGACTTCGACGGCGGCTACGCGGTGTTCGACGCCGACAGCGACGAGACGGCGCAGCGGGTGCTGCGCCGGGCCGTCGCACAGGGGGATGTCGCGAGCTTCGCGCCGCAGCATCCCACCCTCGCCCAGATCTTCAAGGAGGTCATCCAGTGAGCACCCCCGCCCTTCCCACGCCCTCGACGGCACAGAGCGTGTGGCTGGTCGCCGAGCGCGAGATCGGCGCCAAGCTGCGCAGCAAGACGTTCGTGATCTCGACCGTGATCCTCCTCGTGATGGCGCTGGCCGCCGTCGTCTGGGGTGGGTTCAGCGCGAGCGACGAGTCCTTCGGCGCCCCCTCGGTCGCCGTCTCCGCTGACGCGGAGAGCATGGTGCCCGACATCCCCGGCGTCACGCCGGAGAAGGTCGCCGACCGCGCCGCCGCCGAGGATCTGGTGCGCAGCGGCGAGGTCGACGCGGCCATCGTCGCCGACCCGTCCTCGCCCACCGGCTTCGCGGTGATCGCCGAGTCGGACGTCTCGACCCAACTGCTCGTGTACCTGGCCGAGACGCCGACCGTCGAGCTGCTGGACCCCGATGCGTCCGCCGGGTTCCTCGGCTACATCGCCGCGATCGGCTTCGGCGTCGTGTTCCTGTTCGCCGCCTCCACCTTCGGGGGGACGATCGCACAGAGCGTGGTGGAGGAGAAGCAGACCCGCGTGGTCGAAGTGCTCCTCTCGGCGATCCCGACGCGGGTGCTGCTGGCCGGCAAGGTGATCGGCAACACGATCCTCGCGATGGCGCAGATCCTGCTGCTGGCCGCGATCGCGATCGTGGGGCTCACCGTCACCGGGCAGACCGAGCTGCTGCAGGGCCTGGGCACGCCGATCGTCTGGTTCGCGGTGTTCTTCCTGTTCGGGTTCATCCTGCTGGCGTCGCTGTTCGCCGCCGCGGCCGCCCTCGTCTCGCGGCAGGAGGACATCGGCTCGACCACGATGCCGCTCACGATGCTCGTGGTGGCGCCCTACATCCTGGTGATCATCTTCTGGAACAACCCACTCGTGCTGGGCGTCATGTCGTACGTGCCGTTCTCGGCGCCGGTGGCCATGCCGCTGCGCCTGTTCCTCGGCGATGCCCAGTGGTGGGAGGCGATCCTGTCGCTCGCGATCCTCATCGCCACCTGCATCGGCGCGATCCTGGTGGGCGCGCGCATCTACGAGAACTCGCTGCTGCGCATGGGCGCCCGCGTCAAGCTCGGTGAGGCGCTCGCGCGCGGGTGATCGCCCGATCGGATGCCGGCGGTCACCGGTGCGCGGGGTGCTGATGCGCCCCGCGCCCGGCGACCCCGGCCAGCGCGTCGGCGGCACCCACCAGCGCCAGGTGCGACAGCGCCTGCGGGGTGTTGCCGGCGTGGCGGCGCTGCTCGACGTCGTACTCCTCCGACAGCAGCCCGACGTCGTTGGCCAGCCCCACGAGCCGATCCATCAGCCGCGTCGCATCGGCGACGCGCCCCGAGTCGGCATACTGCTCGACGAGCCAGAACGAGCAGGCGAGGAACGGGTGCTCACCGCCGGCCAGGCCGTCGTCGGTCACCGACGTGCGGTAGCGGTGCAGCAGACCGTCGCGCAGGAGCGTCCGCTCCATCTCGGCGACCGTGCGCAGCATGCGCGGGTCGTCGGCCGCGCAGTACCCGACCTGGGGCAGCAGCAGGAGGGCGGCATCCACCTCTCTGGACCCGTAGGACTGCGTGAAGTAGCCGTCGTCCTCGTCGACCCCCTGTGCGTCGATCTCCGCGCGCATCGCGTCACGCAGCTGCTCCCACCGCTCGACCGGGCCGTCCAGTCCGTGCTGGCGCACCGCGCGCGCGCCGCGGTCGAAGGCCACCCAGATCATGACGCGTGAGTGGGTGAACATGCGGGGCTCGCCGCGCACCTCCCAGATGCCGTTGTCGGTGTCGTCGATCCGCCGCTCCAGGTAGTCCAGCAGCGCGCGCTGCATCGGCCACGAGAAGTCGGTCTCGGCCAGGCCCCGCAGGCGGGCGGTCTCGAGCGCGACCATCACCTCTCCGATCACATCGGCCTGGTACTGGTCGACCGCGGCGTTGCCGATGCGCACCGGCCGCGCGCCGCCGTAGCCGGGCAGGCTGGTGAGCTCGCGCTCGCGCAGGTCGCGCTCGCCGGCGATGCCGTACATGATCTGCACGTCGTCGACGTCGCCCGCGATCGCCCGCAGCAGCCACCCGCGCCAGGCCTCCGCCTCCTCCGTGAAGCCGTGTGCGAGGAACGCCTCCAGCGTCAGCGAGGCGTCCCGCAGCCAGACGTAGCGGTAGTCCCAGTTGCGCTCGCCGCCGAACTCCTCCGGGAGCGACGTGGTCGCCGCCGCGACGATGCCGCCGGTGTCCTCGTGGGTGAGCGCGCGCAGCACCTGCAGCGAGCGGACCACCGCGTCCTGGTACGGGCCCTGGTACGCGATGCGCTCCGCCCATGCCCTCCACCACTTGTCGGTGGACGCGAGCGCATCGTCGACCTTCACCGGCGTCGGCACCTCGCGGTGCGACGGGAACCAGGTCATCGTCAGATCGACCGTCTCGCCCGGCCCGACCGTGACGGTGCCGCGATGCGATCGGTCCTTCGCGTGCAGGCGGGCGCCGCGCAGCACCATCGCGTCCGGGCCGGCGACGGCGATGATCTCAGGATGCTCGGCCGTGCCGGTCTGACGCATCCATGGCATCGCGCGCGCGTAGTCCGGGCGGATGCGCAGCTCCTGCGTGAACTCCACGGTGCCGCGCACCCCGCGCACCCGGCGCAGCAGGTCGGCACGCCGATCGCCGTACGGCATGGCGTCGACGACCTCGGCCACGCAGTCGCCGACGGTCCAGCGGGTGATGAGCACGAACCCGTCGCCGTCGTAGCGGCGGTCGCTGGTGGCCTCCGGATCGGTGGGGCGCAGCACCCAAGACCCCTGCTCGTGGTCGCCCAGCAGGGCTCCGAACACCGACGCCGAGTCGTACCGCGGCAGGCACAGCCAGTCGATGGAACCCCCCTTCGAGACGAGAGCGGCGGTGTGGCAATCGCTCAGAATGGCGTAATCCTCGATCGGTGCGGCCATGTCTCCATCGTGGCATCCCCTGCCGCAACGGCGCCGAGCGGATTAGCGTGGCGTTCATGAGCGATTCCACGACACTCTGCGTCCTCGGCGGCACCGGCGACCTCGCATCCCGCCTGCTGCTTCCCGCGCTGGGCGACCTGCTCGATCAGGAGCCGGACCGGAAGGTGCGCTTGGTGGGGGTCGACCGGGAGGACGTGAGCGACGAGGACTGGCGCGAGCAGGTGCGCGCGGCCTTCGAACGAGGGGATGCCGCCGGGCCCGCGGTCGACGAGGTGCTCGCCGCCACGCGCTACATCCGCGCCGACGTCACGCAGCCCCACGACCTCGCTGCGGTGCTGAAGGCCGGCGACGACCGGATCGCCCTGTACTTCGCCCTGCCGCCGGCGGTGACGGCGAAAGCCTGCACAGCCCTCGAGTCGCTCGACCTGCCCGACGGTCTCGTGCTGGCGCTGGAGAAGCCCTTCGGGGTCGATGAGGACAGCGCCCGCGCGCTCAACGCGCAGCTGGCCAAGCTGGTCCCCGAGAACCAGGTGCACCGCATCGACCACTTCCTGGGGCGCTCCACCGTGCTGAACGTGCTGGGCGTGCGCTTCGCCAATCGCGTTCTCGAGCCGGTGTGGTCGGCCGACCACATCCATTCGGTGCTGATCCGGTACGACGAGACACTCGGACTCGAAGACCGCGCCGGGTACTACGACCACGCGGGCGCGCTCGTGGACATGATCCAGAGCCACCTGCTGCAGGTGCTCGCCATCGTGGCGATGGAACCGCCCGCCACCCTCGGCGAGGCCGATCTGCGCGAAGCCAAGAGCGACGTGCTGCAGGCGACGCGGGTGTGGCAGGACGACCCGGCGGGTTCGTCCCGCCGAGCCCGCTACACCGCGGGAACCGCGGGCGGTGTGGAGCTGCCTTCCTACGCCGATGCGAAAGGGGTCGACCCGTCTCGGCACACCGAGACGCTGGCCGAGGTGACGTTCGAGGTCGACACGCCGCGCTGGCGCGGCGTGCCCTTCACCCTGCGGTCGGGCAAGGCGCTCGGCGAGCACCTTCGGGAGATGGTGATCCGGTTCCAGCCCGTGCCGAACCTGCCGGCGGGGTTCACCGGAACGAGCGAGCCGTCGGTGCTGCGCCTGATGCTCGGGCCCGATCGCATGGCCCTCGAACTCAACGTCAACGGCCCGGGCGACCCGTTCGCGCTGGAGCGCGTCACCATGAGCTGCGACCTCGGCCCGGGCGCGCTCACCGCCTACGGCGAGGTGCTGGCCGGTGTCCTGGACGGCGACCCCACCCTCTCGGTGCGCGGCGACACCGCCGAGGACTGCTGGCACATCGTCCAGCCGGTGCTGGATGCCTGGAAGCGCGGCGACGTGGCGCTGGACGAATACCCCGCGGGGTCGAGTGGGCCGGCCGACTGGCCGCAGCCCTGACGCGGTCAGGGAGCGCCCGGCCGCGGGTTGCGATCCGGGTGCAGGACGGTGACCAGCGAGAACGGGTCGCCGTCGGCATCCGGTCCGCTGTCCTTGAACTCGTTGAGCAGCTCGGCCAGACGCCTGTCGAGCTCCGCCTTGTGCTCCGCGTTCAGCCGCAGTCCGAGCCACGACATCTCCACCTGGTCCGGCGGCACCTCGGCGACCTGCTGCAGGAACGTGTCCAGAAGCACCGTCGAGCCCTCAGGCAGGCGGGTCCGCCACGACTTGCCGGTCGCCAGATAGGGCACCTCGCGGGCCCCGCGCTCGCCGATGCGCTCGCGCTGCGCTTCGAGGAACCCCGTCGACACGAGCGTGCGCACATGGTGCAGCATCGTGCCCGGGTTCACGTCCAGCAGCTCGGCGAGCTCCTTGTTCGTGCGCGCGTCGAACGCGCACAGCCGCAGGATGCGCAGACGCAGCGGCGAGCTCAGCGCGCGGTAGCCCGCCTGCAGCTCTTCGTCGTCCGGCTCGTCCACGCCACCATCCTCGCAGAGCGATTGACACTCCTCAATCAGACCCGCAGACTGATTGGCATGTCTCAATCGGCCACGGCGACAGCGCGCCGCTCGCTGTGGCGCGACGGCAACTTCCTCACCCTGTGGACCGGCCAGGCCCTCAGTCAGTTCGGCGAGGAGATCACCGGTCTCGCGATCCCGGTGCTCGCCGTGCTGCTGCTGAACGCCACGGAGTTCGAGGTCGGCCTGCTCAACGCCGCAGCCGTGACCGCCTTCCTCGTGGTGGGGCTGCCTGCCGGCGCCTGGATCGACCGGATGCGCAAGCGCCACGTCATGATCTGGGCCGACGCGGTGCGGGCGGTCTCCCTGGCGACGGTGCCGGTCATGTGGTGGCTGGGCTGGCTCGACATCTGGCACCTCATCGCGGTCGCACTGGTCATCGGCATCGCCACCGTGTTCTTCGACGTCTCGTACCAGAGCATCGTGCCCTCGCTCGTGCCGTCGGCGCAGATCCCCGAGGCCAACGGCAAGCTCGAGTCGACCCAGCAGCTCGCCGGGATCACCGGCCCCGCCATCGCCGGGTGGCTCATCGGCATCCTCACCGCTCCTCTTGCGCTGCTCGCGACCGTCGGCACCTACATCGCATCGTTCATCGCGCTGTGCCTCACCCGCGATGACGAGGTGGTCGCACCTCGCAACGAGCACGAGCCGATGATGCGCTCGATCGGCGAGGGTCTGCGCTGGGTGTTCGGCAATCGGTACCTGCGCCGCGTCGTGGGCACCACCGGCGTCTCGAACCTGTTCAGCACGATCTCGTTCACGATGCTGCCGATCTTCATCCTGCGCGATCTGGGACTCTCGCCGGAGGCGATGGGCGTCATCTTCTCGCTCGGCGCCATCGGCGGCCTCCTGGGCGCGGTCGCGACCCCGCACATCGTGCGCTGGATCGGCGAAGGCCGGGCGATTCCGGTGAGCGCCATCGGGTTCTCGGTGATCGGCCTGTTCCTGCCCGTGGCCGCACTCGTGCCCGAGTTCGCCTTCGCGCTGCTGGTGGCGCAGTCCTTCGTGGCCTCGTTCACCGTGCTGCTCTACAACATCGTGCAGGTGTCGTTCCGTCAGCGCATCACGCCGAAGCGCCTGCTCGGGCGCATGAACGCGTCGGTGCGGTTCTGCGTGTGGGGCGTGATGCCCCTGGCCGCGCTGGCGGCGGGGGGCCTGGGGGCCTGGCTCGGGGTCGTGCCGACCATGTGGATCGGCGCGATCGGCGGCCTCGCCTCGGCGGCGTTCGTGGTGTTCGGCCCGTTCTGGGGCATGCGCGAGCTGCCGGACGCGAATTCAGCTGAAGGGGCGGATGCCGCACGATCCGCGTGATCGCGCAACCAGGTGCGCGGCAGGCCCAACCCGTGCTTGGTTGGTACGGTGACCTGCCGCATCCTCGCCATCGGGACTGCTGTCCCCCCGGCATCCCTCTCCCAGGACGCGGCGCGCGAGTTCTTCGCGGCACAGCCCGGCATGGATCGGCTGGCCCGGCGCCGGGTGCACGGCGCCTTCGCCGCGGCCGGCATCGACCACCGGCACACCGTGCTCGGCGAACTGGTCGGTGCGGCACCGGCCGATGCGGACGTGAGGTTCGTCAGCGCCGACGGCGCCCTTCTCTCGCCGACGACGGCGGTGCGCAACGCGCTCTACGAGCGGTTCGCGCCGGGGCTGTATGCGGAGGCGGCGCACGCCGCCCTGGCAGAGGCTGAGGTCGAGGCATCCGCCGTCACGCATGTCGTGACCGTCTCGTGCACCGGGTTCTTCGCCCCCGGGCCCGACTTCCGCCTGGTGCGCGACCTCGGCCTGGCTTCGCACGTCGAGCGCTACCACCTCGGCTTCATCGGCTGCGCCGCCGGTCTTCCCGCTCTGCGGATGGCTGCTCGCATCGCCGCCGCACAGCCCACGGCGATCGTGCTGGTCGCCAGTGCGGAGCTGTGCTCACTCCACGTGCGGGCGGTGGACGACCCCCAGCAGATCGTGGCCGCCTCCGTCTTCGCCGACGGCGCCGCGGCCGCCGTCGTGACCGCCGATCCCGCCTACCGCGACGCGCCCGGACTCGATCTGGACCGCTTCGGCACGGCACTGACGTCCGAGGGCGAGAGCGACATGGTGTGGACCATCGGCGACCACGGCTTCGAGATGACGCTGTCGGCCGAGGTGCCCCGCATCATCGGGCGCGAGATCCGCAGCGCGGTGCACGGCTTCCTCGGCGACGATCCCGCCCCCGATGTGTGGGCGGTGCATCCCGGCGGGCGCAGCATCCTCGACCGGGTCGAGGCGGGGCTGGAGCTGCCGCCCGAGGCGCTCGCCGCGTCGCGCGCCGTGCTGCGCGATCACGGCAACTTGTCCAGCGCAACGATCCTGTTCATCCTGCAGCAGCTGCTGCACGATGTGACGCTGGGGGATGGCGATCGCGTCGCCGCCCTGGCCTTCGGCCCGGGGCTCACGGTCGAGTCGGCCCTGCTCACCGCGCGGACCCGACGGTGAGGGCCGGATCATGAGCCTCGCCGTCCGCGACGAACACGTGCGCGAGCTGATGGACGACCCGGACTGCGACCCGCAGCGGCTCGCGGCCACGCTGCGCCGCTTCGACCTCGTCAATCGGCTGGTCGCGGGCTGGGGCGGTGTCGCGCGCCGGCACCTGCTCCCCCGACTGGCCCGCCTGGGCCGCCCGGCCCGGGTGCTCGACCTGGGCTGCGGCGGCGGCGACGTCGTGATCCGGCTCGCCCGCCTTGCGCGGCGTGCGGGGGTGGATGTCGCCTGGACCGGCGCCGATCCCGATGAGAGGGCGATCGCCGTGGCCCGGGCGCGCACGGGGGCAGCGGGCGGTGCGGAGTCTGGCGGTGCGGAGTTCCGCTGTGCGGACGCGGCGACGCTCCTCGCCGAGGGCGAGCGCTTCGACGCGGTCATCTCCAACCACACGCTGCACCACCTGGGCGCGGGACTGGCGGCCTTCGTCACGCAGTCCCGCCGGCTCTCGCAGGGCATCGTGCTGCACGGCGACATCGCCCGCAGCCGTGCGGCCTATGCGCTGTACACGGTGGGCATCACGCCGCTTGCCCCGGGGACCTTCCTGCGCACCGACGGCCTGCGCTCGATTCGCCGCAGCTACACGCGTGACGAGCTCCAGCGGGCGCTGGACGATGCGCAGCCCGGCACGTGGACCGTGCACACCCCGGGTGCGTTCCGGCTGCTGGCCGAGAGCGCCGGCGATGCCTGACGTCATCGTGATCGGCGCGGGGCCGGTGGGCCTGCTCATCGCCGGCGAGCTGGCGCACCGCGGCGTCGATGTGACGGTGCTGGAGCGGCGGCCGGAGGCCGGTGCCGGCACGCGGGCCGTCGGCATCCACTCCCCCGTCCTCGCGGCGCTCGAGGTGCGCGGGGTCACCGAGCGCCTGCTCGCCCACGCCGTCCGCGTCACGCGCGGAGAGGCGCGTGCCGCGGGCCGCACACTCGGCGTCGTGCGCTTCGACCGGCTGCCCGCCCGGTTCCCGTTCGTGGCGACGCTGCCGCAGGCGGCGACCGAGGCGGTGCTCGCCGCCGACGCGCCCGCGGTGCGGCGCGGAGCGCGGGTGCGGGCGGTGATGCCGCACCGTGACCGCGTCGGCGGCGGTGTCATCGTGCGCGCCGACGCGGACGACGGCGCCTTCGAGCTCGAGGCGCCCATCGTCATCGTCGCCACCGGGGCGGGCGGCCGCGGGCTCGTGTTCCGGGGGTCGCCGCGCGCCTACCGCGACCGCTACCTCATGACCGACACGCCGCCGACCGGCAGCGCCCCGACCGACGAGGACACCGCCGTGGTGAACCTCGACCGGTCAGGCGTGCTGGAGTCGTTCCCGCTGCCCGGCGGCGCGCGGCGCTATGTCGCGTGGGATGCGCCGGGCGCCGACCCGGATCCGGCCGCTCAGCTGGCGCGCCTGCGACGGGCGCTTCAGGCCCGGGGCGAATTCGCCGCGGCCGCGGCGGCGACCGAGGCCACGGGATTCGGCGTGCAGCGCTTCGTCGCGCCGCAGCTGCGGCGCGGCGGTCTCATCGTCATCGGGGACGCCGCGCACGAGGTCAGTCCGATCGGCGGCCAGGGCATGAACCTCGGGCTGCTGGATGCGGCCGCGCTGGCACCGCTCGTGGCCCAGTGGGTGCACACGGGGGTGGAACCGGGCGAGGCCCTCGCCGCCTGGGAGACGCACCGCGTGCGATCGGCGCGCCGGGCTGCCGCTCTGGCGGCCGTCAACACCGCGCTCGGCCGGCCGGCACGCGCGCCCGCGGACGCCCTGCGCCGCGCGGCGGTGCGGATCATGCTGGCCGGACCTTCAGGCCGCGGCTTCGCGCACGCGTACGCGATGGGCCTGGACGCATCAGCGCTCAGGCGGTGAGGGCCGAGCCGGTCGCCACCAGCTGCACTGCCAGCAGCAGCGCCGCCAGCATCACGAGCCGGAACAGCACCCGCCCGGGCGGGCGGATGAGCGCGCGCACGATCGTGGCGGCGGCGACCAGCAGCACCGCCGCGAAGAACACCCAGGCGATTATCGGGATCGGGCCGCCGGGCCCGAGCAGCACGGCGACCGCGCCGACGATGACGGCACCGCACGCCACGATGGCCGAGACGCGCCCGCCCCACCGGTGCGGAAGCCCGCGCACCCCCGTGCGCGCGTCGTCGTCGAGGTCGGGCAGCACGTTCGTGAGGTGCACGGCGGCGCCCAGGGCGGAGCCGGCGATCCACGCCCACGGTGCGGCGAAGGCCGGCTCTGCCGCCGACAGCGTCGCCAGCGACGGGAAGACGCCGAAGCTGACCAGGAACGGGGCGATCGACCACGCCGTCGATTTCAGGCCTGCGTTGTAGGCGAGCGCCGAGCCCAGCGCCAGCGCATGTGCGGCCAGCATCCGCCACCCCAGCGCGGCCGACAGCACGAGCGCGATCACCAGGGCGGTGGATGCCGCGACCCACGCGACCCCCACGCCCGTGACACCGCGGGCCAGCGGCTTGTCGCGGCGCCCGGTCGCCCGGTCGCGCGCGACGTCGAAGGCGTCGTTCGAGATGCCGACCGCGAGCTGCCCGGTGAACACCGCGAGCGTGAGCAGGGCGAGCCGCCACGGCTGCAGGCCGACGGCGATGCCGAGTGCGCAGGCGAGCGCGGTGACCACGAGCGTCGGTCCGGGATGCGATGCATTCCACAGACCGGCGGCGACGGTGCGCACGGCTGGCACACTCGATCGTCCCACTGTCGCGTGTCAAGCGGGTCGACCGCGCCGGGGGCGGCGACGACAGTGGACGTGTGGCGAGCGTTCGCGTGGGCATCTCGGGCTGGCGCTACCGATCGTGGCGCGGCGACTTCTATCCCGCCGGCCTGCCGCAGCGGCGCGAACTCGAGTACGTCGCGGAGCGGCTCTCGAGCGTCGAGCTCAACGGGTCGTTCTACTCCCTGCAGCGGCCGGCCAGCTATCTGCGCTGGCGTGCGAGCGTCCCGGCCGGATTCGTCTTCGCCGTGAAGGGCTCGCGGTACATCACGCACATGCTGCGCCTGCGCGGCATCCGCACCGCGATGGCGAACTTCTTCGCCTCCGGCGTGCTGGCGCTGGGGCCGACACTCGGGCCGATCCTGTGGCAGCTGCCCGAGCGCGAGGAGTTCGACGCCGGCGTATGGGAGGACTTCCTCGCCGCGCTGCCGCGCACGACAGGCGCCGCGCTCGAACTCGCCCGCCAGCACGACCAGCGTCTCGAAGGGCGCTCCTGGCTCGAGGTCGAAAGCGACGCGCCGCTGCGCCACGCCGTCGAGCCGCGCTCGACGAGCTTCGCCGACCCGGAGTTCGCGCGCCTGCTGCGCACCCACGGGGTGGCGCTCACGATCGCCGATTCGGCGGGCCGATGGCCGCAGTTCGACGCCGTCACCGCCGACCTCGTCTACGTGCGCCTGCACGGCTCGCGCGAGCTGTATCACAGCGGGTACTCAGCGGCGGAGCTCGACGCGTGGGCGGCACGCATTCGCGGCTGGGCAGACGGGAGCGGCGACGGCGACGGCGTGCCGCGGGATGTCTGCGTCTACTTCGACAACGATGCGCGCGGCCACGCGCCGCATGATGCCGTGGCGCTGGACGCCCGGGTGGGCGGCTGAACGGCGCTCCGCGTTCTGTCCGGGTCAGTCCTGCGCGTTCGGCGCGTTCGGCGCGTCCGGCGCGTCGGGCGCGCGTGCGGGGTCGCGCGCCCTCATGACCCCGAGGATCGCCAGCACGAAGACGGCGAGGTAGGCGAGACCGATGATTCCGGACAGCACGAGGAAGATCGTGTCGGATGCCTCCTGCGAGATCGCCCCGCCCGTCCAGGTCGTCAGCGCCGAGTCCAGCGGCGGGCCGTCGGCCTGATCGGGCACCACCAGGGCGGCGAGGATCGCGGCGATCCACAGGACCCAGCTGGCGATGCTGTACCCGGTGCGCGTGGACTTCGCGCGGCGGACCTCTCTGTCGAAGAGCGTGATGACGGGCGGCACGAGCAGGACGACCGCGACGAAGATCCCGTATACGAGCAGACCGAGGAACAGCCAGCCGAGCTGAGCGCCGACCAGTCCGCGCCCGATGAAGAACCAGACCGGCAGCACGACCGCGGCGACCCACTGCGCGACGAACACGAATCGACCTGCTCCGGTGATCTGCATGGCCCTCAGCCTATGACGCTCCTCATTTCGGCGCACCGGCGAGCGGCTGGGCTCACTCCTCGACGAGTTCGGCCTCGATCACGTCGCTCTGCTCGGCATCGGCTGCCAGCACGAGCTGCGAGCCGTCGGCCGCGACATCGACGCGCACGAGGTCGCCGTCGCGGACACCGCCGGACAGCAGGGCCATGGCGAGACGGTCCTGGATCTCGGACTGGATGAGCCGGCGCAGCGGCCGCGCCCCGAACATCGGGTCGTAGCCGCGCTCGGCGAGCCATGCCCGCGCGTCGGGGGTGACCGCCAGCGTGAGACGGCGATCCCTCAGGCGTCGCTGCAGCGCGTCGACCGACAGTTCGACGATCTGCGCGAGGTCGTCCTGGGTGAGCGCGTGGAACATGACGATGTCGTCGAGGCGATTCACGAACTCGGGCCGGAACGCCTGCCGCACGAGGTCCAGCACCTGTGCGCGCTTGTCGTCCCACGTCAGGGTCGGGTCGATGAGGATCGGCGATCCGAGGTTCGAGGTGAGGATCAGAATCACATTCTTGAAGTCCACCGTTCGGCCCTGGCCGTCGGTGAGGCGCCCGTCGTCCATGACCTGCAGCAGCACATCGAAGACCTCGGGGTGCGCCTTTTCGACCTCATCCAGCAGCACGACGCTGTAGGGGCGCCGGCGCACCGCCTCGGTGAGCTGTCCGCCCTGCTCGTAGCCGATGTAGCCGGGCGGGGCGCCGACCAGCCGCGAGACCGAGTGCTTCTCGCCGTACTCCGACATGTCGATGCGCACCATGGCGTGCTCGTCGTCGAAGAGGAACTCGGCGAGCGCCTTGGCCAGCTCGGTCTTGCCCACGCCCGTCGGCCCGAGGAACAGGAACGAGCCCGTCGGACGGTTGGGGTCGCTGATGCCCGCCCGCGAGCGGCGAACCGCATCAGACACGGTCTTCACGGCATCCTTCTGCCCGATCAGGCGCTTGCCCAGCTCGGACTCCAGGTGCAGCAGCTTCTCGGTCTCCCCCTGCAGAAGCCGGCCGACCGGGATGCCGGTCCAGGCGGCGATGACCTTGGCGATGTCCTCGTCGGTGACATGGTCGCCCACCATGGGGCCCTCGCCGTCGTCTGCGGCTTTCTCGGCCATCTCCGCCTCGATGAGCCTGCGCTCCAGTGCGGGGATCTCGGCGTACAGCAGCCGCGAGGCCTTCTCGAGGTTGCC
>DASSYC010000042.1:0-8779 GCA_035703465.1 Microbacterium sp. | reverse complement strand
CTGCGCGCGCACGGCGGCCCGGTCAACGAGGGCCAGACGGTGCGCCTCGGCGAGGTCGGCCAGCTGCTGGCCACCGTCGCGCTGTCGACGCTCGTGATCGAAGCGGTCCTGGCGATCATGCTCTACCCGGCGCTGGTGTGGGCCGGCATCCCTCCCCTGGCCGCGCTCTGGGAGGCGCCCTACTACGCGGCCATGGCGTTCACGAACACCGGCTTCGTGCCCAATGCGGAAGGCCTCCTGCCTTTCACGGACGACTACTTCCTGCTCGGCATCCTCATGGTCGGCGTGTTCCTCGGCTCGATCGGGTTCCCGGTGATCTTCGGGCTCTTCAAGCATCATTGGCGCTTCCGGCAGTGGTCGCTGCACACCAAGCTCACCCTGATCACCACGGTCCTGCTCTTCATCGCCGGCGGCCTCGTGTTCCTCCTGCTCGAGTACGACAATCCGAAGACCCTGGGCGGATTGGATGCCTGGGATACCACGTTCCAGACCTTCTTCCTGTCCGCGATGACCCGCTCCGGCGGCTTCTCGGTGATACCGATCGAAGACCTGCACGGCTCGTCGCTCGTGGTGGGCTCGATGCTCATGTTCGTCGGCGGCGGGTCCGCGTCCACAGCGGGCGGCATCAAGGTGACCACCCTCGCCGTCCTCGCCCTGGCCGTCTTCTCCGAGGCGCGGGGCCGCCCGTCGGTGCAGGTGTTCGGCCGTCGCATCCCCAGCGACGTGCAGCGGGTGGCGCTCTCGGTCGTCGCATGGGGGGCCACGATCTGCGCGCTGTCCACGATCACCATCGCCCAGATCACGCAGGCGCCCATCGATCACGTGCTGTTCGACGTCATCTCCGGCTTCGCCACCGTCGGGCTGTCGACGGGTCTGACCGAGCAGTTGCCCGATCCGGGGATCTACGTCATGGCCCTGACCATGTTCATGGGCCGCGTTGGTACAGTGACACTCGCCGCGGCCGTGGCCGCGACATCCCGTTCGCAGCTCTACTCGCTGCCGGTGGAAAGGCCGATCGTTGGTTGAGCAGATCCGCAGCGACGCACCGGTCCTCGTCATCGGCCTCGGGCGCTTCGGTGCCGCGTGCGCCGGCGAGCTCGACCGGCTCGACCGCGAGGTGCTCGCCATCGACGACAACCTTGACCTCGTGCAGAAGTGGTCGGAGCGGGTCACGCACACCGTGCAGGCCGATGCCCGCAACGTCGATGCGCTCAAGCAGATCGGCGCACAGGACTTCCAGATCGCCGTGGTTGCCGTCGGCACGTCCATCGAGGCATCCGTCCTGATCACCGCCAACCTCGTGGATCTGAAGGTCCCGCAGATCTGGGCGAAGGCGGTGTCGCAGTCGCACGGCAAGATCCTGGCGCGCGTGGGCGCGAACCACGTCATCTATCCCGAGCGTGAGGCGGGCGAGCGCGTCGCGCACCTGGTGAGCGGGCGGATGCTCGACTTCATCCGGTTCGACGACGACTTCGTGCTCGCCAAGATGTATCCGCCGAAGTTCATCCGCGGCGTGGGGCTGAACGAGTCGGGCGTGCGCACGAAGTACAACGTGACGGTGGTGGGCGTGAAGAGCCCCGGCAAGCCGTTCCGCTACGCCGAGGCGACCACCGTCGTCACCAACCACGACCTCATCATCGTGTCGGGCACGAACTCCGACATCGAGCGCTTCGCCGCCCTCGACCGCTGACCCTCGGGTCTACGCGCCGGCCGCCAGCTCGCGGGCGCGGGCCAGTGCGGCGTCGGTCGCCCGGGCGAACACCTCGTCGAGGCCGGCGTCCTGGAGCACGGCGATCGCACGCTCGGTGGTGCCCTTCGGGCTGGTCACCCGGCGGCGCAGCTCGGCCGGATCGTCGCCGCTCGCCTCCAGCAGCGCGGCGGCGCCGATGAAGGTCTGCTCGGCCATCAGCCGGGCCTCCGGCTCGGCGAAGCCCTTGCCGACCGCGGCCTTGGTGAGCTCCTCGATGAGCAGGAACACGTAGGCCGGTCCCGATCCTGAGATCGTCGACAGCGCATCGATCTGCGCCTCGGGCAGCTCGATCACCGCGCCGCACGTCTCGAACACCCGACGCACCGTCGCGATGTCTGCGACGCTCGCCGTCGAGCCGGCGGCGAGCCCGGTGACGGCTCTGCCCACCAGCGCGGGCGTGTTCGGCATCGAGCGCAGGACCGGGATGCCGGGGCCCAGGATCTGCTCGAACGTCGCGATCGTCACGCCCGCCGCGAGACTCACGACCACCGTTCCGGGGCGCAGCGCCGAGGCGATCTCGCGCAGCATGTCGGGCACCATCGCGGGCTTCACGCCGATCAGCACGATGCCGGCCGCCGCTGCGGCATCCGTGTTCCCACTCGGGGTCTCCTCGAGCGCGATGCTCGTCACCCCGGCCACCTCGGCCAGCTCGGCGGCCTTCGCCGCGCTGCGGTTGGTGGCGGTGATGCCGGCGGCCAGGCCCGACGCCGCGACGCCTCGCAGGACGGCGCCGCCCATCGAACCCGCGCCGAGGATCGCGATCGAAGGCAGGGCTTCAGACATGCCGCCATCCTAGGAGCCCGACGAACCTGAAAGATCGTTCACGTCAGGGTGGGTCCGGGCTATAGTCGAATCCACCGGGGTGAGGATGCCTCCGGCCCGCCCGACCGAAGGACGCCCCATGACCCTCTTCGACGGCATCACGAGCCGCATCGTGCAGACGCCGCGCCTGAACGTGAACATCCTGGAGCGCGCAGGGGACCACCCGTCGACCCCGCCCGAGCGCACCGTCGTGCTCATCCACGGGAACGTCTCGTCGTCGCTGTTCTGGCAGGAGATCATGCAGGATCTCCCGAGCGACCTGCGCGTGATCGCAATCGACCTGCGCGGCTTCGGCGGCACCGACCACGCGCCGCTGGATGCCACCCGCGGGGTGCGCGACTTCAGCGATGACGTGCGGGCGACGCTGGAGGCGCTCGAGATCCCGACCGCCCACTTCGTCGGCTGGTCGATGGGCGGCGGCGTCATCATGCAGTACGCCCTCGACCACTCCGCGCTGAGCCTCACCCTGCAGGCTCCGGTCTCACCGTACGGCTTCGGCGGAACCCGCCGCGACGGTTCTCGTCTGACCGACGACGACGCGGGCTGCGGAGGCGGCGGCGTCAACCCCGACTTCGTCGCGCGCCTGCGCGCCGGTGACACGACCGACGAGGCGCAGACCTCGCCGCGGAGTGTCTTCCGCTCGGGCTATGTCGCCGCCGGCTACGCCTCTGAACACGAGGATGTCTGGGTCGAGTCGATGCTGTCCACCTCCACCGACGAGGGCAACTACCCCGGCGACAGCGTGACCAGCGAGAACTGGCCCGGCTTCGCCGCCGGGGTGACCGGCATCGCGAACACGATGGTCCCGAAGCACTTCGACGTGTCGGGCATCGTCGACCTCGCGGTCAAGCCGCCGATCCTGTGGGTCCACGGCACTGCCGACGCGATCGTCTCGGACGCGTCGTTCTTCGACATCAACAACCTCGGCAAGCTCGGCGTGATCCCCGGGTGGCCCGGCGAAGAAGCCGCCCCGCCGCAGGAGGCCGTGTCGCAGACCCGCGACGTGCTCGTCGCCTACCGAGCCCGCGGCGGCGAGGTGACCGAGCTCGAGCTCGAGGGCGTCGGCCACTCCCCACACCTGGAGCGCCCGGCCGTGTTCCGCAGCGCACTGCTGGAGGCGATCGGCTACGTCGGCCGCTCGGCGCAGCCTGCACCGCCCACGGAGGCGATCATCCTCAAGTCCGCGGACTGATCTGGACCCGCCTTCCTCTCTAGACTCGATGCCATGAGTGCATCCGGCGGCGGCAAGGCGATCATCGCGGCGTTCCTCGCGAACCTGGGGATCGCGATCGCGAAGTTCGTCGCCTGGCTGCTGTCGGGCTCGGCCTCGATGCTCGCCGAGGCGATCCACTCGGTCGCCGACGCCTGCAATCAGCTGCTGCTGCTGTTCGGCGGACGTCAGGCCAAGCGGAAGGCCGACCGCGAGCATCCCTTCGGCTACGGGCGCGAGCGCTACGTCTATGCATTCGTCGTCGCGATCATCCTGTTCTCGGTCGGCGGGCTGTTCTCGATCTACGAGGGCATCGACAAGCTCACCCACCCTCACGAGCTCGAGAACGTGTGGATCCCGATCGGCGTGCTCGTGATCGCGATCGTGCTGGAGTCTTTCTCGCTGCGCACCGCGGTCAAGGAGTCGAACGAGGTCCGCGCCAAGGGCCAGTCCTGGATCTCGTTCGTGCGCCACTCGAAGGCGCCCGAGCTTCCCGTGGTCCTCCTCGAGGACATCGCGGCGCTCATCGGCCTGGTCTTCGCGCTGGCCGCCGTGAGCCTGTCGGCGATCACGCACAACCCCGTCTTCGACGCCATCGGCACGCTGATGATCGGCACGCTGCTGATCCTGGTCGCCATCACGCTGGGCATCGAGACGAAGAGCCTGCTTGTCGGCGAGGGCGCCAACCCGGGCGATCTCGACAAGATCATCCGCGCCATCGAGTCCGGTCCCGAGGTCGAGCGGCTCATCCACATCAAGACCCTCTATCTCGGCCCCGACGAGCTGCTTGTCGCCGCCAAGCTGGGGTTCCCGGCCGACAAGCCGCTGGCGGGGGTCGCCTCCGACATCGATGCGGTCGAGGCGCGGGTGCGCGCGGCCGTGCCCGTCGCCCGGGTCGTGTACTTCGAACCCGACATCTACCGCCCCGTCAAGGGCGACGGCCCGCCGACGGACGCGATCGTCCTCAAATCGGAGGACTGAAGACGCCTGGAAGACTGGGCTCATGGAGTTCACGATCTTCACCGAGCCTCAGCAGGGGTTCTCGTACGACGACCAGCTCGCCTTCGCCCTCGCTGCAGAGCGGAGCGGCTTCGACGCGTTCTTCCGGTCGGACCACTACATGCGGATGGGTCCGGGCAGTCCACTGCCGGGACCGACGGATGCCTGGACCACCCTGGCCGGCCTCGCCCGCGAGACCTCGACGATCCGCCTCGGCACCCTCGTGTCGTCGGCGACGCACCGGCATCCCGCGGTCCTGGCGATCCAGGTTGCACAGGTGGATGCGATGTCGGGCGGGCGGGTGGAGTTCGGCCTGGGCACCGGCTGGTTCGTCGAGGAGCACGATGCCCTCGGCATCCCCTTCCCCGCGAAGCGGTTCGATCCTTTCGAGGAGCAGCTGGCCATCGTGACCGGCCTGTGGGGGACCCCCGTCGGTGAGACCTTCTCGTTCGACGGCGAGTACTACACGCTCACGCAGTCGCCGGGTCTGCCCAAGCCGGTGCAGGAGCGGATGCCGGTGATCATCGGCGGCACCGGGACCACGCGCACCCCGCGGCTGGCGGCGCAGTATGCGACCGAGTACAACCTCGGCTTCCAGCCGGAGGATGTGATCGCCGACCGGTTCGCCGCGGTGCGTGAGGCATGCGAGCGCATCGGGCGCGACCCCGCGATGCTGAAGATGTCGGTCGCCCTCACCACGATCGCGGGCGCTGACGAGGCCGAGCTGGAGCGCCGGGCACAGGCGACGGGCCGCACGCTCGATCAGGTGCGCAATGCGCGCAACGTCGTCGGCACCCCCGAGCAGATCGCCGAGAAGGTGGCGCGGCTGCGGGAGCTGGGCGTACAGCGGGTGCACTTCCAGCTGGTGGACCTGCGGGATGTCTCGCACGTCGAGTTCCTCGGCGCCGAGGTGCTCCCCCTGCTGCGCTAGCGTCCGGTCTCCGAGCTTGCCGGTGGATCAGAAGGGCGGGTCGTCCGGGACGGTGAGTGGCCTGAGACGCTGTCGTTCGAGGACGTTGAGGAGTGCGAAGGGGATCTCGGGTTTCGTCTGGAAACCGGTGGGTGTGTGGAGGGCGGTGGTGCCGTCGGGTCGTCGGCGGTAGCGGAGCCTGGTGGTGCCCTTGAAGGGGTGCTCGGGCGGACAGAACGGGTGCAGGTTGCCGATATCGGTCGCTCCCTGCCCTCGCCCGTGGTATTCGATCCAGTGGTCGATGTCGGCGTCGGCGGCGGGCCGGGTGCAGCCGTCGCGGGTGCAGGTGCCGTGGGAGAGCAGCAGCCATTCGTATTGGGCGCGGGTGACGGTGCGGGCGCGCCGGTCCATGTCGAGCACGACCCCGGTGACCGGGTCGGTGATCACCCGGGTGAACTTCCCCGCTTCCCGCAGCATCCGGACCGCGGTGACCTGATCGACCGGTTCGTCGCCGTCGCCGGGCAGCAGGGGTTCGGCGTTCAGGTCGACCCCGCCGGGGCGAGGGGTGATGTCGGTGCGCACCGTGGATCGCGCGGCGGGGGTGAGCCGGTCCAGCGGCACGGTGACGAACACCTTCGTCTTGACTGCGTTCGCGGTGCCACGGCCGAGCATCCAGCCCACCATCAGGTCGGTGCGCAGCTGATCCCGCGACCTGCCGTCGCGGTTGGTCTTGGCGGTGTGTCTGGCGGTGGCGGTGGCCCGCCGGAACACGGCGGTCGCCTCCACGGTGGAGGTGTGGATGTGCAGCCACGACATCCCGTCCGTGTCCTTCTCATGGATCACCCGACGCTCCGCGTACGCCCGGGCGTGTTCGGCAGCCGGGTCGCCCGGTGCCAGCTTCCGCGCCGCTTTGCGGGCCTTCGCCCGGAAAGACCCCGGCGACGCGGTCACCACCAGTTCGGTGAGGAAATCGTCGAACAGGCTGATCGCGGCGGCAGCATCCGCGTCGTCCCCGAACCGGGTGAGCAGCTTGACCGCGTACTCCAGCTGCCCGAGTTCGGCGAACCCCTCCCACGCCCGCGCCCACAGGCCCGGCAGCCGGGTGCGAGCCGCCCCGGCCACCCAGGCGAGAGTGCGCACCGTGGCCTCACTGAGCTGGAACCGGGCGGCTGCCTCGAGCACCACGCACCGCTCCGCCGTGCGCGCCGCGTCGGGATCGTCGGGCAAGGTGTAGATCCACGGATGCGACCGCGCGTACTCGTGCGCGTCGGCCAGGGCAGCGGCGCGGCGGGCGGCGGTGCGGTTGAGGTCGTACTGGTACCGCTGCACATCGTCGAACACGAACCCGAGCGCCTCCTCATCGGAGGGACGTTCGGGTGCCGGTGCGGGACTCATCCCCTCCAGTATACGCTTTATGTTCTAATCTGCAAAGCTTTTCGGCCACCTTCCTCGCGACTATTTGGACGAGTCTCCGCGTCTTGTCTCGCCGCTTCGCCGCTCGCTCATCGACCGTGCTCAGCGGCGCCCCTCGAAGAAGTCGCGCAGCAGCGCCGCGGCCTCGTGCTCGCGCACGCCCGAGACGACCTCCGCCCGGGAGGGCAGGCGGCGGTCGCGCACCACGTCGTAGACCGAGCCGGCGGCGCCCGCCTTCACGTCCCACGCGCCGAACACCAGCCTCGAGACCCGTGCCTGAAGCAGCGCCCCCGCGCACATGAGGCACGGCTCCAGCGTCACCACCAGTGTGCAGCCCGCGAGATTCCACGACCCCATGGTGCGGGCCGCCTCGCGCATCGCCACGACCTCGGCGTGCCCGGTGGGGTCCACGTCGCTCTCGCGCCGGTTGCGGCCCTCGCCGACCACGATGCCCGAGGCATCCGTCACCACCGCGCCGACGGGGACCTCCCCGCGGGCCTGCGCTGCGCGGGCGAGCGCAAGGGCGTGATCCATGGCCGTCTCGTCGGTCACGCGCACGCCCAGAGTCACGTGCACAGCGTACGTCGCCAGCCATTACTGTGGGCGTCATGCGCGTGCACGTCACAGACCATCCCCTCATCACCCACAAGCTCACCGTGCTGCGCGACGAGCGCACTCCGTCGCCGGTGTTCCGCCAGCTCACCGAAGAGCTGGTCACCCTGCTCGCCTACGAGGCGACCCGGGGCGTGCGGGTGTCGCCGATCGACATCACTACGCCGGTGACGGCGACGACGGGTGTGCGCATCAGCGAACCTCGGCCGATCGTCGTGCCGATCCTGCGCGCCGGACTCGGGATGCTGGAGGGCATGGTGAAGCTGCTGCCCACCGCTGAGGTCGGCTTTCTGGGCATGGTGCGCGACGAGGAGACGCTCCAGCCGTCCACCTACGCGGAGCGGCTGCCGGCCGACCTCAGCGATCGGCAGTGCTTCGTGCTGGACCCGATGCTCGCCACCGGCGGCTCGCTGGGTGCGGCGATGGACTTCCTGTTCCGCCGTGGCGCCCGCGACGTCACCGCGGTGTGCCTGCTGGGCACCCCCGAAGGCCTCGCGGCGATCGAGAAGACGGTCGAGGGCCGCGACGTCACGATCGTGCTCGGGGCGCTCGACGACGGACTGAACGAGAAGGGCTACATCGTGCCTGGGCTCGGCGACGCCGGCGACCGCCTCTACGGCACGGTGTAGCGTCAGCTCGCTCCCGCGTCCCCGTCGAACATGGGGTCGGAAGGCGAGCGGCGCCCGGTCTCCTGCTCCCACATCTCCAGCTGCTGGGTGAGCGCCTTGGCGAGCTCGAAGACCTGCTCCGGAGGGATCCGGATGCGGCTGACCACCCGTGCGGGCACGACGAGTCGCGGCTCGCCGGTGTCAGGATCTGGCTCTTCGTGCGGCGGCTGTGCGAGAGTGACGAAGTCCATCACGAACACCGTCGGGGTGTGCCACACGTTCGCGAAGTCGGCGTACGCGCCGGCGATCAGGTCGGGAGGCAGATCGATCTCGAACTGGCGCTCGTCGGTCATGCAGCCTCCTCCGTCGTCAGCGCGAGTCTACGCGGGCTGCCGCCAGGGCGGCACGGATCAGTCGACCTGCGAGTGGGAGGACGAAGCGGGTGAGTTCTCACT
>DASSYC010000028.1:0-2349 GCA_035703465.1 Microbacterium sp. | reverse complement strand
CGGCCGGCCGTACGCCTACGGCCTCGGCATCGCCGGGGAGGACGGCGTGCGCGAGGTCCTGCGCAACATCGTCGCCGAGCTCGACATCACCCTTGGACTTTCGGGGCACACGACGATCGCCGAACTCGACCCGGACGCGCTCCGCCTCGCTGCGTCGGGTCCCTGATCGCATCTTCTCTCGGCCCGTCGGCTTCTCGGCCTCTCGGCTTCTCGGCCTCTCGGCCTCTCGGCTTCTCGGCCTCTCGGCTTCTCGGCCTCTCGCGCCGCGACCGCAGAGAGTGCTCGAATGCCGTCGGATTCGAGCACTTCTTGCGGTCGCAGCGTGCCGGCGCACGCGCTCAGGCGGGGGCGCGGCCCTCGTACAGCAGGACCGGCGTCGGCGGCAGCGGCCGGTCGTGCACGCGCACGTGGCGCACGTCGACCGCGGTGAACCCGGCCTCCTGCAGCGCCGGCAGCGGGTCGCGATTCTGATGGCACCCGCCGCACCAGCGGACGGTGAACGGCGTCGCCGCCCGCTGCACGCCGCGCAGCACCGCGCTGTGCGGGGCGAGCACGTGCTCGACCAGCAGCATGTGCCCTCCCGGCACGAGCACCCGACGCGCCTCGGCGAGCGCCGCGGCGACGTCTTCGACCGTGCACATCACATAGGTGGAGACCACGGTGTCCACGGATCCCGCCGGCAGCGGCACGGCTTCGGCCCGGGCATCCAGCGGGATCGCCTCGTGGCCCCACTCGCGGGCGCGGAGGGTGAGCTCGACCCGGCGCCCGGCATCGGGCTCGAGTCCCTGCCACTGCACGTCGGGGGCGAACGCGCCGAAGTTCTCGCCGTTCCCGGCGCCGAGCTCGAGGACGCGTCCGGCAGCGCGGCCCACCAGCTCGCGCTCCAGGTCGTCCATCGTGTCGTCGTCGATCAACCGGTCTTTCGACATGCGTCCAGTCTGCGGGACCGTCGCCGCCGGCGGGGCCGCGGGTGGGACCCTCGGTAGGATCGGGATGCCGCGATCGCGGCGTCGCACCCCTCCGACCATTGGAGCCACCGTGGCCGACCAGTCCCGCCTCGACAAAGTCATCACCCTCGCCCGACACCGCGGCTTCGTGTTCCAGGCGGGAGAGATCTACGGCGGTTCGCGCTCAGCATGGGACTACGGCCCGCTCGGCACCGAGCTGAAGGAGAACGTGCGCCGGCAGTGGTGGCAGACGTTCGTGCGCGGCCGCGGCGACATGGTCGGCCTGGACTCCTCCGTGATCCTGCCCAAGCGGGTGTGGGAGGCATCCGGTCACGTCGCCACCTTCACCGACCCGCTCGTCGAGTGCCTGAACTGCCACAAGCGCTTCCGCGCCGACAACCTCATCGAGGACTTCGAAGCGCGCAAGGGCCGCAAGGCCGAGCACGGCCTGGCCGAGGTGCCCTGCCCGAACTGCGGCGTGAAAGGCCAGTACACCGAGCCGAAGGCGTTCTCGGGCCTCATGAAGACATACCTCGGCGTCGTCGACGACGAGTCGGGTCTGCAGTACCTGCGCCCCGAGACCGCGCAGGGCATCTTCATCAACTTCGCGAACGTCGTCACCGCGTCACGACGCAAGCCCCCGTTCGGCGTCGGCCAGGTCGGCAAGGCGTTCCGCAACGAGATCACTCCGGGCAACTTCATCTTCCGCACCCGCGAGTTCGAGCAGATGGAGATCGAGTACTTCGTGCCGCCGGCAGAGGCGGACGAGTGGTTCGGCCATTGGGTGGATGCCTCGTGGAACTGGTTCATCGACCTCGGCATCGATGCGGCCAACCTGCGTCAATACGACGTGCCGAAGGACGAGCGCGCGCACTACTCGGCGGGCACGATCGACGTCGAGTACCGCTTCGGCTTCCCCGGCAAGGAGTGGGGCGAGCTGATGGGCATCGCCAACCGCACCGACTACGACCTGCACAGCCACACCGAGGCATCCGGCGCGAAGCTGACCTACTTCGACCAGGCGTCGGGCTCGACCTACATCCCGTTCGTCATCGAGCCGTCCTTCGGCCTGACCCGGGCGATGATGGCGTTTCTCGTCGACGCCTACCACGAGGAGGAGGTGCCGAACGCGAAGGGCGGCACCGACACCCGCACCGTGCTCAGGCTCGACCCGCGCCTGGCGCCGGTCAAGGTCGCGGTGCTGCCGCTGTCGCGCAACGAGCGGCTGTCACCGCTGGCGCGCGAACTGGCCGCCGGCCTGCGCGCGCACGGCTGGAACACCGACTTCGACGACGCCGGGGCGATCGGCCGCCGGTACCGCCGGCAGGACGAGGTGGGCACTCCGTACTGCGTCACGGTCGACTTCGACTCGCTCGACGACAATGCCGTGACGGTGCGCGAC
>DASSYC010000011.1:0-20887 GCA_035703465.1 Microbacterium sp. | reverse complement strand
TGTTCCACCCGGTCGACGGCCACGGCACCGTGCTGGTGTCGGGGATGCGGCCGGTCGGCGTCGGCCCCTCGGCGCGCACACGCGCGAGGATGTCGCGCCGGAATCCGGCATTCGCCTCGACCCACTGCCGCGACTTCTCGTACGCGGGTGCAATGCGCATGCGCGGCAGAAACAGCTCCAGATCGCTCATCGGCCGGTACGCGCCGTTGAACTCGAAGAGCATGCGATCGGCCTCGAACGCGTGGCTGAGCCAGCCCGCCTCGTACGCCTCACCGATGCGGCTCCACAGCAGATGGTGCTCGCTGGGCATGATGGCGTTCGTCGGATCGATGTTCAGCTGGGTCAGCTGCTCGGCGACCTCCACGACATCCGCCGGGCGCCGAGCATCCAGCAGCTGCGCGCGCACCGCGATGCGGCGGGCGTCCTGCGCGCGGAGCTGAAGCATCCCTCTGTCCTCTGCCCTCCGTCGTCCGCCTACGGCCGTGTGTCCGAGCCGGCGCGTATCTTTCTCTCGCGGGAGGGATCGTATCGCGACGGCCCGACAGGGACGGGTGGAAAGGGGATCCGACATGGACGAGACGGTGGAGACGGATGCCGCGGCACCGCGGTACATCGGGGCGAAGACCTTCCACGACGCCGGTGGCGTCGACGACTGGCGCGGGCTGTTCTGGGGCGCCCACGCGCACTATGTGACCGCATCGTTCGCCGACGCGGTGCGGCTCGTCGATGCGATCGCCGAGGTCGTCGCCGAGGTCGGGCACGAGCCGGACCTCGATGTGCGGCCGCACGGGGTGACGATCCGCACCTGCTCGCGCCCCGACGGGGCACTCAGCCGCAAGGACGTCGAGCTCGCGCAGGCGATCTCGCGCGTCGCGCACGAGCTGGGATACGCGGCCGACCCGTCCCAGCTCGTGATCGTCGGGATCGCCGTCGCGCAGGAGCCCGGGAAGGACGTGCGCCCGTTCTGGGCTGCGGCGCTGGGATACGCCCCGCTCGGCGAGGAGGACGCGATCGACCCGCAGCGACGGGGCCCGCACCTGTGGTTCCACGACATCGACCCGCCCCGAGCAGGCCGAGGTCGCACGCACATCGACGTGTCGGTGCCGGCCGATCACGCCCAGGCGCGCGTCGATGCGGCTCTGGCCGCCGGCGGCCGCCTGGTGCGCTCGGACGCGCCGGAGTCGTGGACGATCGCGTCGCCTGACAACCACGGCATCGACATCGCCGCATGGCCGGACTTCTATCCCGACGGCTTCCCCGAGGGGTGACGACGCGAGCCGTCACATCTCCTCGTGGGTGTCGGGGTCGCCGTCCCACAGCCGCCCTCGCTCCAGGCCCGAGATCGCAGCGACCTCGTGGTCGCTGAGCATGAAGCCGAACACGTCCGCGTTCTCGCGCTGGCGGTGGGGCCGCGCCGACTTCGGGATCGGTGTCGAGCTGAGCTGCACGTGCCACCGCAGGACGGCCTGCGTCGGCGTCACGCGGTGCGCGGCGGCGACTGCGCCGATGACCTCCTCGGCGAGCAGATCGGTGCGTCGTGCCAGCGGGCTCCAGCTCTCGGTGCGTATGCCGCGCTCGGCATGGAAGGCGCGCAGCGATGCCTGGGGGAAGTAGGGGTGCAGCTCGACCTGGTTCACCGCGGGGACGACGCCGGTGTCGTCGATCAGCTCCTGCAGCATCCGCTCGGTGAAGTTCGAGACGCCGACTGAGCGCACCAGCCCCCTCTCGCGCAGATCGACCATCGCGCGGAACGTCTCACGATAGCGACCCACGCTCGGGTTCGGCCAGTGGATCAGGAGCAGGTCGATGCGCTCCAGGCCGAGCCGGTCAAGCGACCCGCGGGCGCTTTCGATCGCCTCGTCGTAGCCGTGGTCGCGGCCCGGGATCTTCGTCGTCACGATGAGCTCGTCACGGTCGACCTCGGCTCGGCGCACGGCCTCGCCCACCTCGGTCTCGTTCTCGTAGTTGACCGCCGTGTCCAGCAGACGGTAGCCGGCGTCGATCGCCGCGACGATCGCGTCGACGCCGTCGGCTCCGGTGAGCTTGTAGGTGCCGAATCCGAGCTGTGGAAGGGACGTGCCGTCATTGAGCGTCACCGTGGGAATCGTGGTCATGCCCCCATCCTGCCTCGTGTGGAAACGCTCGCTCCGGGGGCCTGTGTCCGCGGCCGCGGCACGATAGGCTGGTGGGCAGACGGCTTCTGGAGGTTCCGCATGTTCGTGATCGCGCTGATCCTGTTCGTGGGCGGCATGTTCGCCATGGGGATCTCGTTCTCGCTCCCCATCCTCGAGGGTCTCGTCTTCGTGGGCGGCCTGCTGGCCGTCTCGCTCGGGCTCGCCCTGCCGATCCACTTCGGCGGCTGGGCGCGCGAGAACCATCAGGGCTGACCGGCGAGCCTCGCACTTCGCCTGCTGATCAGCGGCTCATGATCGTCGTCAGCGCGAACACGATGATCAGGCCGTTGAAGAAGAAGCTGATCACCGTGTGCCAGGTCACCAGCCAGCGCGCGCGTGTGGTCAGCACTGTCGCATCCGAAGCGGCGAAGCTCGCCCCCACCGTGAACGCGAAGTAGACGAAGTCGACGATTCCCGGGTGATCGGTCTCCGGGAAGGAGATCGTCCGGCCGGCGCCCGTGCGCATCGCGTGGTGATAGCGCTGGTAGTAGATCTGCGCGAAGCCCCAGTGCATCAGCCCCCACGCGACCAGCGCCGCTGAGACCCCGACGACATCCGCGACGACCGCGAAGTCGTCCGGCGCGTCGGTGGTGACGACCATGATCGCGGCGATCAGCCCGATGAGGCTCGGGACGATCGTCGCGACGATCGACACGATCCGCACCGGCGAACTCACCTCGAAGCGCGCGGGCGCATTGGCCTTGGCGGCCCGGCGCTTCGCCGTGCGCCCGAGCACGATCAGCACGGTGATCGTGTACAGGACCCCGATGCCGCACCAGATGGCCAGCAGGGCGAAGATCTCCACGTCGGTCGCGTCGATCAGGACGATCTCCAGGCCGAGGACGATGAGCGCCGCCTGTACCAGCATGCTGAAGACGGTGGCCACTACCGCCGATGCCCGCCGATGCGTCGCCATGGGCACATGCTAGGGCACGGCCGCGCTGCTGCTCGCCGGTGCTATGCCTCGGAGACGAGCGCCGGCTCGGGCGGCGCGGCCTCTGCATACGCCGACGACAACCGCCGGTACGGGCGGGACGCGAAGGCGATGAGCACGGCGATGAGCATCACGAAGCTCGCCGCCATGAAGGCCAGTGCCATTCCGCGGGCCTCGCCCTCGCCGAGCAGCCAGCCGAACTTCGAGCGTCCGGCATCCGTCTCCATGAAGGGGATGAGCCAGAACTGGGCGATCGGGCCGATCATGTACGCGGCGACCGGCGATGCACCGGCCTCGACGCTCGCGGCGAAGCCGAAGACCCTCCCCTGAGTCTCGTACGGCACCACGCGCTGGATGATCGTCTGCTCGGCGGCCTCGGCGATCGGCATGATGAGCATGAACAGGAAGATCCCCCCGGCGTACAGCCACCACAGTTCGCGCAGCGCGAAGGTCATCCCCAGCAGCGCGATGCCGAGGTTGACGAGCAGCAGTGTGCGCACGGGATTGCGCCCGAGTCCGAACTTCGCGACGAGCGCGCCGCCGACGATGAAGCCGACGCTGGTGACACCCAGCACGATGCCCCACATCTCGACGCTGAACAGCGTCAGCCCGTACGGATCCATGAGCGCGACGAAGATGCCGCCGACGAGGTTGTTGAACGTCGTGAAGAGGATGAGCGCCATCAGGCCCGGCACGGAGCGGATCGCCGGCAGCACGCCGCGGAATGTGAACCGGCGGGCCGGGGCATCCGGGTCCTGGGCGATGCCGGGCTCGGGGATCGACACGAACAGCAGATGCACCAGCGCCACGGCCGTCGCCGCCGTGGCGATGGCGACCGTCCAGCCCATGCCCAGCAGCCCGACCGACAGCCCGGAGAACACGCTCGTCACGAGGAAGGCGATGCCCTGCACGGTGCCGACGAGGCCGTTCGCTCGGTCTCGGCGGTCGGCCGGCACGAGCAGAGTGACCGTCGTCGACAGCGCGATGTTGCGCAGGTTCTCGACGACGCCGCCGACGAGGATGACCGCGGCGAAGATCCAGAACCACGGACCACCCCAGTCGATGAGCACCGACTCGTCGAACGCGAGATAGAGGGCGCCGGCCAGCACGTAGGCGCACAGCGTGATGACGCTCGAGAGCACCATCACCGCCTTCTTCCGCATGTGATCGACGATGGCGCCGAAGACCACGCCGAGCAGCGCGACCAGCAGCATGTACGAGCCGCCGATAATGGCGGTGGCCATCACCGACCGCGTCTCCAGGTACGCCCAGAAGGTGAGTGCGAACCACAGGTAGCTGGTCGTGACGTTCGCGACGAGCGTGTTGATCAGGACCTGGCGGAAGCTGCGCAGGGTCGCCGCGTCCGGCATCCTCACCCGCCCTTCGGCGGACCGTAGAGGCGGGCCATGTCCTCGGGCCCGGCACCGTGCCCGTACGTCGGTCGCTGCGGCCAGCCGTCCGGCACGTCCTGCCATTCCTCCTGCCGCCCGTACGGCAGCACGTCGATGAGCCCGTGGAAGTGGCCGAGCTGCTCGGTGCCGCGGCCATTGGTGTGCCAGGTGCGGTAGACGGTGTCCCCGTCGCGCAGGAACGTGTTCACCGCGAATCCGGCGTTCGGCGGCGCACCCATGTCTGCGCCGAACGGGCTGCCGGCGGTGGAGTACCAGTCCATGCGGTTGCCGACCTTCTCGCGGTAGGCCAGAGCCTCGTCGATCGGACCCTGGGTCACGATGACGAAGCGCGCGTCGTAGTCCTCGAGGAAGTCGAGCCTGGTGAACTGCGAGGTCCACCCCGTGCAGCCCGGACAGTGCCACTGTTCGCCTTCGAACCACATGTGGTGGTAGGTGATCAGCTGCGACCGGCCCCCGAAGACGTCGGCGAGGCGCACCGGCCCCTCCGCTCCGATGAGCGTGTAGTCGGGCAGCTCGACCGCCGGCATGCGGCGACGCTGGGCGGCCACCGCGTCGAGCTCGCGGGAGGCGGCCTTCTCGCGCACGCGCAGCGCGCCCAGTTCGCGGCGCCAGGTGTCGTGATCGACGACGGGGGGAAGCACGGCGGACATGTCGCTCCAATGCTGATCGCGGTGTGTCTGTGAGCCACGATGTGTACGGTGTTCACATGATATGTTGACATAGTACACATCAGGCGGACGACGTCAAGGGCTGGGGAGAAGGATGCCGGGAGGCCAGCCGTATCACCACGGCAATCTGCAGGAGGCCCTCGTTGCGGCCGGTCTCGAGCTGACCCGGTCCGGCGGCGAGCGCGCCCTCGTCATGCGGGATGTGACCGGCCGTGTCGGCGTCTCCGCCAATGCGGCGTACCGCCACTTCGCCGACCGCGACGCCCTGCTCGAGGCGATCGCGGACCGCATCCGCCACGGCATGGCCGACCGCATGCACGCGCTGGAGCCTGCCGATCGATCACCGCGTGCGCTGCTGCGGGCCGTGGGACTGGGCTACATCGGATTCGCTCTGACCGAGCCGGGTTGGTTCGAGGTCGCGTTCTCGACGATTCAGGCACGCCCGGATGCCGCGGGCGAGGCATCGCTCCCTCCGCCGCTGCTCCTGCTCGTCGCCGCACTCGACGCGCTCGCCGCCACGGGCGAGCTCGCCGTGCGCGAGGGCGCTGAGTGGCCGTGCTGGTCGGCGGTGCACGGCTTCGCGCTGCTCGCGCTGCACGGCCCGCTGCGCGCACTGGCGCCCGATGAGCTGTGGGCGGCCGCGGAGCGCACCGTCGACGATGTGATCACGGGGCTGCTCGCGCGCGCCCTGGTCGCCTGATCCGAGGTATGTCAAGGCATTGCCACGCAGGCCGACACCCTCTTGACTCAAGCCGTGACTTCCGCCACGACACCGCTGTGGATGCACGACCGGTCCGCACCGGCGAGCACGCCGTTCGAGCCGGGTGCCCGCCACGACGTGGTCATCGTGGGTGCGGGGCTGACGGGACTCTCGACAGCGCTCATGCTCGCACGCGACGGGCTGGACGTCGCCGTCGTCGAGACCGGCGACGTCGCCGCGCGCACGTCGGGCGCCAACACCGGCAAGCTGTCGCTGCTGCAGGGCGACCGGCTCGCGCTCATCGCGCGGCACCACCCCGCGGCGCTCGTGCGCGCTTATGTCGAGGCCAACCGCGCCGGGCAGGACTGGCTGCTCGCGTTCGCCGAAAGCGCCGGCGTGCCCTACACGCGCACGACCGACTACGCGTATGCGCAGGAGGCGGCGGGGGTCGAGACCCTGCGCGCGCAGCACGCGGCAGCGCGCGACGCGGGTCTCGATGCACGGATGCTGGCGGCCGCCGACCTCGGCCCGATGCCGTTCCCCATGGCGGGCGCCGTCGCGCTCGACGATCAGGCGATGATCGACCCGGTGCGCGTCGTCGACGCCCTGGCCCGCGCGTTCCTCGACGCCGGCGGCACGCTGCACACCGGCGTCCGAGTCACGGGTGCTCGTGCGCGCCCTGAGACCTGCGTGCACACCGCAGCCGGGCCGCTGTTCGCGCGGCATGTCGTGCTCGCCACGGGAACGCCGATCCTCGACCGGGGACTGTACTTCGCAAAGGTGCGCGGGTTGCGCTCGTCGTGTGTGTCGTTCCGGCTGCCGCCCGAGGCATCCCCTCTTGCCGGCTCGTACATCTCCGTCGACAGCCCGACGCGCTCGATCCGCCCCGTGTCGCCCGACGACGGCCCCGCCGACCTCGCCCAGCTCATCGTGGGCGGCAACGGCTACCCGGTCGGTCGTGCCGACAGCGAGGCCGCCGAACTCGACGATCTCGTCGCGTGGGCGCGCGAGCACTTCCCCGGCGCGGAGGAGACGCATCGCTGGTCGGCGCAGGACTACGAGTCGCACAATCTCATCCCGTTCGCCGGGGCGCTGCCGCGCGGGCTCGGGCGCATCCGTTTCGCGACGGGCTTTGCGAAGTGGGGGCTGACGAACGCACCGGCTGCCGCTGTGCGCATCGCCACCGAGATCCGCGGCACGCGCTGGCGCGACCGCCCGCGCTGGATGATCGCGATCGGCACGCGCATCACGGTGCCGGCCGACCTCGGTCGCGGGATGGCCGAGAACGCCCGGGTCGGCGGTCATCTCGTCGGCGGCTGGGTCGATGCCGCGGCCAGCCGCACCCCCGTCGCGCGGCCGGCCGAGGGTCAGGGTGTGGTGGCTCATCGCGCGGGGTGCCCCGTCGCCATCTCGACCGTCGACGGCGTGACGCGCGCGGTGAGCGCCGTGTGCACGCACATGGGCGGGGTGCTCGAGTGGAACGACGCGGAGTGCACGTGGGACTGCCCGCTGCACGCGTCGCGCTTCGCCGCCGATGGCACACGCATCGAGGGCCCCGCCGTGCGCGACCTGCGTCGGCTTCGCTGAGGGGCCGCGCGCCTGTCAGCCGAGTGTCGCTGGCCGCTCCCACTTCTGGCCGAGGACGTGCTGGCCGAGGAACCCGAACACCGTCTGATACCAGACGACCGCGTGCTGGGGCTTGAGCACCCAGTGATTCTCGTCGGGGAAGTACAGGAACCGGTGCACGATCGAGCCGTCGTCGGCGGCGAAGTGCTCGTTGAGCTCGGACCACAGCCGCAGGCTCTCGCCGACCGGCACCCGGTAGTCGCGGTCGCCGTGGATCACGAGCATGGGTGAGCGGATGTCGTGCACGAACCGGTGCGGGTCGTTCTCGACCATTCCCTCGGGCGTGAAGATGCGCTGCCAGTACGACGAGCTGTCGGTGGTGCCGGAGAACTGGTCGAGGGCCCACAGGCTGGCGTGCGTGACGATGGCGCGGAAGCGATCGGTGTGCCCCGCGACCCAGTTCGCCATGTAGCCGCCGAACGATCCGCCCATCGCGGCGGTCTTCGTCTCATCGATGTCGTCGCGCGCCTCGACGGCGTCGGTGATGGCCATGAGGTCGGTGTAGGGCGCGCCGCCCCAGCTGTTCCAGCCGCGCGCGATGAAGTCGAGCCCGTAGCCGGTCGACAGAGCAGGGTCGGGCAGCAGCACCGCATAGCCGCGGGCGACGGCGAGGTTCGGGTTCCACCGCCAGCTCCACGCGTTCCACGAGCTGAGCGGCCCGCCGTGGATCCACAGCAGCAGCGGAGCGGGCTTGTCGGCCGAGGCGCCTTCGGGCAGGAGCAGCCAGCCGCGCACGCGGGTGCCGTCGTCTGCGACGGTCTCCACGTCGGTGATGGTGCCGGGCGTCTCGGGCAGTGCGGCGGGCGTGGCCAGCGGTGTCAGGGTGCCGTCGCGGGCGATGCGAACGGGGTGCGACGGAGCGACCCACGACGAGCGCAGCGCGACGAGGTCGCCGGTCGCGCGATCGACGCGCACGTCGGTGTAGGTGAAGTCGTCGTGCGTGAGCTGTTCGGCGGACTCACGTGCATCGTCACCGTCGAGCGGGATGCGGAAGATGGGCCCGCGACCGTCCTGGTCGGCGGTGACGATGAGCGCCGAGTCGTCCGCGTCGAACTGGATGCCGGTGGGCCACCGGTCCCACCCGTCGGCGAGGCGTCGCGGGTCGGACCCGTCGATGCCGGCGACCCACAGCTCGGCGTCGGCCGGGCCGGCGGGCGACCCGAAGCCGGCGCGCACGTACGCGAGGAGCGTGCCGTCGTGGCTGATCGCCGGGGCCTCGAAGTAGGTGCTGCGCTCGTCGAACAGCGTGGTGCGCGTCCCGGCGGCGGTGTCGATCGCGACGATGCTGTATCGCGCGTCACGGCCCTCCGGCACCCGCAGCGACGCGATGAGGGTCGCGCCGTCCGGCGTGAGGGCGGCGCCGGCGATGTCGGCCGAGCGCCCAGGCCGCGGCGTCAGGTCGACGGGGCGGGGAAGGGTCGCAGGATAGGGCGTGGCGGCATCCTTCTCGTCGTCAGCGCCATCCGCGCCCTCTTCCTCGTCCTCCTCCGCGACCGCCGCGATGGTGTCGGCAAGTCCATCCAGGTCGAGGGCGAGCAGGTGGGGCTCGGCCGGCCCGAGGTCGTGATCCCAGAAGCGCACCGGGTAGCCCTCGTGCAGGATGGCGGCCACCTTGAGCTTCTTGCGCGCGGCGCGCAGCTTCGCATCCGCCTCGATGCTGTCAGCGGACGGCAGGAGGTCTGCCGAGAGGACGAGCAGGTCGGATGCCTCGGCGGTCGCCGCGATGCCCGAGACGCCGCCGGCGAGCCGGGTGGCCGGGCGGGCTTCGCCGCCGCCGGCGGGCAGCACCCACAGCTGGCCAGACTCGTCGTCGTCCTCGGCGTCGCTGTCGGGCCGGGCGCTGACGAAGACGACATCGCCGCCGGGCAGGAACGCCGCCCCGGCCTCGCCCTTGGCGGAGCGGGTGAGGCGCCGGGGCGTGCCGGAGCCGTCGGCGGCGACCTCCCACAGCGAGCGTTCGTAGGCGGTCCTGTCCTTCTTGAGGGTGGCGACGGTCAGCACGACACGCGCGCCGTCCGGCGAGAGTGCGAGAGCTTCGATGCGGGGAAGGGCGATGTACTCGTCGAGCGAGGCGAAGGGGGATGCCATGGCTCAACGCTACGCGCTCGGCCGGCGCATCACTGCGGCTCGGCGGTCGGCGTCTGCTGGTACAGCACCAGCCGCCGCCTGCCGTCGACGCGTCGGTAGACGCTCGACATCAGGGCTTCGAAGGGCTGCTCACCGGAGCGCGTCGCACGTGCGCGGTAGACCACTGCGGCCGCGTCGTCACCCGCTGTCACGAGGCGCGCATCGCTGAGCGCATATTCGTCCCAGGGCGGTGCGTCTTCGAGTGACGCGATGACGCCCGCGCGGTCGAGGACCCAGCCGCTGCTGAGCACCATGACCGCCTCGGCGGTCATCAGGTCGCCGTAGAACGTGTGCCCGGTCCCGGCGCACAGGGCATCCCAGCCGCGCTTCTCGAGGGCGAGGAGGTCGTCGAGCGACAGCTGCGGTGCGGTCCCCGGTGACGCCGCGAGCGCGGCGAGAGCACCTTCGGCATCGTCGTCCGGCTCGCGGTGCGCCTGAGCGAGAGCGGTGTTCGCGCGGAGGTTGGCGGCGGCGCCCTGCATCCCTGCTTCCAGCGCGGCTCGAGCCACCTCGATGTCGGCAGCCACCTGCGGGTCGGCGATCGCGTCCAGCAGCGCCAGCTCAGCGCGCAGTTCGGCCGCGATCCCGGCGAGCCTCGCCGAGGACTCCGCCGCGTCGATCGCCGCCGTGCGGACCAGACGATCGCGTTCGGGGCCCTCCGGCTGCCCGAGCGCGGCACCGAGGCGCGCAGAGCGGTCGCCGTCGAGTTCCGCAGCGGCCTGCGCGCTCTGTCGGAGTTCGAGGGCGCGCACACCCGCCGGCGCAGCGCGCTGGTCATCGGGCGTGTAGCCGGCCACCATGTTCAGCAGCGACGCGGCGATGCAGATCATCACGCCGCAGGCAGCACCGCCGCCCGGCGACCCGGTCGGCTGCGCGAGCGCGTCGAGCCAGGCATCCAGCGGTGTCGACATCGGCGCGCTGTCGGTCGGGCGACTCACGCATCCTCCTCGTCGTCGTCCGTCGGCAATGTCCCCTCTCTGGCGGCGCGCTCGTCGGCGTCGGCACTGTCGAGCTGATCGTCATCGAGGTCGGGGTCGAGGGGGCGGTCGTCGTCGTCGTCGATCGGCTCGTCCGACGGGGCGTCCGGATCGAAGTCGTCGTCGTCGCGTTCCGGATCGGATGGTGGGGTGAAGTGGCCGGGTGGGTTCGACATGAGGGCCTCCTTGGTCGTGTCGCTCGCACGCTACGCGTCAGCCGAAGGGGCATGGAGGGGCTTGCGGAGGCGCCGGTGCCGCGGTAGCGCGCAGGGACGAGGATGCCTGCGAGACTGAAGCCATGAACTCGGCCGACTGGGATCAGAGGATCGACGCCTTCTACGCGGACGAGTTCGACGAGTCCGATCCGGTCGGCGCCATCACCCGGATGCGGGAACTTGTCGGCGAGCGGCCCGACGGCGACGCGGCCGCGCTGTTCGAGCTGGCGGGCGTGCACGACGCGCTGGGGCGGGAGCACGAGGCGGTCGACCTGTACCGGCAGGCGATCGCGGCCGGTCTCGAGGGCGAGCGGGCGGCGCGCGTGCACATCCAGTTGGCGAGCACGCTGCGCAACGTCGGTGCCGCTGCCGAAGCCGTCACGATCCTCGAATCGATGCCCGCCGGGGGCGTCGATGACGACGCGCGGCAGGCCTTCCTCGCGTTGGCGCTGTTCGACCAAGAGCGGTATGGAGATGCCCTGCGGACCGCCCTGCTCGCGCTCGTCCCGACGCTCGACGGCTACCGGAGGTCACTCACCGACTACGCAGCGGAGCTGCCGTCAGGCAGGCGGGAACCTCAGCCGGGGTCGCCCGCGCCATCCGCCACGCCGTCTACAGCCTCCACGCCGTCCGCGGCGAAGCGCTCTGCGATGCGGGCCGCGACCTCGGCGATGGTGAGGTCGGGCAGCGTGTCGGTCAGGGCGCCGATGGAGGCGACATCCACGTCCTGACCCAGTGCCTCGGCCACCCGCGCCGTGACCTCGCGCAGACCCTCGACCGGGCCCACCTGCACCACCGAGCTCACCAGCCACGCACCGCGCGAGACGCGCTGGGCGGTGCCGCTGATCTTCACCTGCCCGGCGCGATTCACGCTGTGCGCGCCAGGGCAGTATTCGCCGGCGACCTCGCCGAGCCGCGCGTCGATTCCGAACGACGCGAACACCTCGGCCAGCAGCGCCGCGTGCCGGTCGAACCGTTCGTTCGGCCACTCGCCGTCCGGCGACCAGCCGAACTCGGCGACGACGAGGCTCCCCTCGTGCAGCGGCGCGAAAGTCCCGCCGACGGGGCGCACCGCTGCGGCGAAGCCGTGCCCGCGTGCCACCGCGACGGCGCGGTCGAACCCGGGCTGGCGCTCATCGCGCCGGCTGAACGCGATGGTGCGGGGCGGGCGCGTGATGCGAAGCATCCGGGTCGGTCGAGCCGCTTCGCGCAGCCGGTCGAGCACCGACCGGACGTGTGCGAACAGGTCGTCGGCCGAGGGCATGCACCGAGCGTACTGGGCGGTGCACAGCGGGTTTCGCTGGCCTGGGTCTGTCAGGATGCGAGAGTGCCCATGAATGAGAAGCGCGCTGAGCTGGCCGATCGCGTCCGCTCGCTGCTGGCCGACGAGCCCACCTGCGAGGAGAGGCGCATGTTCGGCAGCCTCGCGTTCATGGTGAACGGGCGGATGCTGGTGGCCACCTGGGGCGACGGCGGCCTGCTCGTGCGCGTCGACCCGGACCGCAGCGCCGACCTGCAGCTGCGCGACGGCGTGGGCCAGGCCGAGATGGGGGCGAAGCGCACGAGCATGGGTCCGGGATGGCTCGCCGTCGCGGCGGCGACGATGCCCGACGACCAGAGCCTGCTCGAATGGATCGACGTGGCCCGCGAATTCAACGCCGCGCAGGAGCCGCCTGCTCAGTCGCGCCAGTAGTTGTTCGCCGCGGCGATCGTGGAGAACTCGACCGCGACCGCGTGTGCCGCCGCAGTGAGCGAGTCGGCGTTGGTCGCGTAGCCGGGCCGGAGCTGCTGGCGCACCTCGGCGTCCGGCTGGATGGCGCCGATCGTCTTCCGCGCGATCATGATTGCGAGCTCACGTCCCTCTTCGGGCGTGGCGGTGATCAGCGAGTTTCCGGGGACGAGCGCCATGACGGCCTCCAGTTCGGGTCGGAGTTGCGATTGCTCTCAACATACGCCCTGCGGGAACGCCGGGTCATGCGCTCCTCGGTCACGCGGACGTGCAAGCATCGACGGGATGATGAACGGGATGCCTGCACCCGGCGCGTTCGGACGGTTCTGGACCGCCGGCACCCTCAGCGCCATGGGCACGGCGCTGACAGCGGTCGCCCTCCCGGTGCTGCTGGTCGACGTCCTCGGGGCCGACACCCTGCAGGTCGGCATCGTCAATGCGGCCCAGTTCGTGCCGTACGCGGTGCTGGGGCTTCTCGCCGGAGTGTGGGTCGATCGCTGGCGTCGCCGGCCCACGCTCGTGATCGCCAGCCTGGGTCGCGCCGCCGCTCTGGCGGCCATACCCGTGCTCTGGGTGCTCGGGCTGCTCGACGTGTGGATCCTCGCTGCGCTCATGCTCGTGTTCGGCGCCTTCTCGGTGTTCGGCTTCGCCGCATCGCAGTCGCTGCTGCCCCGCATCGTCCCGCGGCAGCGGCTGCTCACCGCGAACGCGCGGCTCGACCAGGGCGAAGCTGCCGCCCAGACGGTCGGCCCGACGCTGGGCGGGGCGCTGGTCGGCTGGCTCGGCGCGCCCCTCACGATCGCGCTCGACGCGGTCACCTACGTCGTCGATGCGGTCCTGGTGGCGACAATCCGGATGGACGAGAAGCGGATGCCGCGGCAGCGGCGCCGGCTCGCGGCGGAGGCGATGGACGGGCTGCGGGCGACCTACCGGCATCCCTCCCTCGGTCCGCTCGCCGTCTCGACCCACGTGTGGTTCGTCGCCAACGCTGCCGCGCTCACGATCCTGGCGGTGCTCGCGCTGCGCACGATGGCATTCGGGCCGATACTCTACGGGCTGCTGTTCACCGTCGTCGGGGCCACCGCCCTGATGGGCGCATCGCTCGCATCGGGGGCGGGCGCGCGCTTCGGGCAGGGTCCGGTGATCATCGCCGGGCGCGCGGCATATCCGGTCGCCTGGGCGCTGGTCTCGATCGCGCCCGCGCTGGATCGCGCCCTCGGCATCGGCATCGTCTTCGTCGCCCTGGCGCTGCACGGGCTGGCGGGCGGACTCGAGAACGCGAACGAGCTCAGCTACCGCCAGCTCGTGACGCCTGACGAGCTGCTCGGCAGGGTCAGCGCCACGATGCGGTCGGCCAATCGCACCATGGCCGTCGTCGGCGCTGTCGGCGGGGGCGCGGTGGCGACCTGGGCGGGCGACGCGGTCGCCCTGGCCGCGGTGATCGTGCTGTTCGCCGCCGCGCTGCTGATCGGCGTGCTGTCACCGCTGCGCACCGCGCGGGCGTGAGGAGGCTAGGCGTCGAGCCCGCGCACAAGTCGTCGCGGTGCCGTGGCACGGTACGACGCGTCGATGAGTTCGGCGATCTCGGTCCAGTCGGTGTCGTCATCGAGATCGATGCCGAGCCAGCCGGAGGGGCCGAGGTAGCCGGGGATCCAGAACCGCGGATCCTGCCGCAGCGCAGGCTCGTCGCCGGGGTCGGGCTGGAGCATCACCGCGCGGTCGTGCCGCGTCCACTCGCCGTCGACCTTGACCGATCCGCCGTAGTAGCAGAACACCTTCTGCGTATAGAACGTCGGGCGCCCATGGCTGACCTTCTCGGATGCCTCGGGGTACCCGAGCGCGATCTCTCGGACGCGTGCGAGCACTGGGTCGTCGTCGTCGAACATGATGGGATGCGACATCGCAACGCTCAGGCTACGCACCGGCGGCCAATCCCACCACCGCCGCGGCGCCGCACGTGCGGCCACCGTCGTCTCGGCCTGACGCTCAGCCCTCACCCGCAAGGGCGGTGAGCGCGTCGAGGTCGGTGATCGTCACCCGGCCGCCTGAACGCTGACGGATCAGCCCGGTCTCACCGAGACGCCGCAGCTGGCGGCTGAGCGATTCGGGCGTCGTGTCAAGGAGTGATGCGATGTCCTTCTTCGCCATGGGCAGCACCACCTCGGGCGCGCCGCCGGTCGCGCTGGTCGTCGGCAGCGACAGCAGGTAGTCGGCCAGTCGCGAGCTCACGTCGCCGGAGATGACGGCCGCCAGCCGCGCCTCGGTCTCGCCGAGCCGCCGGCTCACGCCCTGCAGCATGCGAAGTCCGATGCTCGGATGCTTCTCGACGAGCCGCGCGAGGTCGGCGTGGCGGAACACGCACATGCGGCCCGGCTCGAGGGCGGTGGCGGTGTGGTCAGGGCGCGAGCCGGTGAGAAACGATGACTCGCCGATGAAGTCGCCGGGGCCGAGCACCCGCAGGATCTGCTCGCCGCCGTCGGGGGTGGTTCGCGAGATCTTCACCCGACCGGAGTGCACGACCATCAGCTGCGAGACGTCGGCACCCGCGGAGTAGGCGTCTTCGGCCCGCTCAAGGCTGGTCGGCCGGGCGACGCCCGCCACCTCGAGCTGCTGCTCGTGAGTGAGTCCCTGGAAGAGCGGCACCCGTGTGACGCACAGATCACCGGGCGCGTCGGGGGTCACCAGGCCGCGCGGCGGATGAGGATGCGCCAGCGCTCGGGCCCGCGCTGCCGGTACTCGGCGGGGAACGCGTCGCCGTGACGGGCCTCCAGCTGCGTGAGCAGCGGCACCGGATCGTGCGTCGCCGAGATCACGAGCGCTCCGCCGGGGGTCAGTGACTCGATCGCGCCGAAGATCGCCGCGTGCCGGATCGCGTGCGGGATCGTCTGCACGTCGAGCTCGGGGACGCCTTCGTCGTGCTCTCCGCACGCGCACGCCTGCGAACCGGCGTGTTCGGTCACTCGCTGGTCGACGGCGTCTTCGCGTGAACGGTGGATCTCGATTCCAGCCATGTCTGCTCCTGCGTGTGTCCGATCTTCTGTGCCTCGAGTCTATTGCGCCGCAGCAGCCGCATGGCGTTGGCGATGACCAGCAGCACCGACCCTTCGTGCACGAGCATGCCGACCGACATGGTGACCCCGCCCGCGAAGACTCCGGCCAGCAGCAGCACCACGGTGACAAGCGCGATGGCGATGTTCTGCCGCATCACCCGCACCGTGCGCTTGGCGAGACCGATCGCCTCCGGCAGCTTCAGCAGGTCGTCTCCCATGAGGGCGATGTCGGCCGTCTCCACGGCGACCGCCGATCCGGCCGCCCCCATCGCCACGCCGATGTCGGCGGTTGCAAGCGCCGGCGCATCGTTCACGCCGTCGCCGACCATGGCGACGGTGTGCCCATCGGCCTGCAGGCGGGCCACGGCATCCAGCTTGTCTTCGGGCAGCAGCGAAGCATGGATCTCGTCGATGCCGGTGGCTCTGCCGACGGCTTCGGCGACCAGGCGCGTATCGCCGGTCAGCATGACGACCTTCTCGACACCCTGCGCGTGCAGTCGGCGCACCATCTCGGCCGCGTCGGATCGCAGAGCATCGGCCACGGCGACGACGCCGATGACCTCATCGTCGACGGCCACGATCATCGGCGTACGGCCGGCGGCCGCCAGGTTCGCGGCGGCCTGCGCGGCGCCGGCCTCGTCTGTGATTCCGTACCGCTCCAGCAGCGGCACATTGCCGACAAGCACCACGCGCGCCTCGACTTCGGCGGCGATGCCCATTCCGGGCACCGGAGTCACGGCACCCGGAACGCCCTCTGGGGCAACGCCTTCGAGCCGCGCGGTGTCGAGGATGGGGCGGGCGAGAGGATGCTCCGAACCCGCCTCCGCCGCGGCCGCCCACCGCAGCACGTCACGGCTCTCGAGCGCGGGATCGAGCACGACGATGTCGGTGAGCTCGGGCCGGCCCTCGGTGAGCGTGCCGGTCTTGTCGACGGCGACCGCGGTGATCTTCGCGGAGGTCTCCAGGTATTCGCCGCCCTTGATCAGGATGCCGCGCCGGGCCGAGCGGCCGATGCCGGCGACGATGGCCACGGGGATCGAGATCACGAGCGCACCCGGGCAGCCGATGACCAGCAGGGTCAGCGCGAGCACGACATCGCCGGTGATCAGCCCTGCGCCCAGGGCCAGCAGGATCACCGCCGGTGTATACCACTTCGAGAAACGGTCGATGAACGCCTGCGTCTTCGCCTTGGCGTCCTGCGCCTCTTCGACACGGTGGATGATCCGGGCGAGGGTGGTGTCGGCGCCGACGCCGGTCGCCTCCACCTGCAGGAACCCGCCGCGCGAGACGGTGCCGGCGAAGACACGGTCAGCGGCGCTCTTCTCGACGGGAATGGACTCTCCGGTGATGGATGCCTCATCGATCGCGCCGGTGCCGTCGACCACCAGCCCGTCGACCGGCACCTTGGCGCCGTTCTTGACCAGCACGATCTCGCCGATGCGGACCTGTCCCGCGGGAATCTCGACCTGGTCGCCGTCGCGCAGCACGACTGCGCTGTCGGGGGCGACGGCGACGAGGGCAGCCAGTGCCGAGCGGGTCTTGTTCACGGTGGCCGCCTGCAGCGCGTGCCCGACGGCGAAGAGGAAGGTCACCGCCGCCGCCTCCCAGAAGTTTCCGATGACGATCGCGCCGATGGCGGCGATCGACACGAGCAGGTCGATGCTGATCACCTTGACGGTGAGGGCCCGCAGCGCGGTGACGACGATGCCCCAGCCGGCGACGACTGCCGCGGCGAGCATGAGGGCGTTCGCGAGCGTGAACTCGCTGCCCGAGCCATGGGCGTGGGCGCCCGCGTCGATCCACCACTGCGGGCCCACGGCGGCGTTCGCCGCGCCCCCGGCGAGCTGCTCGACGGCGAACGACGCGAGGATCAACAGGCCCGCGAGGACCGGGACCAGCCATGTGCGATAGCGCCGGATGAAAGCCATGTCGTCGACTCCTCTCAGAATGCGGACGGCGCGGAGCGGTACCCGGCCTTCGCAACGGCGGCGACCAGGTCCTCCACGGGTGCGCGAGTCTGGTCGTGGTCGACCTCGACCCGGCCCGACGCGAAGTGCACCGTCACGTTCTCGACGCCGTCGAGGCGGCCGACCTGCTTCTCGATCTTGTTCACGCACGACGGGCACGAGAAGCCCTCGGCGCGCAGGGTGGTGTGGGTGGTGGTGGGTGCGGTGTCCATTTCATGCCCTTCCTTGACTCACGGGGTCTACCGATGCGCCTTCAGGCTATGAACGATCGCGCGAGTGCGCCTTGACCCACGTCAAGCTCAGGGGGTGCCGAAGCTGTGTGCCGTCTTGATGGGCGCGGCGGCGTCGGAGACGAGGAACGACAGGATGCCGCGGGCCCCCTCCGCATCGGATGACGCCGTGGCGACCGCCCCCGAGAACACCGTGTCGATCGCGCAGTCCTGCGGCAGCAGCCCGAGGATGCGCACCCCTCGCTGTCCGACGAGCTCGCTGAGCTGCTGAAAGCCGAGATCGACCTCGTCGTCAGCGAGGAGCCGCGCGACCGGGATGCCGGGGCGCGCCTGCACGAGGCGGTCGCCCACCTCGGCCGTCAATCCCCAGTCGTCGATCATGCGCACAAGCTCAGTGCCGCTCGGACCGGTGGAATAGCCGATGCGGGATGCCGCGCGCAGCGCCGCACGAACGCCCTCGGCGTCGGAGAACGCGGCGCCTTCCGGGCGGGTCGCGGGCTCATCCGTGCCGGAGGGCACGGCGACCGCGACCTGCGACAGCACGAGCGGGGCGACCGTGGCGGCGTCCACATGCCCGGCGGCGGCGAGTCGGCCCAGCGCCTCGGAGGCCAGGAATACGAGGTCGAAGGGCTCGCCCGCCGCCACGCGCTGCGCGGCATCCACTCCCCCGACCGACTCGACCTGCACCTCGGGCCGCCCGGCGGCGCTCGCGGCGGCGGTGAGGTCGGCGAGCACATGGCGGGTCGCCATCGACGAGATCGCCCTCATCGCCGAGTCGCGTCCTCGAAGGCCTCGGCATCGACCTCGGCCGAGCTCGTCTCGTTGTAGCGGGAGCCCGCCACGGTGCCCGTGTCGATGAGGTCACCCGCGCGGCGCAGGATCGCGTCGTCGACGACGATCTCGGCCGCGGCCAGGTTCTCCCGCGCATGCTGCGGGCTGGTGGTGCCCGGGATCGGCACCACATGGTCGCCGCGTGACAGCAGCCATGCCAGCCCGAGCTGCGCGGGCGTGCACCCGGCTTCGGCCGCAAGCGCCCGCCAGGCGGGCAGCAGGGCGGCGTTGACCGCCCAGTTGCCGGGCTGGAACCGCGGCATGCTGCGGCGGATGTCTTTCGGCGCGAAGTCGTCAGGGTTCCCCACGGAGCCTGCGAGGAAGCCGCGCGCGACGGGCGAGAAGGCGACGAGGGCCACTCCGGTGTCGCGAGTGGCCTCCAGCATCCCGAGCTCGGGGTTGCGGCTCCACAGCGAGTACTCGTTCTGCACGGCAGCGATCGGCGCCTCCGCCTGCGCCTCGCGCAGCCGGGCGACCGACACCTCCGAGAGCCCGATGGCGCCGATCTTGCCGGCATCCCTCGCCTCCGCGAGCGCACCCACGCTCTCGGCGATGGACACCTTCCGGTCCCAGCGGTGCAGGTAGTAGAGGTCGATGTGGTCGACGCCCAGGCGCTGTAGCGAGGCATCCACCTGCCCGCGCAGCGTCTCGGGGCGCCCGTCGATCGTCTTGACGCCGTCGACCGGCGCCATACCGCCCTTGCTGGCCAGCACGACCTCATCGCGGCCAGCCGAGCCGAGGCCCGCGAGCGCGCGGCCCACGAGCTCCTCGTTGCGTCCAGCGCCGTACAGCGTGGCCGTGTCGAGCAGCCGCACGCCCGCGTCGAGCGATGCGCGCAGCATCGCCAGCCCCTCCTCGGGCGACGGCGGGATGCCGTAGGCGTGGCTCAGTGACATGCAGCCGAGGCCGATGCGCGGGAGCCTCACGCCAGCTGTTCCTCGAGCATGCCCAGCACGCGGTAGCAGTCCACCACCTGGCGGATCGACGAGTTGGGCTCGCGACCCTCGCGGATCGCGGCGATGAATTCGCGGTCCTGCAGCTCGATGCCGTTCATGCTGACCGCGACCTGCGACACGTCGATCTGCTCGTCCTTGCCGTCGAACAGGTCGTCGTACCGCGCGAGGTAGGTGCCGGTGTCGCCGATGTAGCGGAAGAACGTGCCGAACGGTCCGTCGTTGTTGAACGACAGCGACAGCGTGCAGATGGCACCGGACTCGCTCTTGAGCAGGATGCCCATGTCCATCGCGATGCCCAGGTCGGGGTGGATCGGGCCCTGGATCGCCTTCGCCTCGACGATCCTGCCCGCCTGGTAGGCGAACAGGTCGACGGTGTGGGCGGCGTGGTGCCACAGCAGGTGATCGGTCCACGACCGCGCCTCGCCCTTGGCGTTCGTGTTCGTACGGCGGAAGAAGTACGTCTGCACGTCCATCTGCTGCACGGCGAACTCGCCGGCGGTCACCCGGTTGTGCACCCACTGGTGCGACGGGTTGAACCGCCGCGTGTGGCCCACCATCGCGACACGGTCCGACGCCTCGGCGGCGGCCAGCGTCGCCTCGGCGTCGGCCAGCGAGTCGGCCATCGGGATCTCGACCTGGACATGCTTGCCCGCGGCCAGAACCGCCTGGGTCTGCGTCGCGTGCTGCTGCGTCGGGGTGGCCAGGATGACCGCATCGACGTCGTCGCGCTCGAGCACCGGCTCGAACCCGACGACGGCGTTCGGGACGCCGTACTCGTCGGCGACGGCCTGCGCCTTCTCGGCCGAGGTGCCGCTGACGACCGTCACCTCGGCGTCGGCGATCTCAGCGAGTCCGTCCAGGTGCTTCCTGCCGAAGGCGCCGGTGGCGCCGACGACGGCTACCCGAACCCTGTCGTTGGTCATTCATGTCTCCTTGCGGGTCGGCTCTGGCTGGGTCGGCTCTTCAGGAGGGCCGGCTCAGACGTGGGCGGGAACCTTCTCGTCTTCGCGCGTCTCGGCCTTCTCGGGGACGGCGACCGGGTTGGAGATGACCAGGTGGCCCACCGCGGTGTTCGACGCGGGCACGTGGTAGAAGCGGTGGTCTACCTCCGGCGCACCGCCGCCGAACTGGTCGTCCATGGCGCCGCGGGCGATCAGCCAGTCGACCAGCTCGATGCCCTCGGAGCCCGCCTCGTCGACGTACTCCATGTGCGGCCACTCGGTCAGGCCCAGCGGGTCGGCGATCAGGTGGTCCAGGAACGCGTTGTCCCACTCCTCGTTGATCAGGCCCG